>JBIKWX010000329.1:0-3496 GCA_044356095.1 Roseomonas sp.
CGGAAATATGTGAACGTTATTGTGGGGGTTTAAGCCGCACCTGACCAGCCCGCCCCAGGATCAATCGGGAAAACCGGGCGCGGCAGGCGCTTCCAGGGGAAATTGACCAGAACGGGGCTCGTCAGGCCCGGCACATCCACTTCCAGAATGCGCTCATCGGGGAAGAATTCATCAAAGCCGGCACGGAAATGGCCGCGCGATTTCACAACAACCACGCGCGCGGCGGCGATATCCACGCCGAACATCTCAATCATGCGCGGTTCATGGCATTGGCGGCGCAGGCTCGCCAGCACCACGCGAATGCCGCTGTCTTCAAGTTCAAGCAGCGCAGCCGGGCCAAGGTCAAAGGCACGCCCGGCCATGGTGCCGCGCCTTCCCACACCCTTGCCATCCGACAGTTTCAGGATGCGCGCGGTGGCGGAGAAGCTTGCGGAAAACGCGCTCGGGTTGCGGTTGAATTGCGCGGCGAAGCGCGCCCCCTCACCGAGCTTATGGGCTTCCTCGGCCAGGTCGGGATCAACGAAATTGGCAAGCACCACGCCTGCCACACCCGCCTCATGCAAGGCGCGCAGCACATAGGCCGTATTGCCGCGCCCACCACCGCCCGGATTATCGGCGACATCGGCAATCAGCACGGGGTCAGCGCCCTGAGCCGCTGCCTTGGCGCGGGCCGTGACATCCGCCAGCGACATCAGCTTTGCAACATAACGCTGCCGATCCGCCCAGGTGGCGCGCGCGATTTCAAGCGCTGCCACATCCGCCAAAGCCTGATCCCCGCCGCGCGTTGTGACCGTGATGGTCATGCCGCATTTGGGCAAATCAGAGAAGACAAAACCACCGCAAATGGACGCATTGGCAATGCGCGGATCGCGCGCCATCAGCGCCTCACATTCGGCCATGCGATCCGCATAGGGGCCGCGTGCCGTCAGCAAACTCACGGATGGCGGGGTGATCGGCAGGCGCACAAAGCCGCGCGCGAAACGCTCACCGCCAAGCGCCTCACGCAGCAGATCGGCAGCCTCAGCGGCGCGTTCGCGCATATCCACATGCGGGTTGGTGCGATAGCCGATGAAGGCATCCACCGCGCCGATCAGCTTTTCGCTGATATTGCAATGCAGATCATGGGTGCACAGGATCGGCACCGCAGGCCCCACAATGGCGCGCACCATCGCCGCCATGGTGCCATCGCTATCCTCATCACCCGTTGCGCTGCTCGCGCCATGATTGGCGATATAGACACCATCCAAGGGCAGCGCCGCCGCCAAACCGGCCCGCATTTCATCCAGCGCGTCATTCAACAGGCTTTGATCAATCGGCCCACCCGGCGGCGCTGCCATGACCAGAATAGGCAGCGGCACCCAAGGGCCGGTTTCATCCATGCGCTTGTAGAAACCAGGGATTTCTGATGGCAGATGGCTGACCGGCTGACGCGCCAGGCGCGAGATCACTTCCCCCCTTTCCAGGCATTGCCGGGCGAAATCTTCCTTCACTGTGACCGGTGCGAAGGCATTTGCTTCCAAATGCAGCCCCAGAATGGCGATGCGCGGCGCGCGCGGCATTGGCTGAACCATATCTTTAACATTCCCCAGGATAGACGTGTCGCGTGACTTGTATAAAAATAACCCTCAGAAAGATAATTGAGGGGAAGTTTGCTGGGCACGCAATCCGCAAACACGGAGGCTGGGGGGCGCGTCGTGCCGCATTTCGCGGTCGGATTCGCGGTACCCGAATTGCGCCCTTGGCTTGGCGGCAATTGCGGCATTCCGGGCGTTTGGACCCTCACCGCCGCCGCCCCCGGCCCGCATCTGGCGCTGGTGGCGCTGACCCATGGCAATGAAATTGCCGGCGCCGCCGTGCTGGCGGAAATGCTTGTGGCGGGCATCCGGCCGGAACGGGGCAGGCTCAGTCTGATTTTCGCCAATACCGAAGCCTTCCTGGCCTTTGATCCGGCAAACCCGACCGCGACGCGCTATCTGGATGAGGATCTGAACCGGCTTTGGGGCGAGGATCGGCTGCAAAGCCCGCGCGATTCGCGGGAGATGCGCCGCGTGCGGGCATTGCTGCCCGTGATCGAAAGCGTGGATGTGCTGGTGGATTTGCATTCCATGCTCTGGCCGTCCGATCCGCTGACGCTGGCTGCCGATACAGAACGCGCGATCAGGCTGGGGCAATCGCTCGGCACGCCCCGCGTTACGGTCGCTGATCCTGGCCATATTGCCGGGCGGCGGCTGGTGGATCATGCGCATTTCACCAAGCCAGGTGGCAGCGGCGCCGCCGTGCTGGTGGAAGCCGGGCAGCATTGGGATACCGCGACCATCACGGCCATGGCCACCACCGCGCGCCGTGCGCTTGGCCTTTACGGCATTATGGGGCCTGCCCCGGCCCCATTGCCGGAGCCCCCTTTGCTGGCGCGCGTGACCGAAACCGTGACCGCCAATTCGCATAGCTTCATTTTCGCACGGGATTTTCGCGGCGGTGAGATCATCCCAAAGGCCGGCACCGTCATTGCCCAGGACGGGGTGCGAGAGATTCGTACCCCTCATGATGATTGCCTGTTGGTCATGCCAACCCCAGTAGCGCCGCGCGGGCATACCGCAGTACGGCTCGCGCGGTTTGAAACACCCTGATCGGGGCATAGGGCTTGCGCGAAAGCCCTGACCGCGCTTGCCTGCCCATTGAGAGCATGCCTGCCACGCATTTGCATGGCCGTCATGCTCCAACTTTTTGGTTGGTCGCATTTTTCTAGTCGCCAAGTGGGTCCACTTGGCTTGAAAATGCGCCGATTTTAATTTGGGGGAAACCAAATGGCTGCCTTGAACCTGATCACCTTTGCCGATGCTGCGGGAAGCCGCGCGGGCGTGCTGCTTTCTGGCGGGCGCGTGCTTGATTTGGCGGTGGCGATGCCGCCAGCGCGTGACATGCTTGCAGTGATTGATGGCGGTGCCGCCATGCTGGCCGCGATCCGCGCACTCGCCGCCAATCCGCCCGTCCATGCGCTGCTGCCGCTGGCAAGCGTTGCCCTGCAAGCCCCCATCCCGCAGCCGCGCCGGAATGTGTTTTGCGTGGGCCGCAACTACATGGACCATGTCGCGGAAGGTGATCGCACGCGCGGCATAACCCAAAGTGAAGTGCCGAAATACCCGCAATTCTTCACCAAGGCCGCCGATTGCGTGATTGCCCCCGGTGCGAAAGTGCCAACGCATGAGGGTGTGACCAAATGGCTGGACTATGAGGTTGAGCTGGTGGCGATCATCGGCACCGCCGGGCGCGATATTCCGAAGGAAAAGGCGCTTGAGCATGTCTATGGCTGGACCATCGGCAATGACGTGACAGGGCGCGATTTGCAGCGCCGCCATGGGCAGTGGTTCAAGGGCAAGTCTCTGGATCGTTCCTGCCCGCTCGGCCCCGTGATTGTGCCGGCGGGGGATCTTAGCGCCGCTGATCTCGCGATTGGCCTCAAGATCAATGGCGAACAGCGGCAAGCGAGCCGCACCAG
>JBIKWX010000090.1:0-12174 GCA_044356095.1 Roseomonas sp.
GCCGCCTGCCCGCATTATCGCAAATGCTTTGTTGAACATTCCATCCGCCGGGCGCGTGGCGCTTCGATTGTCATTGCCAATCACGCGCTGGTGATGATCCAGGCAGCACTTGGTGGTGGTGAGGATGGCCGCGCGCTGCGCCTGGTCTTCGATGAAGGCCACCATTTGTTTGATGCCGCCGATAGCGCCTTTTCCGCTGATCTGACCGGGGCCGAAATGGCGGAGCTGCGCCGCTGGTTGCTGGGCGCGGAAGGCGGGCGGTCCCGCGCACGCGGGCTGAAGCGCCGCTTGGAAGAATTGGTCGGCGAAAGGCCGGAATTGCAGGCGCCCTTGGACGCGGCCTTGCAAGCGGCGCGCGCCTTGCCTGCGGGCGGCTGGTCTGGCCGGCTGACCGATGAAGCGGCGCTTGATCTGGTGGGCGCCCCCGCCAATCCGGCTGAGGCGTTTTTGCGCGCCGTGCGCCGGCAAGTGCGCGCGCGCAATGCCGAAGCCGAGGAAGCCGGGCTTTACGATGCGGAATGTGATCTTTTCCCGCTGAACGCGGATATGTCGGAAATCGCCAGCGCCTTGGAACGCGCGCTGCAACGCCTGGAAGCGCCCGTGCGGCATTTGCGCGAAAAGCTGCTGGCGCGGATGGAAGATGAAGCCGCCGAGATTGAAAGCAATGACCGGCTGCGAATTGAAGCGATTTGCGGGTCGCTTGAACGCCGCGTGCTGATGCCGCTTGGCGCCTGGCGCGCGATGCTGACACGGATTGGCGCCGAGGAACCCGCACCTGGCGCGCGGCCCGATATGGTGGATTGGCTTTCGATTGAACGGCGCAGCGGGCAGGATGCGGATGCAGGCATGCACCGCCATTGGCTTGATCCGACCATTCCCTTCGCGATGCAGGTGGCCGCGCCCGCGCATGGCGTACTGATCACCTCGGCCACCTTGCGCGATGCGGCCGAGGCTGAGGATGACGATCCCGAAGCCGCATGGCGCGAAGCGGAAGGCCGCACGGGGGCGGCGCATTTGCCACTGCCTGCGATCCGCGCCGCCGTGGCGTCACCTTTTGATTACGCCGCGCGCACGCGCTGCATCGTGGTGACCGATGTCGCGCGGGAAAACACCGCGCAAGTTGCGGGTGCGATGCGGGAATTGTTCCTGGCATCCGGCGGTGGCGCGCTTGGGCTTTTCACTGCCATTCGCCGCCTGCGCGATGTGCATGGCCGCATCGCCCCTGGCTTGGAAGAAGCCGGCCTGCCGCTTTATGCGCAGCATATTGACGCTATGGACAACGCCACTTTGGTGGATGTGTTTCGTGCCGAGGAAAATTCCTGCCTGCTTGGCACGGATGCCATGCGCGATGGCGTAGATGTGCCTGGGCGGTCCTTGCGCCTTTTGGTGTTTGACCGCGTGCCCTGGCCGAGGCCGAGCATCCTCCATCGCGAAAGGCGCCTGCATTTATCCGAAGGCAGGCCCAAGGATTATGATGACCGCATCACGCGGCATCGGCTGCGTCAGGCTTTCGGGCGCCTGATCCGCCGCGCTGATGACAAGGGCGTGTTTGTGATGCTCGATCGGTCCTGCCCATCGCGGTTATTGGCGGGGCTACCATCTGGCGTGCTGCTGCGCCGCATGGGACTGGCCGATGCGGCGCGCGAGATACGAGAATTTCTCGGTTAGTCCTGTTCTATTTCGGGTAGTCGATACCGATCTGCCGGATCATTCCAGCCATTGAAATTCGGCGCGCGTTTTTCGGCGAAGGCAGCGCGGCTTTCCAGCAGATCAGACTTGTCGCCATGTTCATGCAGCTTGGCGGCGAGCCGCTGTTGCGCTTGCGTTGGCGCCGGGCGCATGCGGCGCATCATGTGGATGGTATTGACGCGCGCGGCAGGCGGCAGGGTCAGCATATGCCGCGCCATTTCAAGCGCGGTTTCCATCAGCGCGTCCGGCTCCACAAGCCGATTGACAAAGCCAAGCTGATAAAAGCGTTCTGCCGTAAAGCGAAAACCAAGCGCCATTTCCATCGCGACGGGATAGGCAAGGTTTGCAAGATGCCCGTGATTATAGCCACCGAGTAGCCAGCGCTTTGCCTCGGAGACTTCAAAAATTGCGGTATTGGCGGCGACGCGCAAATCGGTGCGTTCCACCAGCATGAAGCCACCGCCCATGGCAAAGCCATTCACCGCAGCAATCACAGGCTTTTCCAAAGTGCCGGCATTGAAGGGGTCTTCCATGTCAATGCGCCGCCCGCCTGGGCTTTTTTCGGCGAGCGATTCCTTCATATCCTCGCCCGCGCAAAAGCCGCGCCCGGTGCCGGTCAGGATCGCGACTTCAAGCTTGGGGTCGGTGCGAAACGCGGTCCAGATGCGCGCCAATTCCAGGCGCATTTCATGGTTCAGCGCATTGAGCCGCTCAGGCCGGTTCATGCGCACGACAAGCACCTGCCCATGGGTTTCGGTTTCAACAACGGCCATGACATTTCCCCTTCGGATTTTGGGCATGATGGGCGGGGTGGGCGCCTCTGGGAAGGGGCATTTCCCAAACCCTGCTTCCTGTTCTAGCCTTGCGCCATATCCCAACCAGGCAGGAAACCCATGCGTAAACTCACCATTGGCGATGTCACCATCACCAGCATCATTGAACGCGATGGCCCCTGGCGCGCGCCGGGGCAGATGTTCCCCAATGCGCCGGCGGACCAGATCGAAGCGACATTGAAGGAGCTGGAGCCGGAGACTTACGATGTTGCCTCCGGCAAGATGGTGATTACCTATCAGACCTATGTGGTGCGCACGCCGCGCCATACGATTCTGGTGGATACCTGCACCGGCGAAGACAAGGGCTATCCCGCGCCGATGGATTTCCCGAAACAGCCCTGGCTGGATGGGCTGAAGGCCGAGGGGCTTTCCTTCAACGATATTGATTACGTCATGTGCACCCATCTGCATATTGACCATTCCGGCTGGAATACCGTGCTGCGCGATGGCCGCTGGGTGCCGACCTTCCCCCGCGCCAAATATGTTTTCCACAAGCGCGAATACGCCGCGTGGGAGGCTTCAACCAAGGCCGGCGAAACCCGCCCCGGTGGTGGTGGTTCGGTCTTCACCATGAATTGCGAACCCGTGGTGGCGGCAGGCCAGGCCATGCTGGTGGATGATGATTTCAGCCTGGATGACTGCATCACCATCGAACCTACACCGGGCCACACGCCCTGCCATTGCTGCGTGCATATCAAAAGCCGCGGCCAGCATGCGGTGATCACCGGCGATCTGATGCATCACGCGCTGCAAATCCACCGGCCCTCCTGGTCCACCATGTTCTGCTGGGATCCGAATGAGGCTGCCGATAGCCGCACGCGCTTCCTGGCCAATGTCGCTGATACGGACACGAAGCTGCTGCCGATCCATTTCCCCAACCCTTCGGTCGGGCGCGTGGAATCGAATGGCGATCGCTTCCGCTGGCGCTATATGCGCTGACCCATGAGCATCCCGCCGCTGCAGGGCCTGCGCGTGCTCGACCTCGCGCGCGTTTTGGCCTGCCCCTTTTCGGCAATGATCCTGGCCGAATTGGGCGCGGAAGTGATCAAGGTGGAACAACCCGGCAGCGGCGATGAAAGCCGTTCTTATGAACCGGTGGCCGAACGGAATGGCCAGCGTGACAGCGCCTATTTCTTCGCCTGCAATCGCGGCAAGCGCAGCGTCACGGTCAATCTGCGCCATAAGGATGGTCAGGCGCTGGTGCGTGATCTGATCCGCCATTGCGATGCGGTGGTCGAGAATTTCCCGACCGGCACGCTGAAGCGTTACGGGCTGGATTGGGAAGCGCTGCGTGCCATCAATCCGCGCCTGGTGATGCTGTCCTGTACTGGCTTTGGCCAGACTGGGCCTTACGCCAGGCGCAAAGGCTATGACACGGTGTTTCAGGCCATGTCCGGCTTGCTGGCACTGACTGGGGAAAGGGGCGGCGGGCCGGTGAAGCCTGGTTTGCCGATTGCTGACCTGACTTCAGGGCTTTGGATCACGATTGGTTTATTGGCGGCGCTGCGCGGGCGCGATGCAACGGGGCAGGGCGCCTATATTGATTTTTCAATGCTGGATGGGCAGGTGGCGTTGTTGACCTCCGCCGCCGCGCGCTTCTTTGCACTGAATGAGGTGCCGCCGCGCCTGGGCACGGAACATCCGGGCCGCGTGCCCACCGCATCCTTCAAATGTTCCGATGGGCGGTTTTTGCACATCACCTGTTCCGATCAGCATTGGGCGCCGCTGTGCCGCGCGCTGGGCTTGATTGAACTGGGCGCTGATCCTGCCCTACAAGCCAATGCGGAACGTGTGGCGCAGCGCGAACGCGTCATGGCCGGCATTACGGCGGCGATGGCGAAACTCACGCGCGCGGAAGCGGTCGCCCTTTTGGACGCGGCGGATGTGCCGAATGGCCCGGTGCTGACCATTGATGAAACCTTCGCTGACCCGCATGTGCAGGCGCGCGGTTCAGTCGGTGAATTCACGCATCCCTTGCTCGGTGCCTTTCCCGCCTTGCGCTTGCCCTATCGCTTCGATGGTTTGGCGGACCCTGAGATACAGCGCCCGCCATTGCTCGGGGAGGATACGGAAGCCGTGCTGCGCGATTTGTTGCGCTATTCACCAGCGCAAATCGAAACCCTGCGGGCGGAAGGCGCGATATGACGGACGCCGTTTTGTATGATTGCCATGATGGCCTAGCGCGCATCACGCTCAACCGGCCAGAGGCGCGCAATGCGCTCAATAGCGCCATGTGCGAAGCGCTGGTGGCCGCCACGCGCCGTGCGCGGGAAGATGCTGCGCGCTGCGTGCTGGTACAGGCGGTGGGCAGCGCATTTTGCGCGGGCGCGGACCTCAAGGAACGGCAAGGCATGGGCGATGACGCAGTGCGCGCGCGGCGCCTGAAAGCCTTCGCCGCCTATGAAGCGGTCGAACGCTTGCCGATGCCGGCCATTGCCGTGGTGGAAGGCCCGGCCGTTGGATCAGGTGTGGAAATCGCCGCCGGGTGTGACTTTATCATTGCCACACCGTCGGCTTCCTTCCGCACCCCGGAAGCGCTGTGGGGCACCGTCGGCGCCACGCAACGTCTGCCGCGCATCATCGGCAAAAGGCTCGCCAAGGATTTGATGTTCACGGGCCGCGCGCTTGGCGCCGAAGAAGCGCGCGAAGCCGGGCTCGTTTCGCGCGTTGTGGCGCCAGAGGCTTTGGCGGCATGCATCGCAGAAATCACCACCACCATCCTGAAAGCACCGCCCGCCGCCATGGCGCTTGCGAAGCGCTGCGTGGATGAGGGGCTGGAACGCGACCCGCGCGGCGCACTCGCCACTGAAATCATGGCCATTGAAGAAAGCCTGGCCGCCGCGGAATGGCGCAAGAAAATGCAGGATTTCTGATCGATGCAACCTGCCTGGACGACAAGGCTTGGTGATCTGTTGGCGCGCAACGCCGAACGCCGACCGAATGCGGAGGCTTTGGTCACCAGCGATGGCCGCCGCCTGACCCATGCGGCGCTGCGTGACGAAGCGCGCGCTACCGCCCGCGCCATGCTGGCGCAGGGCATCAGGCCTGGTGATTTCATCGGCCTGCTGATGGGCAATGGCGTTGAATGGGTAAGCGTCTTCGCCGGCGCTGCACTGATTGGCGCCATTACCGTGCCGGTAAATACGCGCCTCAAAGGGACGGAAATCGCCTTCACCCTGCAGAAATCCCAATGCTGCGCACTGTTTTTCGTAACACGCTTCCTGAATATTGATTTTGCTGCAATGCTAAAGGCCGAAGAACCCGCGCTTGGCACTGCCTTGCCCGGCACTGCCTTGCCTGCATTGCGGCTTGTTGTTGCGCTCGGCGATGGTGCGCCGCATGCTGCGCTGTCATGGGATGCATTTCGCGCAGACCAAGCCAGCGACGCCGCGCTGGATGCCGCCATGGCCGAAATCAGCGCGGAAGATCGGTTGCTGGTGCAATTCACCTCCGGCACCACGGCACATCCCAAGGGCGTTTTGCTGACGCATCACAATATGCTCCGCAATGCGGCAGCGGTCGCAGATCGGCTCGGCGTGCGGGCTGATGATCGTTATTTGAATTGTCGCCCCTTCTTTCATGTGGCGGGCAGTACGCTTTCCCTGCTTGTCGCGCTCTCCACTGGTTGTTGCCTGATCACGCCACCAAGTTTCGAAGCCGGCTTGGCGCTGCGTTTGCTTGAAGAAGAACGCTGCACGCTGACCAGCGGCAATGACAGTATTTTCCAGATGATGATGGCGCATCCGGATTTCCGCCCGGAACGCCTGCATCTGCGCGGCGGCTGGGCCGCGGCGGGGCCAGAGACAATGCGCCGCATCATGGATGTGATGGGCGCCAAGGCGCTTGGTTGGTGCTACGGGCTTTCCGAAGCCTCCCCCAATGTTGTGTGCTCCGATTATCGGGAATCTGCCGAAATTCGCGCCTCTGGCCGTGCCTTGCCGCATCCGGGGCTTGATCTGCGCATCGCCGATCCGGACACTGGTGCCATCCTGCCCGCCGGCGCGCGTGGTGAAATCCAGGTAAGGGGCTGGAGCGTGATGCAAGGCTATGTAAATGACCCGGAAGTCACCGCGAAAACCTTCACGGCCGATGGGTGGCTCCGCACTGGTGATCTTGGCGTCTTGGATGCCGATGGCCGCTTGGGGCTCGCTGGCAGGCTCAAGGATGTGATCCGCGTTGGTGGTGAGAATGTCGCCCCGGCCGAGGTGGAGGAAGTCCTGCTGGGCCACCCCGCCATTGCCATGGCGCAGGTGGTGGGCGTGCCTGATGCGCGGCTTGGTGAGGTCTGTGCGGCCTTTGTGCAGTTGAAACCGGGTGCGGAGGTATCGCCTGAGGCATTGCTGGCCTGGCTCAAGCCCCGCATCGCCAATTTCCGTCTGCCGCGCCATCTGCATCTGGTCCCGGATTTTGAGGCCATAGGCATGACCGCGAGCGGCAAGGTGCAAAAAACCAAGCTGCGCGCCCATGCGCTGACGCTACCGCCCTTTGCCGGGTAAAAGCAGGCTGGACAGGGCAGGGGCGCTTCGCTAGGAGAAGGTTTCTGGCGGTGTTTTGCTCCGCCAGGGCCCAGATAGCTCAGTTGGTAGAGCATGCGACTGAAAATCGCAGTGTCGCTGGTTCGATTCCGGCTCTGGGCACCATTTTCTCTTGCAAGCCGTTGAAGAAGCGTCGAGATTTTGTCTGCGCGGCGCTGGTCCCCACATCATCCCCCACAGCCATGTCCGCCCAAGCGCCAATCAGGGCTGGCATCTGAAGCGCCTGGGGCTATAAACCGCGCATGAGCGACGCTTCCCCGATCCGCAAGCTTTTCGGCACTGATGGTATTCGCGGCAAGGCCAATGCTGCGCCGATGGATGCCGCGACGGCGCTCCGGCTGGGGCAGGCGGCAGGCAGCTTCTTCAATCGTGGCAATCACCGCCATCGCGTCGTGATCGGCAAGGATACGCGGCTTTCGGGCTATATGCTGGAACCGGCGCTGACGGCCGGCTTCATTGGTGCGGGGATGGATGTGGTGCTGGTCGGGCCCCTGCCCACGCCGGCCATTGCCTTGCTCACGCGGTCCTTGCGGGCGGATTTGGGTGTGATGATCAGCGCGTCCCACAATCCATATGAAGACAATGGCATCAAGCTGTTCGGCCCGGATGGGCTGAAGCTGACGGATGACCAGGAAGCGGAAATCGAAGCGCTGATGGCGGGTGATCTCAGCGCCGCGCTGGTGCCATCCGCAAGGCTTGGCCGTGCTAGCCGGCTGGAAGATGCGCCGGGCCGCTATATTGAAGCCGCCAAGGCATCCTTCCCGCGCGGGCAGACGCTCGATGGGCTCCGCATCGTGGTGGATTGCGCCCATGGCGCGGGGTATCGCGTGGCGCCCACCGTGCTGTGGGAATTGGGCGCCGAGGTGATCCCCATCGGCGTCGCCCCCGATGGTTTCAACATCAACAAGGGCGTGGGTTCCACCGCGCCCGCGTCCCTAACCACTTTGGTGCAGGAACGCCGCGCCGATCTGGGCATTGCCTTGGATGGCGATGCCGATCGGCTGGTGCTGGTGGATGAGGCCGGGCAGGTGATTGATGGCGATCAGATCCTCGCGTTGATTGCTCATTCCTGGCATGCGCAGGGCCGCCTGACCGGGGGCTCCGTGGTCGCCACCGTCATGTCCAATATGGGGCTGGAACGCTATCTGGCGGCGCGCGGGCTTGGTTTGCTCCGCACCGCGGTTGGTGACCGCTATGTTGGTGAGAAAATGCGGGAGACCGGCTGCAATCTGGGTGGCGAGCAATCCGGCCATATGATCATGCCCGATTTCGGCACTACTGGAGATGGTCTGATCGCCGCGCTGCAAGTGCTTTCCGTGCTCGTCGAAGAAAAGCGCCCGGCGAGTGAGGTGCTGCGCTGCTTCACCCCCCTGCCTCAGCGTCTTGTGAATGTACGCTATGCCGGCGCTTCGCCGCTTATTAAGCCTGTCGTGACCGAGGCCATCGCTGCCGAGGAAACCGCCCTTGGTGCGCGCGGGCGCGTGTTGATCCGCGCAAGCGGCACCGAACCCGTGATCCGCGTGATGGCAGAAGCCGAGGAAGAGGCGCTGGTGGAAGGTGTGGTGAGCCGCCTGGCCGAGCTGATCCGGGCGGAGGCGCGCGCCGCGTGAAGGGGCGCGTCCTGATCATCGCCGGGTCTGATTCGGGCGGGGGCGCGGGGATACAGGCGGACCTTAAGGCCGTGACTGCGCTGGGTGCCTTTGGCATGACGGCGATCACGGCGCTGACGGCGCAGAATACGCTTGGCGTGCATGGGGTTTTGCCGGTGCCTCTCGATTTCCTGCGCCAGCAGATTGCAGTGGTGCTGGATGATCTGGGTGCCGATGCACTGAAAACCGGCATGCTGGCCGACAGCGCCACCATTGACGCGGTATGCGATGAAATCACTGCCCGCGCCCCTGGCCTGCCCTTGGTCGCGGACCCGGTCATGGTGGCGAAGGGCGGTCACCCTTTGCTGGTGCCGGACGCTGCCGAGACCTTGAAGCGCCGCCTGCTGCCCATCGCCGCCGTGTTGACCCCCAACCTGCCGGAGGCCGAGGCACTTTGCGGCTTTGCCATCCAGGATGTCGGCGCCATGCATCAGGCGGCCAAGGCGCTGCTGGCGCTCGGCCCCAAGGCGGTGCTGCTGAAGGGCGGGCATTTGCCGGGCGATGAGGTGGTGGATCTTCTGGCAACCGGCGCACGCATCGAACTCTTCCGCGACCGGCGGATCGCGACCCGCCATACCCATGGCACGGGCTGCACGCTGGCGAGTGCGGTGGCGGCCGGCTTGGCGCAGGGTTTGTCACTCAGGGATTCCGTGATCCGCGCCCGCGCTTATGTCCGCGCGGCCATTGCATCGGCGCCGGGTTATGGCGCCGGCCATGGGCCGCTTAACCACGCCGTGACCTGTGATCCGGGCCTTTTGCGCTGATTTTATCTCCTCGGGGCCGGCTTTCTTCAGGATTTGTTAATCTTTTCCAGCGCAACTTGCGACCATGGCTATCAATATGAGTGCCACCCTCATAGCGGGGATGTTTGGCCAACAGGGTCAAAACTCGCTGATGCTTCCCTTCGGTAACGCTGCCCCTGTGGCCAGCGCCGGGGAGGCTGTGGTGGCTTTCCGCCGCGTTACCAAAGCCGGTGAAGAAGAAAAAGGTCTCGCGCGCGAGAAAAAGGACACCGTCACCATGACCGCCCTGGCACAGTTTCGCCAGGCTTTGGATGCAGCGCCGAATATTGATCGCGCCTTGTCCGATCCGCGCGTCTTGAAAGTGCTGATGCCGGCATTGGGCCTGCCGGATCAGGCCGGCAATCCAGGGCTGGTGAAACGGGCGCTGCTGTCTGACCCCAAGGACCCCAAAGGGGTTGCGGCGCAGCTTGGCACTACCTGGAAGAATGCCGCCACCACGCTGAATCTGAAAGCTACCACCACGCCCAAGACTGTTGCCTTTGAAGGGCTGACAGATAAGGAAACCACGGCGGTGGCTGGGCAATTGCGCCTGGGAGAGGCCGTGTTGACCGCCCCCCCAAGCCGCGCGGCGACCCCAAAATCACGCGCCTTCGATGGCTTGCCGGATAAGGTCACAACAGCACTTTTCGCCCAATTGCGGCCAGGCGAGAACGCCGTTGTCGGTCGCGCCACCAGTGAGGTGGAGACGACAGCGATCCTGACCGCCGTGACCATCCGCAGGGGCGAAGCGCCGGCCGCGGATTTGCCCGCCATTGCATCCGATGCCCTGAAGCAGATGGCTGGTCTGATGCGCAATGGATCGTTTGATTCAGCGCTTTCCGTTGTGGATATGGGACTCTCTGCCCTTGATGGCGCGACTGGTCTGACGGCTCAGGAATTACGCAAAGGACGAGAGGCGTTGATCGAAAGTGGCATTGCGCTGGAACAGATCCGGCGTGACCCTTTTGGGGTGGCCAAGCGGCTGGAAAGACTTGTGGCCCTCGATTCGCCGGCCGATCCCCTCTGGGCGCCAGCCTATAAGACGAGACTTGATGCTTACCACCAGCAGGGCGTTGAAAAAAATCTCAATTTCGCCCTGGAAGTGGCGGCCGCCATGGGGCAGCGCATGCGCGATGGCACCAAATACGCCGCCGAAATGGATCTCGCCAAAACCTATATTGATCGGTCCATGAATGTTCTCACCAAGCGTGATGGCAGACCCACCAGAACGCCGATTGAAGGTGTGCCCATCACCCGGATCACCCAGGCGGATGCGACCAAGCTTTTGGATGTGGTGAAAAACGCGGCACCGCCCAGTAAGTCGCGCGGCGTGATTGAGACGACTTATGCTTCCGCCGCGGCGTTGACCGCGATTAAGCTTGGCGATTCGCCGCCGATTGGGCTGCCCACGGCTTCCCGCACTGCGCTTCGGGAATTGGCAACGCTGCTGCGCGCCGGTTCATTCGGTTCCGCGGTCCAGCGCCTGGATGATGCGCTGCTCGCGCTTGATGAGGATACGACGCTGCCAGCCGCCATGCGGCGTGATGGCAAGGCGGCTTTGCTTCAGGCGGGAATGTCGCTGGAACAAGTCCGCCGTAATGCCGCCGGTGTCGCGGAGCGTGCCGAACAATTGGCGGCCCTGGATACGCCGGACCGTGCCGCTTGGTCGCAAGCTTTTCAGTTGCGGCTTGAAACGTTTCACAAGGATGGCATTGATGGCAATGTCAATTTCGCCCTTGAGGTTTCGGCAGCCATGGCGCGGCGTATGTTGGACCAGGCCTCTACCTTGGATGAGCAGCTTCAGGGGCAATCGCTGCTCACGCGTTCGCAGCAGGTACTGAATGGCCGTGATGGCAGGCCGCTTTCAACGGTGGCCAGCAGCCAGCAGTCGCGCATCCTTGCCTCTGATGCCAACAAGATCGTGGACTCGATGAAGGCCGGGCTTCGCCTTGGCAGCCTGTCTGACCCGAAGACACTGGAGGTGCTGACCAATGGTTTCACGAAATATGAGTATCGCACCGGGCTGAGTGCCGCCAATCCCGGCATGGCCAATGCCATCTACTTCATGGAAAATGCCAAGACCGTCAAAGGGCCTTACGATATTCTTGGCAATGGTCCGATGCGCCGCGTGGTGCTCGGCGCTTTGGGGCTACCGGATCAGATCGCGATCCAGCCGGTTGAAACACAGGCACGCGCGATCACGGCCAAGCTCAAGATTGCTGATCTGCAGGATCCGGCCAAGGTCCGCGCCATTGCTGAACGCTATCTGATGGCCGAAGCCGACAAGGCGGCGGCGAATACAGCCAATGCGTCGAGTGATCCTTTTGCGACGATATCAAGCCTTTCCATCAAGGTGTGAGGTGCCTTCCCCTACAAAATATGGGGTGGCCAAGTTCGGTTTTGACGTAACGTCTCTGAAGCAAAGCCGTCGAGCCAGTATGGCTCTGGTGATTTCTAAGTGATTTTCAACCCAAGGTGGGACATGACAATCAACGCGTCATCAAGTTTGGTCTTGAGCCTTTTCACCCAATCAGGCTCGACTGCTCTGACACTGCCCTTGGCAATGCCGCCTGTGGCGGCAAGCCCGAGTGACGCTGTCATTGCCTTTCGCCGCTTGATTGTCCCCGGCGCTGAGACAAAGGGACTTGAACAGGAAGGAAAGGACCCAATCACCCTTTCGGCGATC
>JBIKWX010000330.1:0-3471 GCA_044356095.1 Roseomonas sp.
ACCCCCATGAGCGATACCGATCCCGCCCTGATGTCCGCCGAGACCTTGCTCGGCCTTTATGCGCGCCGGCGCCTTTCGCCGGTGGAGGCGCTGAAGGCCGTGACGGAACGCGTCGCGCGCTACAATCCTTGGGTCAATGCCTTTGCCGCGATGAACCCGCGCGCGCTGCAGGCGGCGGGGGAATCCGAAGCGCGCTGGCAGGCGGGCCGCCCCATGGGTGCCCTGGATGGCGTGCCGTCCACGGTGAAGGATTTGCTGAATATGGCAGGCTTCCCGACCAGGCGCGGCAGCCGCAGCACAGACACAACACCGGCGATTGAAGACGCCCCCGCCGTGCTGGGGTTGAAGCAAGCCGGCGCGGTGATCATCGGCAAAACCACCACCACGGAATTCGGCTGGAAATCGCCGGGTGACTGCCCCTTGCATGGCATTACGCGCAATCCCTGGAACCCCAAGCGCACGCCAGGCGGGTCATCCTCCGGCGCGGGGGCGGCAGGAGCGGCCTGTTTCGGGGCGCTGCATATCGGGACAGATGCTGGCGGGTCCATTCGCATTCCGGCAGCGTTTTGCGGGCTGGTCGGCATGAAGCCTTCCTTCGGGCGCATTCCGCAATGGCCTCTTGGCGCCTTTGGCCATGTCGCGGTGGCCGGCCCCATGACCCGCACGGTGCGCGATGCTGCGCTGATGTTTGGCGCCATGGCCCGGCATGATCAGCGCGACCCTTATGCGCTCCCGGATGACCCGCGCGATTGGTTGGATGGCATTGAAGATGGTGTGGCCGGCATGCGCGTTGCCGTGGTGCGCCGCATGGGCTTCGCACCCCCCCTGGACGCGGAAGGCGAAGCAGTGCTGGCCGGCGCCGCGCAGCTTCTGGAAGAACAAGGCGCGCATGTTGAGGAAGCCGATCCCGGCCTGCCCGACACGCGCGCCATATTTGGCCGCGTCTGGGGTGTTGCGCTTTCCCGCATCATCGCGACCACGCCGGAAGACAAGCGTGATTTGCTCGATGCCGGCATTGCCGAGGTTGCGGCACGTGAGGGCGAAATGCTCGCCGTGGATTATCTGGCCGCCGAGGCAATGCGCCTGGAAGCCGCCCATGCCATGGCGCGGTTTCATCAGCGCTATGATCTGGTGCTGACTGCCTGCACGCCGACGGCTGCCTTCGCCGCCGATCAACCAACCATCCGCCCCGCCGACGCGCTCTGGCGCGATTGGGCGCCCTGGACCTTCGCCTTCAACCTGACGCGCCAACCGGCGATTTCCGTGCCGGTGGCGTTGGATTCAGAAGGCATGCCGCGTGCGGTGCAGATAGTGGCGCCGCTCTATCGCGATGATCTGGCACTGCGCGGGGCGCGGGCCTTGGAAAACGCTGCCAGCCTGCCGTTCGCGAAGCCAGAGTCGGGAGACCTGCCTTAGAACGTGACAAGCGAGCAAAGTTGAAGGCTAAACCCTGGAACGCACTGGGCTTGCGGCTGAACGCAGCGCACAGTTCAGGCACGCTGAGCCCAGGCACGAGGCAGCGACTTGCCTTGTTTGACCACGCTGCGCATGCGACACCTCGGGTCAAGCTTTCATCAAGGAGCCTCGGTTCTTGCCGACGCCATCCGCCCTGCCTGCCGCCTTGCTGCGCGGCGCAGTGTTTTTTGGCCTCTGGCTGGTGCTGACCGGCGCAGAGCCCTTCGGCTTGCCCTTCGGCCTGATCGCAACCCTTTGCGCCACCTATGTCAGCCTGCGGCTTCTCCCGCCCGGCGCAAGCCGCATCGCCCCGGGCGGCCTGCCGCGCCTCGCGCTGATCATGCTGCGGCAAAGTTTCAGCGCCGGTTGGGATGTCGCCCTGCGCGCCTTTGCCTTCCCACCGCGCCTTGCTCCTGGCGTGATCGAAGTGCCACTCGCCATGCCACCGGGACCGGCGCGCGATGGCTTTCGTGCTCTGGCAAGCCTCGCCCCCGGCTCCCTCCCGCTTGAGGATTTGCCGGATGGGCGGCTCAGGCTGCATGCGCTTGATCTCGCCATGCCGCTCGAAAAAGACCTTGCTGAAACCGAAGCCGCCTTGGCCCGCAGCATAAGGACCGACAAGCATGGCTGAAGTGCTGACAGGCGCTGCCGCGCTGATCATGCTGAGCGCACTGGTCGGGCTGGCACGCGTGCTGCGCGGACCAACGCGGGCTGACCGGCTGCTCGCCGCGCAATTGCTGAGCACGGCTGGCATCGGCGCCTTGCTGCTGCTTGCCGCTGCCGGCACGCCGGCCTTGATTGATGTTGCGCTGATCTTGGCCCTGGTTGGCGCCTTTGCGTCCGTCGCCTTTGTCATGGCGTCACGCGTGATTGACCGGCGATGAGCCTGCTGATTGCGATCTTCGCGACCATTGCCGTGCTGGCGGGCGCGTTTTTCTTCATTGCCGGTACGCTTGGCCTGCTCCGCTTTGGCGATACACTCAGCCGCGTGCATGCGCTGACCAAGGCGGATAATCTTGGCCTTGGGCTGATTGTGCTTGGCTTGCTGCCGCTTGCTGACAGCATCACGGATGCGCTCAAGCTTGTTGTGATCTGGGCGCTGGTATTGTTGGGCGGTACAACGGGCGCGCAGCTTGTTGCCAACGCCGTGCGGCGCGAACAGGACCCGGCATCGTGACCGCCTGGTTGCTTGATTTGCCGCTGGCGCTTGGTCTGTTTGGCGCAGGTGCGGCGACCCTTGCCGCGCGATCGCTTTTTGGTGCCGTGCTCGGCTTCATCTCGACAGGCCTGATCGCAGCGCTTGTCTGGGTGCGGCTTGAAGCGCCCGATGTCGCGCTGACCGAGGCCGTGATCGGCGCTGCCGCCACTTCCGTCATCATCCTCTACGTCGCAAGCCGCATCAGCGGCGGTGCCAGCGCACCAGCGCCACCGCCCATCGGGCAACGCCTGCTGGCCGCGACACTTTCGGTCATCCTGGCCGCGCTTTTGGCCCATGCGCTGCACGCCCTGCCGGACCCAGCGCCGAGCCTCGCCGCGCCGATCCTCAAGACCATGGCGCCGAGCGGCCTTGGCAATCCGGTAACGGCAGTGCTGATGGTGCAACGCGCCTTGGATACGCTGCTGGAATCCGCCGTGCTGGTCTTTGCGGTTTTTGCCATCTGGTCCATGGCGCCGGAACGGCGCTGGGGTCGCGCGCCGGGGCCGGCTTTCATTGCGGAACCGCAAGGGCCACTCGCTTTCCTGGCGAAGGTGCTGCCGCCGATCGGGATTGTGATTGGCATCTATATCGCCTGGGTCGGCGCCGATGCGCCTGGGGGCAAATTCCAGGGCGGCGCGGTGCTGGCGGCCATGTGGGTGCTGCCCTGGATTGCGGGGCTTACGGCGCCGCCCAGCATCAGCGATATGCGCCTCAGGCTTGCAATTGCCGCGGGGCCCTTGGTGTTTCTGCTTGTCGGGCTGGTGGGTTTTGCCTGGGCGGAGGGTTTCCTGGCCTATCCGCCGGGCTTTGCCAAACCG
>JBIKWX010000331.1:0-3468 GCA_044356095.1 Roseomonas sp.
GACCTGCGAATTCTGCAATTACGATTTCCGCTTTGATCGCAACGCGCTGCCGGCGCGAGAGGCAGGGAATTGACCATGGCTTTGCTGACCAAACGCCGCGCCTTCCTGGCCCTGCCCTTTCTGGCCGCCTGCGCCAATGAACAACCGGCGGGGCCTTATTTGCCGCCAGGGCCGCCAAGCTATGGGCATTTGACGCCGCTTCGCCTCAAGGTCGGCACGCTGGACATCAAGGAAGCAGAAAGCGGCACAGCATTGCTGGTGCAACAACCAGCACCCTTGCTGCCTTCAGATGTGATGCTACGCATGGCGCAGGATCGCCTGAGTGCCGCCGGCGGTTCTGGCGCGGCGCGCTTTGTCATTCAAACCGCGCGGCTGACGCGCGAAACCGCGAGCGCCGCCGGCGCCTTCAGCCCGGCATCGGAAGTTTTTCGCTGCATCCTGCGCTGCCAGGTGGAAATCATCTCGGCGGAGGATGCGGTGCTTGCTTCTGCCGCCGCCGAGGTCAGGCGAGAGGTCACCGGCCCCACACGCAATGACGCCGACCGCGCGGCGCTGGCTGAACGTGTGGTGAAATTGGCCGGGCAGGATATGAATGTCGAATTCGAATTTCAGGTGCGGCGGCATTTGCGCGCCTGGCTGCAACTGGTGGCCGCCCCGGGCGAGAGCCTGCCGCAACCCGTTGAACGCGAAGCCCTGCCGCGTTCATGATGTGATCAGCAAGAAAAGAGACGCCGCATGACAGACCATCCCCTGATGCAGGAAATCGCGCCCATCCTGCCCGAGTTGATCGCCATCAGAAAAGATATCCACGCCCATCCGGAATTGGGCATGGAAGAAACGCGCACCGCGGCGCTGGTGGCCGCACGCTTGCGCAGCCTTGGCATTGAAACCGTGGAAGGCGTTGGCCGCACGGGTGTGGTGGGCACGCTGCGCGGCAGCCGCCCCGGCCAGGGCGCGATTGGGCTGCGCGCCGATATGGATGCGCTAGCGCTGACGGAAGCGACCAATCTTCCCTATGCGTCGCAGCATGCGGGGAAGATGCATGCCTGCGGCCATGATGGGCATACCGCCATGCTGTTGGGCGCGGCCGAGGTCTTGGCGAAAAAGCGCGATTTTGCCGGCACGGTGCATTTCATTTTCCAACCTGCCGAGGAAGGCCGCGGCGGTGCGCGCGCCATGCTGGATGATGGGCTGTTTGCGCGTTTTCCCTGCGATTCCGTCTATGGCATGCATAATATGCCGGGGCTGCCGCTTGGCCATTTCGCGCTGTGTGATGGGCCCATGATGGCCGGTTCCGGGCGCTGGAAAGTGCAGTTTCGCGGCACTGGCGGGCATGGCGGCAATTCACCCCATTTGGCGAGTGACATCACCGTCGCGCAGGCGAATTTCATCACCGCGCTGCAAAGCATTGTCAGCCGCAATGCGCCGGCGCTGGAAAGCGTGGTGATCAGTGTAGGCCATATCTCCGGCGGGTCAGTGGAAGCGCTGAATGTGATGCCATCGGAAATCCTGGTCGGCGGCACGATGCGCGCCTTCAACCCGACAATGCAGAAGCTTTTGGAAGATCGCATGCGTGAAGTGGCGGAACTGACCGCCCGCATGCAGGGCGCGAGTGCTGAGGTAACGCTTTGGTGGGGCGCTGCGCCACTGATCAATCATGCGCGTGAGACCGCGATCATGGCGGATACCGCGCGGGAATTGGTCGGCGCTAACGCCGTGGATGACAAGATGATTCCGGTGACCGGTGGCGAGGATTTCGCCTTCATGCTGCGCGCCAAGCCGGGTGCTTTCGTCTTTATGGGCAATGGCAATGCGCCGGATGGCAAGGCGCATGCGCTGCATACGCCGCTCTATGACTTCAATGACGCCGCCCTGCCGCATGGCGTGGCGTTCTGGGTCAATCTGGTGCGGCGGGAAATGAATAGCGCCGCTGGCTGAAACCTTGCGATGTGATGGGCGGCGCCTTGAATAAAGCGCCGCTCTACATTGTTGTTTTTCGAGCATCTTCACACGTTCAGATGATTCCATCTGAACGTGATCTGCTCTAGTCGCGTTACTTTACCTCAACACCATAGATATCGCGTGCCGCATGGGCGGTGATCAGCCCATCCGCCACATCGCGCTTCACCAATTCCGGATCGCGCGCCTTGGGGTCACCCATGCCACCGCCGCCTGGCAGTTTCAGCAATAGCCGTCGGCCCTTCGGGATCACCTGAAAGCCTTTTGTCCGCAGCACCGTGCCATTCGGGTCATTCAACCCGACCCAACCGCCAGCGCCGGTCCCACCACCATCACGCCCCTTGGGGGGATTGGCGACGCGATCGAAGATTGCATTCACCGCGAATTCCGCATCACTCTTGGCGCCGATTTCCATGATCTGGCCAAAGCCGCCGCGTGTCTTGCCCGCGCCTGCCGAATCCGGGCGCAATTCCTTCTTCCAGAAAATCACTGGCGCGACGTTTTCAGTCGCTTCCACCGGCATGGTGCGCACGCCGGATGGGAAGGCCGTGCCATCCAACCCATCCTTGGCCGGCCGCGCGCCGGTGCCGCCGGAATTGAAGGTGATGATTTCAAAATCATCCACCTCCGCTTCCTGGCCGGAGACCTGGGAACCACCACGCAGCGGCGGATTCCAAAGCGCTGATGAACCTTCCGCATTAACGCGCCCCGGTACTGCCTGATGCAGGCAGCCCATCATCAGATCGGGGATCAATTGCCCGATCACGTGCCGCACACTGACAGGATAAGGGCGCGGCGCATTCAGGATGGACCCTTCGGGGATTTCCATTTCAAAAGGTGCGAGGCTCGCCCAGTTATTCGGCACTTCGGGGGCGACAACGCATTTGATGCCGAAGCAGGAATAGGCGCGGCAATAGGCCGGCGGCACATTGATGCCGCGGCTGGAAAGCCCGGATGTGCCCGCATAATCCACCACAATCCGATCCGCATGGATGGTCATGGCGGCCTTCAGCGTCACCGGCGCCTCATACCCATCCGATTTGATGTCGGAACGGAAAGTGCCGCGCGGTAGCTTGGCAATTTCCAGCAGCGTCGCGCGCCTGCTGGCCTCAAAGATGTATTCCGCCAGATCATCCAGGCTATCCATCGCGAACTCGTCCATCATTTCGACAAGCCGCTTCGATCCGGCATCATTGCAGGCACAGAGCGAATAGATATCGCCTTCCAATTCCACCGGCGTGCGCGATCCAGCGCGGATGAAGTCAAAAAACGTCTCATTCGGTGCGCCGGCATCGAAGCATTTCACGATCGGGATATAGAGCCCTTCTTCGAAAACGCTGCGCCCTTCAGGGCCCATGCCAAGGCCGCCGATATCAATGATATGCGCGGTATTGGCGAAAAGCCCGACAATCTTGCCGCCGCGAAAGGCCGGCGAAACGACGGTCAAATCATGCAAATGCCCGGTCGCGAGCCAAGGGTCATTGGTGATGTAGTGATCACCAGGCTTCA
>JBIKWX010000001.1:0-37307 GCA_044356095.1 Roseomonas sp.
CTGGAAAAACTCTCACGCAAGGTCGCTTCCGAATAGGTATCGCGCAGCCAATCCAGGAAGGGAACCTCGGGGCTTTCACGCTGGAAGGCAGCGAAGCTTTTGAAAAAAGCGTCCAGAATGCCCGTGCGCGCCGCCGCAACATGGCCATGGCGGAGCGAAAGCTGGGCCAAAGCCTCCTGCACCGGGCGGCCTTGCAGCAAAAGCCAGATGCCGGCCGCAAGCCCGGTGCGGTCAGCGCCGGATTTGCAATGGATCAGCGCCGGTTCTTCCATATCCTGGAAAATGCCCGCAAGCCTTAGAATACGGTCCTTATGCGGCGCGCCGCGGCTTTCGAAAGGGGCGTCTATATGCGCGAGGCCAAGCCGCGCCGCTTCGGCCCGGCTGAGTGCATCGGCGCCGCAATCGGCGCGGTTGCCGCGCAGATTGATGATGGTGCGAATGCCATGATGCCGCGCTGCCTGGCGCATTTGCCAGGGCAGCGGGTGGTTGGATCGGTAAAGCCGCCCAGGGGCCACCACGCCCCAATTGCGCCAACCAAGGCGCAGGATGGCGTGGTCTATAAAAAGCGCATTGCCCCAGATGGCGGTAGGCGTCACGCGCTGCTATTCCAGCCGTGCGCCGGAAATCCTCACCGCTTCCTGCCACATGGGGCGTTCACGCTGCGCGCGGGCGATCATGTCTTCCGGGGTGGACCACACGGCCTCGGCCCCCACGCGCAGGAAGCGTTCCTTCACGGCAGGGTCGGCGACAATGCGCCGCAGCGCGCCATTCACGCGTTCAATCGCGATGCGCGGCGTGCCGGCGGGGAATACAAAGCCCTGCCAGGAGGAGACAACGAAATTCGGCACCCCTGCTTCTGCCATGGTGGGTACATCCGGCATGGTCGGCCAGCGCGCGGCCGAGGTGACCGCCAAGGCACGCATGCGGCCTTCCTGAATGACCGGAATGTAGGAAGCAAGGTTATCCAGCGCCGAGTCGAGATCGCCCGATAGCATGGCGGGGATGATCTGTGCTGCACCGCGGAAGGGCACATGCGTGCCTTCCACTTGCACGCGCGCGGCGAAAAGCGCGCCAGTCAAATGCGGGGTTGTGCCAACGCCCGGCGATCCGTAGCTGAAGCCGCCACGCTTGGCGCGTATCCAGGCAATGAATTCGGCGAGGCTGCGCGATGGATTATGCTGCGCGGGCACCACGACAACATTCGGCAAATCCCAAGCGATGCCGACCGGCACCAAATCCCGCGCCGGGTCATAGGGCAGGCGCGCATAGATGAAGTTATTGATGACCATATGGCCGACCGAGGCGATGCCCATGGTATAACCATCGGGCGTCGCCTTGGCGGTGGCGTCAATGCCAATATTTCCACCCGCGCCAGCGCGGTTTTCGATGATGAAATTCTGCCCAAGGATCGGCTGCATCAATTCTGCATAGATGCGCACCAGGACATCGGTGGACCCGCCCGGCGGCCAGGGTACGATGATCCGCACCGGGCGCGCGGGCCATTCGCCCTGGGCGCGCGCGATGGAAGGCGTGGCGAGCAAGGCGGCGGCCAGCAAGGGGCGGCGACTAATCATGGGTCTTTCTCCGACTTTCATGGTGAGAAGCATATAAAGAGCCCGCCAGCGCCTTGCCAAGCGCTGCGGCTTTGCATTGGACAGGTGCCGCGAATGCGTCAATAATCCTGTCCAAGCGGGGATGCGGGCAATGCCGACACGGGGCAGTACGAATATTGCGGAAATGGCCGAGGCACGCGCCCTGCCGGCTGGCCGCAATTTGCTGTTCCTGCGCGAAGAAGAACTCCGCCTTGCCCAGGATTTACTGTTCTTTGGCTATCGCGATTTCACTGCCGGGGCGGATGAAATCCTTGCCACGCTGGATATGGGCCGCGCGCATCATCGCGTGCTGCATTTTGTTGGGCGCCGGCCTGGCATTACCGTGGGCGAATTGCTGGGGATTCTGGGCATCACCAAGCAAAGCCTGGGGCGCGTGCTGCAACCGCTGATGAGCGATGGCTATGTGGTGCAGGCACCGGGCGAAAGTGACCGGCGGCAAAGGCGCCTGACACTGACCGAAAAAGGTGTCGCTTTGGAACGGCAGCTATTCGAACGCCAGCGAGAGACCGTTATGCGCGCCTATCGTGAAGCTGGCCCGGCTGCGGTGGAAGGCTTTCGGCGCGTCATGCGCGGGATGATGGGGGAAGACGCGCAAGCGAGCCTCGCGCGCTTGGAAGGGCCAGAGGCTGAGGGCAGCAGGCGATGAACGGCCAGGAAGATCCCGCCCATATTCTGGTGGTGGATGATGATGCGCGGCTGCGCGCGCTATTGCAGCGCTTTCTGACCGAACAGGGCTTTCGTGTCAGCACCACAGAAAACGCCGCCGCCGCGCGCGCGGCGCTGGCGGATATGGCGTTTGATCTGCTGGTTTTGGATGTGATGATGCCCGGTGAGACAGGGTTGGAATTGACCGCCGCCTTGCGTGCCGAAGGGCAGGAAGTGCCGATCCTGATGCTGACTGCGCGCGGTGCGCCGGATGATCGCATCGCAGGGCTTGAACAGGGCGTGGATGATTATCTGGCCAAGCCTTTCGATCCGCGTGAATTGGCGTTGCGCATTCGCACGATTTTGCGCCGCGCCGCGCCCGCCCCCGCCGCACCGCATAGCCTGGCGCCGATGCAGATCGGCAATCGCTGGTTTGATATTGAACGCGCGGAATTGCGCGGCCCGGATGGCATTATTCGCCTGACAGGTGGTGAGGCTGCGCTGCTGCAAGCCCTCGCGCGCCGTGCCGGTGATATTTTGAGCCGTGAGGATATTGGTGAAGCGCTCGGCACGCCTGATGCCGGCGAACGCGCCATTGATGTGCAAGTGACCAGGCTGCGGCGCAAGGTGGAACCGGACCCGCGTGAGCCGCGCTTCATCCAGACCATTCGCCATCGTGGTTATGTCTTGAGGCCAGGGCCGTGACTCCGCTTGACCGGGGCTTGCGCCGGCTGGTGCCGCGCGGGCTTTTGGGTCGTTCGCTGCTGATCATTCTGGTGCCGCTCCTGATCCTGCAAGCGATTGCCTTGCAGCTATTCTATGGCAGCCATTTGGATGTGATTTCCCGCCGCCTGGCGGCGGGTGTTGCAGGCGATATCGCGATGGTGGTCGGTCTGCTGGAACGCGAAACGCAAGCCGAGGATCGCAGTTGGATTTTTCGCGAAGCTGCGTGGCGGCTTGATTTGTCTCTTGCCCATGAAGCGGGGGCACGGCTTGCGGTGACGGGGGCGCGCCCAGCTGCCATGCCCTGGCTGCCATTGGAAGAAGATTTGGCCACCGCGATGCAGGAACGCGTGCGCCTGCCTTTTGATGCCGATTGGCAAAGCGATCCGCGCAGCGTGATCATTCGCGTGCAAATGCCCGATGGAGTTTTGCATGTGGAAGTCGCGCGCAAGCGGCTGTTCAGCGGCACGATTTATCTTTTTGTCATTTGGCTGGTCGGGTCATCGCTGCTGCTGTTTCTGGTGGCGGCGATTTTCATGCGCAACCAGGTACGCGCATTGCGCAAGATTTCCGCCGCTGCTGAGGCTTTCGGCATGGGCCGCACGGCGGGGCCGATGAAGCCGGAAGGCGCCGCCGAAGTACGGCAGGCCGCCATCGCCTTCAACCGGATGGAAGAACGCATCAGCCGCTTTGTGGATAGCCGGACAGAAATGCTGGCGGGCATCAGCCATGATTTGCGCACGCCACTCACGCGGCTACGGCTTGGCCTTGCCATGCTGCCGGAAGCCGCGCGCGACGATGCCGCGGCCATGACGGAAGATGTAGAGGAAATGGATCGGCTGATTGGCGATTACCTTGCCTTTGCACGTGGCGAAGGGGTGGAACAGGCGGAAGAAACTGATCTGGCCGCACTGATCCGCGATGTTGCGGCACGCCAATCGCGTGGGGGCACCAAGATTCCCGTTCACGGCCCGGATGCCTTGCGCATTGAGTTACGCGCGGGGGCGATGCGACGTTGCTTGGGCAATTTATTGGATAATGCACGCAAGCATGCGAGGCGTGTGGGTGTGACGCTCACGCAGCAGAAGCGCGGCGAAAGGGGCATCTGGGCCGAGATTGTGATTGATGATGATGGACCAGGTATTCCGGCAGCATCGCGCGAGGATGCCTTAAAGCCATTTACCACGCTCGCTGGCGGCAGCACGGGCCTTGGGCTTGCCATCGCGCGCGATATTGCCCGCGCGCATGGCGGTGATGTGTTTCTGGAAGATAGCCCCATGGGCGGCTTGCGGGCGCGGATCAGGGTACCGGGCTAGGGTTTGGTTGACCTAGCCGATCGAATATTGCCTTGCCTGATCGCCCGAC
Organism: Roseomonas sp.; assembly: GCA_044356095.1. Taxonomy (GTDB): domain Bacteria; phylum Pseudomonadota; class Alphaproteobacteria; order Acetobacterales; family Acetobacteraceae; genus Neoroseomonas. The sequence continues at coordinate 4,347 of JBIKWX010000001.1, forward strand.
GTCACCAGAACGCGTGTCAAGCCAATCACCTGGCCGAGGTTACCCGCAATCAACGCGGCCATGCCGGGTTCAAGGGCGTGGCAGGTGATGATGATTTCCATCTCCTCAACCCTTTGGCGGGCTTGGAACAATTCGGGCGTCACATCCCGCTTGGCGAAGGGCTGCAGCAGCCGCAGCAGCAGGCCGGGGCTGGGTTCGGCGCGCAGATCAAAGCGCGTGGTCAAAGGGCTCGATAGCATGGCTTGGGTCCGGTTCAGGGTGGCGGGGCAATGCTGGGGCGGCCACCAGATGGGCGCGCAGGCCCCAAGCCCGGCGCCTCAGGCGGCCGCGGCGGTAATTCGGAAAGAAAGCACCTTCGGAACCATGCGCTATGATTAGCACATCCAGCGCCCAAGGCAAAAAAATACGGCGCGGCTGGGGGGTTCCGCGCCGTAAGAGTCTCACGTCTAAGGAGGAGAAGCTATCAAACGGGGCGGAAAATCGCGCCGCCCGCCCGATTCTTGTGGCGCGAAAATGCCAAGCCGCTATTGATCTGGGTCAAGTACCCTGAAACGGTTGGCTGCCATGGGGCAGCAAGCCCGTCACATAGAATTGAGGAGAGAGTTTTCATGGCGCGTGTTGCACTTGTCACCGGTGGCCAAAGAGGCATTGGCGCTGCGATCAGCGAAGCGCTGCAAGCGGCTGGCCGGACCGTGGTGGCTTCCTATGCCGGCAATGATGCCGCGGCGAAGGCGTTTACCGATCGCACCGGCATTCCCTGCTATAAATTCGATGTCGCCGATTACGCGCAATGCGCGGATGCCATCGCCAAGATCGAAGCCGAAGTGGGGCCGATTGACATTCTGGTGAATAATGCCGGCATCACGCGCGATGCCACCATGCGCAAGCTGAACCGCGACATGTGGGATTCGGTGATCGATACAAACCTTGGTTCCTGCTACAATCTTTGCAAGCTGGTCTGGGAAGGCATGAATGCGCGCAAGTTTGGCCGCATTGTGAATATCGGGTCGGTGAATGGTCAGGCCGGGCAATATGGCCAGGTGAATTACGCGGCTGCCAAATCCGGCATCCATGGCTTCACCAAGGCGCTGGCGCAGGAAGGGGCGAAGCTTGGCATTACCGTGAATGCGGTCGCGCCTGGTTATGTGGACACCGAAATGGTGCGCGCCGTGCCGCCCGATGTGCTGGAAAAGATCATTGCGCGCATCCCGCGTGGCCGCCTTGGCAAGGCCGAGGATATCGCCCGCGGCGTGGTCTTCCTGACCGCCGAGGATGCGGATTTCATCACCGGATCCACGCTGTCCATCAATGGTGGCCAGCATATGTATTGATCGGTTGGGGGCGGATGTGCCCCCCCTTTCATAAGCCTCCGCCCATGGCATGCTGCCCTTCCAATGAAGGGGAAATGCCATGGGCTACGCCATACTTGCTTTCGATGGTGCCGATAAAACCCGCCGTGCCGCGGCGATGGACCGCCACCGCGCGGTGATCAGCCGCTGGGCTGAAGATGGGCGGATGCGCTTCGGCACGCCGCTTTTCACCGCCGAATGGGTGCCTTCCGGATCGCTCATGATCCTGGATGTGCCGGATATGGCGGGCGTCAACGCCTATCTCGCGGAAGAACCTTTCTCGGTGGAAGGCGTTTGGGGCAATGTGCGTATCCTGCCCTTCCGCATCGCGCCCTTGCCCTATCAACGCCTGCCCAAGCCGGGCGACCCGGTGGCCAGCACCCGCACCCATACGGTTGCCATCGCCTATGATGGCACGGATGCGGAAGCCCCCGCCCGCCGCCAGGCAGCGCGGGGGGCGCATATCGCGCGCATGCAGCCCATGGCGGCTGATGGCACGCTCGCGGTTGGTGGCGCCATTCTGGATGAGGCCGAGAGCCGCATGATCGGTTCCATCACCGTCACGCGCCATGCGAGTGATGACGCGGCGCGCACCTGGATGGCTGAAGACCCGTACGTGAAGGGCGGCGTCTGGCAGGACATCACCCTGCATGCCACGCGTCTGGCCGCGCTGCCCTATCGCCCCTTGCCCGGCGGTGCCTGATGGCGCTGCTTGAATATGCCGATGCCGTGCCCGAGGTGCGCGCGGTATTCGATGACATCAAGGCGACGCGCGGCGTGGCAGATGTCAATAATTTCTGGAAGGCCTTGGCGGTGCATCCGCCAACGCTCAAGCGCACCTGGGAAAGCCTGAAGCAGGTGATGGCGCCAGGCGCGCTCGACCCGCTGACCAAGGAAATGCTCTATCTCGCGGCCTCAGCGGCGGCGGGGTGTGCCTATTGCACGGCTTCCCACACGGCAGCAGCGCGCGCCAAAGGCATGACGGAGGCGATGCATGGCGAATTGCTCGCCGTGCTTGGCATGGCGGCGGAGACGAACCGTTTGGCGGAGGCGCTGCGCGTTCCCATTGATCAGGGTTTGTGAGCGGTCATAAAAAAACCCCGAGGTTTCCCCCGGGGTTTTCGTTCAGGCCGAAAGGCGCTGATCAATCACTGTTGCGCTGGCCCATGAAGGACAGCAGCAGCTGGAACAGGTTGACGAAGTTCAGATAGAGCGCCAGCGCATCCATCACGCTCCGCTTACCCGCTTCATCCGTGCCTTCCGCATAGGCGAATTGGACGTACTCCGCCTTGATGCGCTGCGTGTCATAGGCCGTGAGGCCAACGAACACGACCACACCGATCACGCTGATCGCAAAGGCAAGCGCCGGGGAGGCCAGGAAGATATTGACCAGACCCGCAATCATGATGCCGATCAGGCCCATGATCATGAAGCTGCCAAAGCGCGTCAGATCCGCCTTTGTGGTGTAGCCGTAAAGGCTGACCGCCGCGAACATGGAAGCGGTGATGAAGAAGGTGCTGGCAATGGATTGGCCCGTATAGCGCAGGAAGATGTTCGACAGGCTCGCCCCCATACAGGCAGCGAAAACCCAGAACAGCGCCTGCGTCGCGGGGCGCGAGAGCTTATTGATGCCAAAGGACAGCACTAGGATGAAGGCGAGCGGCGAGAGCATCGCAACCCAGCCCAGAATAGTCGGGGAGACGACGCGCGCGCCATTGGCCGCGCGGCTCACCGACCAGAACATTTGTTGCAGCTCAGGCGAAGAGGCGATCACATAGGCAACAATGCCAGTGACCAGAAGGCCGGACGCCATCCAGTTGTAGACGCGGAGCATATATGCCCGCAGCCCGGCATCAATCGCGGCCGCATCGGCTGCGACGGGGCGACCCCAGCCGGTGGTGAAACGCGTGTCGGGACCAAAGGCCATGACGACAAGAACTCCTGTTGATGGGGAGGATTCCCCGTTACCACATAATATGGATATTTCGTAATCCAGATCAATAGGGGGGGCGCCCGCCGGCAAAACCAGCGGGCGCCCGGCCTGATCAACGCTCCGGCCGCTCCACCCGGATGGCGACGGCTTCGGCAATGGCGACATCCACCCGGTCACCAACGCTCAAGGTCTTCAGAAATTCGCGCAGTTCAGGGGCGCGAACAGCCACCGTACGCTCCACGCGGGATGGGCCGACAAAGCTCACGGTATTGTTGGCGGTATCCACGGCAGTGATGCGCACCTGGGCGCGGGTCGCGGCGGCGGCGCCGGCGGCGGGGCGGGCACCAGGTTCAGCGCGGGCAGCACCAACCACAGTTTCGGGTTCCATCCGGCTGCCACGGGGGGCCATGCGCACGGCCACGGCTTCCTCATAATGCAGCCGCACGCGGTCGCCACGGCGGATTTGATCGAAATTGCGGACTTCCGGGCCAAGCTGCAGGGTTTGCGGCTTATTGTCCGGGCCACGCACCACAATGGTCCGGGTACGCGCATCAACGCGGTCCACCGCCGCCACCATTTCGCGTGTGGTGGAAGCCACCACGGGCGGTTCCGGGGTAGGCGTGGCGCAGCCGATAAGCGCCAGCAGCGGTAAGGCCAAAAAGGCGCCATGGCGCAGGCGCGCAGACAGGGTCGCAAACATGATGTGGCTTTCCTTCCTGATTTGCCGTCAATCAAAGGCGGCGGATTAAGGCATGGTTACTTTCGCGCGGCAACCGGCACCCTCAGGCCGCCCCTTCCTGCCAATAGCCCTGATGCGGCACGGCACCTTCGTCTTCCAGACACGGCCCAACCACCGCGACCTTTTCCGCCGCGCTGTCCAATACCGCCCGGCAGGATAATGACAGCCCCGCCGTATGCGGCTGCGCATTGCGCAAATGCAGAATGGCACCGGCGGAAAGCCCATAAACCGCGCGGCCGATGCCGGTATAGAAGATCGCCGCCGAACACATCGCACAGGGCTCGCCCGAGGAATAGATCGTGGCGCGCCGCAGCACATCGCGCGGCAGACCGGCCCGCAAAACCGCGTGCAGCGCATTCATCTCCGAATGCGCGAGCGTGCCGCCGCCGCCCTTGCCCTGGGTGGACCCGGCCTCGGCCAGCACCTGCCCTTTCTCATCGGCAATCACTGCGGCGAAGGGGCGATCACCGCGCGCGCGCGCCTCACCAGCCAGTGCAAAGGCGCGGCGGAGCATCGTGGCATCAAGTGCGGAGAGTTTTTCATCCTCGGCCATATCGGGCTTCCTATTCATTGCGGAGCAACGGTGCCGCCTTGGCACGGAGCGCAAAGGCCGTGCCGGCATAACCGAAGGCAAGCGTGATGGCCATGCAGGCCAGCACCGTCATCGCCAAAGTGCCCGGCAGAAACACCCAATCCGCGCGCATGACAAAGCGCACCACGCCCCAGGCCGCCGCCGTGCCTGCCGCTGCTGCCAACAAACCCGCTGTCAGGCCGAGCAGGCCGAATTCCACCAGAAAACTCGCGCGGATTTGCGCACGCGTCGCGCCAATGGTCTTCAGCACCACGGCATCGCGAATGCGCCGCCTTTGCCCCGCCGCCACCGCGCCCGCCAGCACCAGCAGACCCGCCAGCAAGGTGATGCCCGCCACAGCCGAAAGCGCGAAGCCGATCTTCTCCAACAACCCCACCACCTGATCCAAGGCATCGCGCACCCGAATGCCCGATACATTCGGGAAGCGATCCGTCAGCAAGCGCAGCAAGGTCGCTTCCTGCGCCACATCATTGCGCATGGTCGCGATATGCGTATGCGGCGCGGCTGAGAGCAAACCAGGGGACGCCACCAGCACGTAATTGATGCCAAGCCCGCGCCAGGCGATCTCTCGCAGGCTTGCGATTTTCAGCGTGATATCGCGCCCCAGCACATTCACGGTGATGGTGTCACCAACACCAACCCCCCAACCGCGCGCGAGTTGCGCATCGAAGGAAACCAAGGGCGGGCCGACATAATCCGCGGGCCACCATTCCCCGGCGGAAAGCCGCGCGCCCTCGGGCGGGGTCGCGGCATAGGTCAGGCCGCGATCACCGCGCAAGGCCCAGGCGGTCTCGGGCGTTGCATTCACCTGTTCCGCCGGCACGCCATTCACCGCGACAATGCGCGCGCGCAGATTGGGCACGCTGCGGATTTCCGTCACACCTGGTTGCGCGCGGGCCAGTGCCTCAAACGCCTGGATCTGATCGGATTGGATATCAATGAAGTAAAAATTCGGCGCGGCGGCCGGCATTTCATTCGCCAATTGCCGGCGAAGATTGCCTTCAATCAGCGCAATGGCGGCCAGCACCGTGAGCCCGACACCAAGCGAAACGAGCATGAGGGGCGTTGGCGCGCCGGGCCGATGCAGATTGGCGAGCCCCAGGCGAAGCGCCGGGCGGCGCGCATGCGGCAAGCGCCGCGCGAGGGCCATCAGCGCCGCAGCACCAAGGCGGAACAGCAAGAGCGTGCCAATCACCGCGACGATAAACCCAGCCGCAAAGCGCGGGTTCTCTGCCGTACCAATCACCAAAGCAGAAAGTGCGCCTGCCGCCGCCAGGATCGCCGCCAGAATGCCAAGGCTTGGCCTGCCACCGCTTGGCGCCACCACATCCCGAAACAGCGCCGCGCCCGGAATGCTGCCCGCCCGCCCCAGCGGCCATAGCGTGAAGGCAAGCGCCGTCAGCAGGCCATAAGCCGCCGCCATGATCAGCGGCGCCGGATAGGGCAGAATGCGCGGCGCCACCGGCAGAATGGAAGCGAGCGCCGCCGCCCCCGCCCAGGTTAGCGCAAAGCCAATCACCAAGCCAAGCGCAATGCCAAGCAGCGCAAGCGCCATTACCTGCACCAGATAGGTCAGGAAAATCAGCGCTGGCGGCGCGCCAAGACAACGGAGCGTTGCAATGGTGCGCGCGCGTTGCTCCAGCCAGGCCGATACGCCGGTCGCAATGCCAATCCCGCCCACCAGCAGCGCCGTCAGGCTCGCCAGCGTCAGGAAAAACGCCGCGCGATCCAGGAAGCGATTGACGCCGGGGGCCGCGACATCAGAACTGCGTATCCGCCAGCCGCTTTCCGGAAAATCGCGCCGCAGATCAGCAATAAAGCGCTGCCGATCCACGCCCGGCGGCAGCGCCAGCCGGTATTCATAGGTCACGAGACTGCCCGGCTGAATGAGCCGCGTTGCGTCCAAAGACGCCAAGGCAATCATGGCGCGCGGCCCAAGCAAGGAGGGGCTGGCGACCTTATCCGGTTCCTGCGTGATGGTGGCGCGGAAGGTCAGGCGTGCTTCGCCAATGCGGAGCACTGCACCGGGTGCGATGCCAAGCCTTTCGGCAATGAAAGGATCAAGCAGGATATCACCAACACCAAGCGCGACCGGCGGTTGCACTTCAAGCGTGCCGAAAAGCGGATAGGCGCCATCAACCGCCTTCACCTCCACCAGCATGCGCTGGCCCGATTCCGCCACCGCCATGGCGCGCAAAGTCACCACTTCCGAAACCCGCGCGCCACGAGCCGCCAACCAGGCACGCGGCGCCTCCGCCAAAGGCCGGTAGGGGGAGGCGATTTCAACATCACCCCCCAGAATCCGGGCCCCATCGGCGGCAAGCCCGGCATCCACGCCGGCGCGCAGCGTGCCGACAGCGGTGATCGCCGCAACGCCAAGTGCAAGGCAGGCCAGCACAATGCGCAAGCCGCGCAAACCACCGCGCAATTCGCGCCGCGCAATCCTGAAGGCGAGTGACAAATTGCTCACGCCGCCACCCTGTGATCCGCGACAATCAGCCCATCTTCAATGCGCAATTGCCGTGGGCAGCGCGCCGCCAGCGCGGGGTCATGGGTGATCAGCAATAGTGTGGTGCCAAGCCGCGCGCGCAAATCGAAAAGCAGCGCCATGACTTCCTCACCCTTGGCGCGATCAAGGTTCCCCGTGGGTTCATCGGCCAGCAGCAAGCCCGGTTCCGCAACAAAGGCGCGCGCCAGCGCAACGCGTTGCTGTTCACCGCCCGAAAGCTGCGCCGGGTAATGGCCCAGGCGATGCCCAAGCCCGACGGCGCGCAAGGCTTCCGCCGCACGATCAAAAGCATCGCGCCGGCCCGCAAATTCCAAGGGCACCGCGACGTTTTCCAGCGCCGTCATGGTCGGGATCAAATGAAAGGCCTGAAAGACAATGCCGAGCCGTTCGCGCCGGAAACGCGCCAGCGCGTCTTCCTCCATGGCGCCGATATCCGCGCCATCAATCAACAACGTGCCGGATGTCGGGCGTTCCAACCCGGCCAGCAGCATCAGCAGGCTGGTCTTGCCGGAACCTGAGGGGCCGACGATCCCCACCGCCTCCCCCGCCGCGACTTGCAAATCAAGGCCGCGGAGGATGTTGATCTCACCCTCCCCCGCCCTCACCTTGAAGCCAAGGCCGCGCGCTTCGATCAGGGGTTTGGTGACCCCGGCGCTGGGCATTTCGGGGACGTGAAGGGCATCCATGGTATCACAAAGCTCCTATCCTGCCCGCGCATATGGTCGCAGATGGCTCTGGCGCCAATCGCTGGGGCTGCTGGCGCTTGGGGCTTTGCCGGCACAGGCGGCGGAAATCCGGCTGATGATGCTGGGGGATTCGATTACCGCCGGGTATGGGCTGGCGCGCGGGGATGCTCTCCCGGCCAGGCTGGAAGCAGCCCTGCGCGCCAAAGGCCGAGCTGTCCGCGTGATTGATGCCGGGGTTTCCGGCGATACCACAGCGGGCGGGCGGGCCAGGCTGGATTGGGCTTTGGCTGAGAATCCCCATGCGGTGATTGTGGCGCTTGGCGGGAATGATGGGCTCCGCGCGCTGGAACCCCGCGCCAGCCGGGCCAATCTGGCGGCAATTCTGGATGCCCTGGCCGCAAAACGCCTGCCCACCATGTTCGCCGGGATGCTGGCGCCGCCCAATCTCGGCGCCGAGTATGGGCGGGAATTCGCCGCCAGTTTCAGTGACTTGGCCCGCGAGAGGCCCGGCGTGGTCTTCTACCCCTTCCTGCTGGAGGGGGTGGCGGGTGATCTTTCGCTCAATCAACCGGACGGCATTCACCCAAATGTCGCTGGCGTCGAGGAGATGGTTCGTCGCATGCTACCCTATGTCGATTCGCTGCTGGGGAAGGTTGCTGCCCCTTAAGCGAGCCGCCGGACCGCACCAGGAGGGCCCCCGCCATGCTGCGTCTTTTTGTCGCCCTTGCCTTGCCGGCCACACTCCGGGCGGAAATCGCGGGGCTTGCGGGGGGCATTCCCGGCGCGCGCTGGGTGCCGCCCGAGAATTACCATCTGACGCTCCGCTTCATTGGTGAGATCGAGCCCTGGCGCGCGCAGGAAGTGGATGACGCGCTGGCGGCGATCCGCGCGCGGCCCTTCACCTTGCAGCTTGCCGGCGTTGGCACGTTTGAGAAAGCCGGGCGCATCCAATCGCTTTGGGTGGGTGCCGAGCGTAATGACGCGCTGACCCATTTGCAGACCAAGGTGGAAACTGCCTTGCAACGCGTGGGCCTGGCGCCGGAACGCAAGCGCTTTTCGCCGCATGTGACCTTGGCACGCACGGACCGCGCTGCGCCGGAAAAGCTGATGGCCTTTGTGCAGGCGTATAATTTGTTCCGCGCGACGCCGGTGGAGGTTGAGCATTTCACGCTGTTTTCTTCCCGCTTGGGGAAGGAGGCTTCGGTCTATACGCCGGAAGTGGATTACGATTTGGTGGCAAGGGTGGCGGCGTAACTGCCTCTCTTGGCATCCGCTGGCCACCAGATTAAGCATGTGCTCGTGAAACGCCCCGCCACCCTGCTCACGCGCCTGATTGCGGCATTGCTCCTGGTGCAAACCGTATTGGCACCGGCGCGTTGCCTTGCCCATGCGGCAAGCGCGGGGATGGCGACGGTTATCTGCTCCCCGGATGGGGATCGCACCGTGCATCTGGGGCCGGGCGGGGAAGAATTGCCCGCGCCCGAAGCCCATAGCGGCTTCTGCCTCGCCTGCCATGCCCTGCCGCAGGCTGATATCCCCGCCGCGCCCCTGCTTTCCACCCCGGCGGAACCCGGCGCCGCGATCCTCTGGTTCGCCGCTGGCGATACCGGCTGGCGCCCGGCGGCGCGCGCGCCGCCTTACGACCCGACAGGTCCCCCAACCATCTACAGAGGCCGCCCGAATGCGGGTGGCCAAAAGCCGTCCCGTCATTCGACCTCAGGAGATATTTCGTGTTCCACATCCATCATGCGCGGCTTTTCGCCGCCGCTGCCGCCTTGGCGGCCAGCGCCTTTACAGCACAGGCGCAAACCAGCCCCCCGGCCACGCCCAGCGCCACGCTGCCGCCCACCATCGTCACCGCCGCCCCCATTGCGGGCAGCCTGACCCGGCCATCCGATGAAGAAGCCGCCGAGGAAGCGCGCCGCAACCCCGGCAATGTCACCATCGTCCCGGCCAGTGATTTCCGCGACAGGGCGGGGGCGACCACCATCCGCGATATGCTGCTGTACACGCCCGGCGTCTTTGCCGAGCCGAAATGGGGCGAGGATTCCAGGCTTTCCATTCGCGGTTCAGGTGTTGCGCGTAATTTCCACCTGCGCGGCGTGCGGCTTTTCCAGGATGGGCTTTCCATCAATCAGGCCGATGGCAGCGGGGATTTCCAGGAATTGGACCCGCTGACCTTCCAGCGGGTTGAGGTCCTGCGGGGCGCCAATGCCTTTGCGCTTGGCGCCAATACGCTTGGCGGGGCGTTGAATTTCATCACGCCAACCGGGCGCACCGCCCCTGGCACCATCCTGCGCGGGGAAGGCGGTTCTTATGGCTTTGCGCGTGGTCAGGTGGCGCATGGCTGGGCGCAGGGTGCGCATGATGCCTGGGCGAGCTTTAGCGGCATGACCCAGGAAGGCTATCGGGATCACAGCGCCGGGCGCGCCTATCGCCTGAATGGCAATACCGGCTGGCAATGGGCGGATAATGCGGAAACGCGCATTTTCATCGCCTATAACAATATCTGGCAGCAGATTCCGGGTGCGGTGACGCGGAGCCAAGCGCTGAATAATCCGCGCGCGGCGGCCACGGCCAATCTGGTCGGCAATTACATGCGCAATGTCGAAGCGACCCGCATCGGCACCGTCACCGCCATTCGTCCGGAAGAAGGCGTGCTGGTCGAAGCCGGCGGCGGTTTCGTCAATCGCGAATTGGATCACCCGATCTTTCAATATATTGATCAACGCACGGCGGATGTATCTGGCTTCGGCCGCGTGACGCTGGAACGGCAAATCGCCGGCATGGAAAACCGTACCGTCATGGGCGCAAATGCGGGTTCGGGGCGCATTCGTGCCCGGCGCTTCAATAATGTGGGCGGGCATGCTGGCACCACCATGACGGCCAATTCCATCGATAGGGCCACGAATCTTGACGCCTATCTGGAAAATAGCCTTGAAGTCGTTCCGGGGCTTGCGCTGATTGCGGGGGCGTCCGGCGGCAAGGCCACGCGCGAAAGTGAAGATAGCTTCCTGAAGGATGGCAATAATTCCGGCAGCGGGGATTGGACCTGGATCAATCCCCGCTTTGGCGTGCTTTGGCAGGCGGCGGAAGGCGCCCAGGTTTTCGGCAACCTGTCCTGGACAACGGAACCGCCCACGCTTTCTGACCTGACGCCGCTGACCACCGCTGGCGGTTTTTCGCTGCTGGACGCGCAGCGCAGCGCAACTTTGGAAATCGGCTCACGCGGCAAGCGCGGCGACATCACCTGGGAAGTCGCCGCCTATCATTCCCGCCTGCGTGATGAAATCCAGTTGCAGAATGTGGGCGCCAGTATGAATCAGGCGCGCAATCTGGACCGCACCATCCATCAGGGCATTGAAGCCGGGGCGGATTGGGTATTCCTGCGCGATATCGGCGCGAAAGGAGATCGGTTGAGCTTCCGCCCCGCCTATACCTTCAGCGATTTCCGCTTTGATGGTGATGCCACCTTCAAGGATAATGAACTCCCCGGCGTGCCGCGGCATTTGTTCCGGGCAGAGATACGCTACCGCCACCCCTCTGGCGCCTGGTTCGGGCCGACCACGGATTGGGTGCCGCAAGCCTATTACGTGGACAATGCAAATACGCAAAAGACCGATAGCTATGTGCTGTTTGGTCTGCGCGCCGGCTGGGATTTCGAAAACGGGCTTTCGGCTTTCCTGGAAGCCCGCAATCTGGGCGATACGCGCTACATCGCCTCAGCCTCTGTCGCGGCGGTCGCCAATGCCAATTCCGCGCTTTACGAACCCGGCACGGGACGCGCTGTCTTTGCCGGCCTGCAATATCGCTTCTGAGGGAAGGTTTCGCATCATGAAGAAGTTTCTTGTTCTTGCTGCGCTGCTGCTCGCCACGCCGGCGGCAGCGCATGTCACCATTGACCCGCCCCAGGCCCAGGCCAATGGCTATTTGCGCGCGGCGTTTCGTGTGCCGCATGGCTGCGGCCAGCAGGCCACCATCCGCGTGACCGTGACGCTGCCGGAAGGCACCACCACCGCGCGGCCCATGCCGAAGGCCGGTTGGCGCATCGCCATCACGCGCCAACCACTCGCCACCCCGGTTTCCGATGGCCATGGCGGCATGATCACCCACGCGATCACCCAGATCATCTGGGAAGGCGGCCCGCTGCCCAATGAACATTATGATGAATTCGTCATTCACATGCGCACGCCGAACCGCCCTGATGAAACCATCTGGATCCCAACGGTGCAGCATTGCGATGGCGGCGGCACCGCCGCTTGGGTAGAAATCCCCGAAGCCGGGCGGCGCATCACCGATTACCGCTTCCCCGCGCCGTCGCTTCGCCTGACCCCACCCCGCACTGCCGGAGGCCATTGACCCATGCACCCCATGCTGAAAACCCTGCCGCTGGCTGCCCTGCTGCTGGCCGCACCCCCCTTGGCGCGCGCCTGCGATATGGAAGCGATCAATGCGGAAATGACCACGATTTGCCTGGGCGCGCTCAACCCGACCCGCGCCGCGGCTGAAGCGATCATGGCGCAACTGCCTCCGGCGGAAAAAACCACCCTGGCAGCCGCACTCGCCCGCGCCGGCGATGCCTGCGAAACCGGCGACCCCGCCCAGGGCGCTCGGGAGGCCGCCGGCATTATGCGCCTGGTTGGTCATCTCGAAGCCCGGCTGGGCCTGGCCCCACCCCCCCTCACGCTGCAAAGGCTGGGCGGCATTGCCCCCGCGCCGCGCGGCTGAAACCCTTGAAAAGAAGGAAAACCCAGTGCCCTGCCTGAACCGCCGCGCCCTTGGCGCCCTGATCCTGGCCCTGCCGGCCTCCGCCGCGCTGGCGCATCATGATGTCACCAAGGGTGATATCACCATCGGCCATCCCTGGACCCGTGCCGCCAGCGCCAATGCCAATGGCGCGGGCTTTCTGACGCTCCGCAATACTGGCGCGGCGCCTGATCGGCTGGTCTCCGCCGCCAGCCCCGCCGCGCGCGTGGTGGAACTCCATACCCATATCCGGGAAGGCGATGTCATGCGCATGCGCCCCGTCGCGGATATCCCGGTCCCGCCCGGCCAGACCGTACATCTCCGCCCCGGCGGGATGCATATCATGCTGATTGGCCTGACCGAACCGCTGCGCCAGGGGGGCAGCGTGCCGCTGACCCTACGGTTCGAAAGGGCCGGGGAAGTGCAGGTCATCCTCAGCGTTGAATCCGCCGGCGCCCGCGGTCACGCCCATTGACCTTAAGTTCGAAAGGTAGATCCTCCCATGTTGCGCTGTTTCTTTTCGTCAGCACGCACGCTCGCCATCGCCACCCTCGCGCTCTCAGCGAGCCCGGCCCTCGCGCAAAAGGAAATCGCCATCCGCTTCGCCGCGCAGGTGAACGGCGCCGGCTTCGCCTGCGGGCAGAGCTATTCCGGCCTCGGCAGCACGAACGCCACGGCGACACCGACTGACTTCCGCTTCTACGTCCACAACGTGCATCTGCTGCGCGCCGACGGCACCGCCGTGCCGGTCACGCTGGCCGAGACGCCCTGGCAGCGCGACGGCGTGGCGCTGCTGGACTTCGAGAACGGCCAAGGCCCCTGTGCACAGGGTGGCAACGCCCCGGTGAATGAGGCGCTCCGCGGCAGTGTCACGCCAGGCTCCTATACTGGCATCCGCTTCACCTTGGGTGTGCCTGAGCGTCACAACCACCAGGATGCGACGGTGGCGCCAAGCCCCTTCAACCTGACTGCAATGTTCTGGAATTGGCAGAATGGCTACAAGTTCGTGAAGGTCGATTTCCAGGTCGGCAGCGCCACGCCAAGCGCTGCAAGCGCGCCTGCCCATGGGGGTGCCGCTGGTGAAGGCGGCTTTTCACTGCATCTTGGCAGCACGCAATGTGTCGCTGCGGCGCCTACCCAGCCGGGGCGCGATTGTCGGAACCCGAATCGCCCTGTCATTACGCTGAGCGGGTTTGATCCGTTGAGCGCGCCGGTGATCGCGGACATCGGCCCAGTGCTGGCGGGCGTTGACATCACGCGCAATACGCAGGGTACGCCACCCGGCTGCATGTCCTTCCCGAACGACCCGGAATGCCGGACGGTGCTCCCCGCGCTCGGCCTACCCTACATGGACGTTCCGGCGGGCGAGCAGCGCTTCTTTCGCGTCCAAACGCTGCGCCAGGCGGCACGATGAGGCGCTTCGCCGCGATCCTGCTCGCGGCGGGGCTGCTCTGCGGCGCCTGGGCCGGCAGTGCAAGCACCACGTTGTGGGACTGGCGCCTGCCGGCCTGGGTGCCGACGCCCGCGCTCGACCGTCCGCTTACTGCGGCAGAGGTCGAGCTAGGCCGCTGGCTGTTCCATGATGTGCGCCTGTCTCGCGACGAGACCATGTCCTGCGCAAGCTGCCATCAGCAGGCGCGAGCCTTCACTGTGAATCGCGCGACCGTGCCGGGCGTGGATGGCTCGAAGGGCCTCAAGAACCCGATGAGCCTCGTAAACCTTGCCTGGACGCCGGTGCTGACCTGGGCGAACCCGGCGCAGACCAGCCTTGAGCGGCAGGCGCTGATCCCGCTGTTCAGCGACCATCCGGTAGAGATGGGCATGTCGGGCCGCGAGGAGCTTCTGTTCGCGCGCCTTGCCGAGGATCCGCGCTACCCGCCGATGTTTGCCGCCGCCTTTCCGGATCGCGAAGGTGCCATCATGCTCGAGACGCTGACACGCGCGCTCGCCGCCTTCCAGCGCGCCATCGCCGGCTTCGACAGCCCCTATGACCGCTATCGCTGGGGGGGCCAGCGCAACGCCATCAGCGCCTCGGCCCGGCGCGGCGAGCGACTGTTCTTCGGCGAGCGGCTCGAATGCTACCACTGCCATGGCGGCTTCCTGTTCTCCGACAACGTGATGCATGCGCGGCTGATCGCTCCAGAGGTCGGCTTCCACGACACCGGCGTGGCGCGGACGGGCGGCATCGGCGAGCACACCGGCGATGCGCGGCAGATTGGCGCCTTCCGCACGCCGTCCCTGCGCAACATCGCGCTGACCGCGCCCTACATGCATGACGGCAGCATGGCGGCGCTGGACGACGTAATCCACCACTACGAGCGCGGCGGGCGGCACCGCGGGTCGCATACATCGTCCTTGCTCGCCGGCTTCCGCCTGACGTCGCAGGATCGACGCGACCTGATCGCTTTCCTGGAAAGCCTGACCGACCACGGGATGACGACCGATCCGCGTTTCGCTGACCCCTTCAACAACAAGGAGACACGCCCATGAGGCGTTGGGTACCCTTTGCCATCGCAAGCTTCATGCTGACGCCTTTCGCGTTTTGGCTGGGGCTCGGGCTTTTCGGGCCGGGTGGTGCGGCAGTGCGGATAGATACAAGGCTGGGTGCCGTACTGCTGAGCGCTTCCCTTCCGCTCGCAGGGCTGTTTTGGATCCAGAACCTGCGCCAGCTTGGGGATTCCATTGGGGCGGCCTCCCGCCTGCGTATTGCCGCACGCCTAGCCGGCCTATTGCCATTGGCCATTTTGGGGATTGGCGCGCTTGGCGCCGCTTGGCTGCTGGTAACGGGAACTGACCATCTCGAGCCATTTCTCGCCCTGCTTGGTACTTTGGCCATGGCAGGTTTCGGGTGGCAGATAGCCCGCAGCCCGGTGGAGCCTGGTTGCGTGATCATCGCTGCGCCCGCCCAAGCCGATGATGGTGAGGCAGGATTTGCCGCGCTGATTGTGCTGGGCAATATTGCGCTGACCCTGACATTACTGGCCCTTTACTGGACGCCTTGGGTCTTTTTCTGGGCAGTTCTTGCTCTGGTGCCGGCGCCCTTCGTGCTGATGGTGCGACTTGCCTGGTGGGCGGCGCAAAGCGATGTTCGCGAAGCCCCCCTCAGTCCCCTACCACGCGCGCCAGCGAACGATCGGGGGGCAGGAGCCAAAGGTGAGCGCCTGCGGAAGGGTAGCGCGATGGTGGCCTGAGATACTGCCACCGCTTTGGCGTGCGGGTCTCCCACGGGCGCAGCCAGCCGCGCTATCGGCAATAAGTGGTCATGATTGGCGTCGAGCCACCAAAGTTCCTCAACTCGCTTGCCTTTGGCCCCCTTTCGGGCCAAAGAGCCCTTCGATCCTTCACTCCTGATTCTGCATGGAGGGCCTCGCATGGCCTCGTCCTTCGACCGTATCGCCGATATCATCGCTGAAAACAGCGAAGTCCCGCGGGATAAGATCCTGCCCGATAGCCATGTGATCAATGATCTTGGCATTGATAGCCTGGATTTCCTGGATATCGTCTTCGCCATTGACAAGGCCTTCGGCATCAAGGTGCCGGTGGAAGCCTGGACGCAGGAAGTGAATGCGGGCAATGCGCCGGCGGAAAAGTATTTCGTCATGAAGAACCTGGCCGAGCGTGTGGATGAGCTGGTTGCGGCCAAGGCCGGCTGACCAAATCACCCAGCCACGCGCCACCGAAACCACGGACCCCTGACGCGATGCGCCTGGAATATTTCCAGATGATAGATCGGGTGGCAGCGCGCGAAGGCGATGCCATCATTGTGGAAAGCCGCATCCCGGATGCTTCCCCGGTGTTTGAAGGGCATTTCCCCGGCCATCCGCTGATGCCTGGTGTGTTGTTGGTGGAAACCATGGCGCAGGCTTCCGGCTGGCTTTTGCTCGATCTGATGGGGTTTGCGCGCATGCCCTTTCTGATGGCGGTGAAGGAAGCGAAATTCCGCAGCTTCATCGGCCCCGGCACCTTGGTGCGCGTGCATGCCAAGCGCCTGCATGACGGATCAGGCTTTGCGGTGACCGAGGCGCGGATTGAAACCGATGGCAAGCGCATTACCGATGCGGAACTGACCTTCCGCATCATGGATTACCCTGCGCCGGAATTGGCCGATGCCATGCGCGGGCGGGGCCGGGAATTGGGGCTGCTATGACAAGGCGCGATGTCGTCATTACCGGGATTGGGCTGGTATCCTCCTTGGGTGAGGGGCCTGAGGCGCATTGGGAAGCGCTGACCAAGGGCGCCAAGCCCGTGGTGGATGTGGCAAGCTTCGCGCCCTTCCCGGTGCATCCGCTGCCGGCGCTCAGCCTGGATGCGCAAATCCCGAAAAAGGGTGACCAGCGCCAGATGGAGCCCTGGCAGCGGCTTGGCACCTATGCCGCCGGGCTCGCGATTGACCATGCCGGGGCGCGCGGCCTTGTTGCCGATATGCATTTGGTGGTGGCCGCCGGCGGTGGGGAACGTGACATCGCGGTAGATGAGGCGGTGACAGCGGCACTGACCAGTGCTGCACCGGAAGCATCCGGCGCGTTGCTGAATGAGAAGTTGGCCACTGAATTGCGGCCCACGTTGTTTTTGGCGCAGCTTTCCAACCTGCTCGCGGGCAATATCTCGATCGTGCATGGCGTGACGGGATCATCGCGCACGCTGATGGGCGAAGAGGAAGCGGCGGCGGATGCCATCCGCATTGCCGCCGCGCGCCTGGCGGAAGGGCGCGGCGAGATTGCCTTGGTGGGCGGCGCTTTTGCGTCTCAGCGCTGGGATATGGTGCTGCTTTATGCGCCGGGTGGCGTGCTGTGGCAGGGCGATTACGCGCCGGTTTCCGCGCGGGGCGACGCGGGCGGTTTGATCCTGGGCGGCATGGCGGCGTTTCTGGTGCTTGAGACAGCAGAACATGCGCGGGCGCGCGGTGCCACGGCACTCGCGCGGATTGGCGGCATTGCGAGCGACGCAGCGCATCAGCGCGGGGGCGGCGGCAGTGCCGCGGCGGCATCTGCGCTTTGGCAGGGCATGGCAGCGCCGCAAGCAGGGCTTGGCGTGATTTCCGGCATGACCGGTGTCGCGGAAGCGCGGCTTGAAGAAGAAGCCTTCCTGGCGGGGCTGGGCAGTGTGCCGGTGCGGCGCAGTGCATCCCTACTTGGGCATGGGGTGGAGGCGAGCTTCCCGGCCAATGTAGCGCTCGCGGCACTCGCGCTGTCGCGCGGTGGATTTTATCCGGCAATGGACCCCGCCGATGCCGGCGATGGCACAGTGGAGCGCATTCTGGTGACCGGCTTCGGCCAATGGCGCGGTGAAGCGCTTGCGCTACTGGAGAAAGCGCCATGAAGGACCATCTGGGCCGCCCCTTGGTGGCGGTGACGGGGATTGGGCTGGTGAGCCCGCTCGGTTGGGGGCTTGATAAGAATTGGGCGGCGCTGCTGGCCGGCACTTCCGGCATTACGCGCATTCGCCGCTTCGCCACCGATCATCTGAAAACCACCATGGCCGGCACGGTGGATTTGCCGGAAGAAATCGCGGGCGCCGATCCCGTGCCTGCGCCGGTGCGTGTGGAACGCATGGCCGCAGCCGCGATTGCCGAAGCACTGGTCGCGGCAGGCTTGAAGGAAGGCGCCTTTGACGGGCCGCTCATGCTCGGCATGCCACCGGTCGAGATGGAATGGCCGCAGCGTGTGGCACTCGCCCGGCGTTCGGGTGGGCCAGGCCATGCCGCGCTTTCGGTCGCGAGTATCGGTCAGCGCGATTTGTATGAGACATTTTTGTATGGCGGCGTCGGCGAAAGGCTCGCCTTGCGCTTCGGCACCAAGGGCGCGCCGATTGCCATCACCACCGCCTGCGCCACCGGCGCTTCCGCCATTCAACTGGGTGTGGAAGCCATCCAGCGCGGTGAAGCGAAATCCGCCATTGCGCTTGGCACGGATGGATCGGTGCAGCCGGAAGCGGTGATCCGCTTTTCGCTGCTCTCCGCGCTAACATCCCGCAATGAAGACCCCACCAAGGCGTCGCGGCCTTTTGAGAAATCCCGCGATGGTTTTGTGATGAGCGAAGGTGCGGCGGCGCTGATCCTGGAAGATCTGGACCATGCCCGCGCGCGCGGGGCGACGGTGATCGGCCTGGTCAGTGGCTGTGGCGAAAGGGCGGATAATTTCCACCGCACACGATCGAACCCAGATGGGTCTTCCATCATTGGCGCCATGAGGAACGCCATTGCCGATGCCGGCCTGCAGCCTGGCGATATCGGCTATGTGAATGCCCATGGCACCAGCACGCCGGAGAATGACAAGATGGAAGCGCTTGGCATGCGCGCGGTATTTGGTGAGGCGCCGCCGCCGATATCCTCCAATAAATCCATGATCGGGCACACGCTTTCTGCCGCTGGCGCGATTGAAGCGGCCTTCAGCCTGCTGACGCTGCGTGACCAAATCCTGCCGCCCACCATCAATCATGTGGAACCGGACCCGACGCTTGGGCTGGATGTGGTGCCGAATGAAGCACGGCGGGTTTCCGGCTTGCGCCATGTGCTGTCCAATTCCTTTGGCTTTGGCGGGCAGAATGTCTGCCTGGTGCTGAGCGCCGCGCCATGATGCGTGCCCTTCGCCTGCATGGGGATCGCGACCTTCGCCTTGAGCATATCGCGCCGCCGCCGCCGCCGGCAGCGCATGAGGTGCAGCTTCGCATCCGTGCTGTTGCGCTGAACCATATTGATGTCTGGGGCTTTCGCGGCATGGCCTTCGCCAAGCGCAACCTGCCGCTGACGGTGGGCGCGGAAGCGGTTGGTGAGATTGTCGCGGTTGGGTCCGGCGTGACGGGCTGGAAGATTGGCGATCACGTCGCGCCCTATGGCGCCGCGACCTGTGGCGTCTGCAAGGCGTGTCGTGAAGGGCGCGATAATCTTTGCGAAGATGTTGGCGGCGTGAAGGGCTTCCATTTGGATGGCTTCGCGCAGGAGCTGATGAACCAGGATGCGCGGCTTCTGGTGCGCGTGCCGGATGCGCTTTCCTTCGAAGATGCCGCTTGCGGGCCAATCACCTTTTCCACTGTTGAACACATGCTGTTCGACAATGCGAAATTGGAAGCGGGTGAGACCATCCTGATTCATGCTGCTGGTTCCGGCATTGGCACGGTGGCGGTGCGCATTGCCAAGGATCTGGGTTGCACCGTGATCGCGACTGCGGGCGATGATGAGAAATGCGCCAAGGCCAAGGCTTTGGGCGCAGATCATGTGGTGAATTACGCGACGCAAAATTTCCCGACGGTGGCGCGGCGCGTCACCGGCAAGCGCGGCGTGGATGTGGTGTTTGAACATGTCGGCGCTTCCACCTGGTCTGGCAGCTTGCTCTCGCTCAAGATGGGTGGGCGGCTGGTGACCTGCGGGTCCACCTCGGGGGTTTCGGCGGAAACCAATCTGATGATGCTGTTTCAGCGACAGTTGCGCATCTTCGGGTCCTTTGGCGCTTCCATGCGCAATATCGCCGATGGCTACGCGAAAATGGCGCGCGGTATTCTGCCGGTGCTGGATACGGTGGTGCCGCTCGAGCGGTTCTCGGAAGGGCTGGAACGGCTGGAAAGCCGCCGCGTCTTTGGCAAGATCGTGGTGACGCTGTGAAGCGCGCCGCGCGACGCGGATGAATTTTCTGATCGGGCTGGCGTTGCGCGCGGGCTTCGGCCTGCTGCGACTGCTTGGGCCGCGCCTTGCCCCAGCGCTTGGCGCCTTTCTGGCGCGCAATCTGGGACCGATCACGCCGGCGCATCGCATCGGGCGGGACAATATCGCCGCAGCCTTCCCCGAAAAATCCGCCGCTGAACGTGCTGCCATTTTGCGCGAAGCCTGGGACAATCTGGGCCGCACGGCCTGCGAATATGTGCATATGGATCGGATTTGGGATTTCGATCCCGAAAACCCGAAACCGGGCGGGCATATCAGTGCCTCGGCGGAAACGGTCGCGCTTTATGAAAGGCTGCGCGATGACGGCAAGCCCGCCATCGTGTTTTCCGCGCATCTCGCGAATTGGGAATTGCCGGCGGTTGCGGCGGCCAAGCATGGTATTGATAGCGCCGTTCTGTATCGCACGCCGAATAATGCCGCGGTGGCGCGGGAAATCCTCAGGCTGCGCGCTGATAGCATGGGGGTATTGGTGCCGGCGGGCATGGGGGCGCCGCTACGCTTGGCGCGGGCTTTGGAAGCCGGGCAGCATATCGGCATGCTGGTGGATCAGCGCTTTGGGCGCGGCCCGCGCGTGATGTTCATGGGGCGCGAAGCCGCCGCCAATCCGCTGCTCGCGCAATTGGCCAGGCGCTATGATTGCCCGGTGCATGGCGCCCGCGCCATTCGCCTGCCCGGCGGGCGCTTTCGGCTGGAACTGACCGAAGAAATCGCCATGCCGCGTGATGCGGAGGGTTTGATTGACATCAACGCCGCCACGCAAAAAATGAATGAGGTAATCGAAGCCTGGGTCAGGGAATATCCCGGCCAATGGCTTTGGATGCATCGCCGCTGGCGATAATGCGCTTCGTGTGAAAGGCGGGGTTTCATGCTCACAATTCGGCGCGCCACACCGATTGCGGAACTGGAACGCGGCGCGGTTTTTGAAGCGGAAGATACGCTGAATGCTTCAAGCGTCGCGGCGTTTTCTGTGCTTTTCGGCCTGGATGACAAGGCTGTGCCAGCGCGCGCCGCGGGCGCCCTGATTGCGCATGTGATCACCACACGATTTCCGGGGCCTGGCAGCCGGATCATGGCCGAAAACCTTCGCTATGGCGGCAGCATGGCGGAAGGCGATGTGCTGAAAACGGGCCTGGTGGTCTTGGATGTGGATCAGGGTGCGGGCGTTGCTCGGCTTGCCTGCCGCGTCACTGGCCCTCAAGGCGTGGTGCTGGCGGAAGGCGAGATCGAGGTATTGCCGCCCACCACCGCCGAAGAACGCGCGCTGCCGCAAATGACCGGGCTTGGGCCCCATGCGGGCAAGGTCATGGCGGACCTTTTCGCACGCTGCCGCGCCCTGCCGCCCGTGCCGACGGCTGTTGCGCATCCCTGCGATGCGGAAAGCCTGCGCGGGGCGATCCTGGCGGCGCAGCAAGGGCTGATCACGCCAATCCTGACAGGGCCGGAGGCGCGGATACGCGCCATAGCGGCCAAGGAATCGCTCGATCTTTCTGGCATTGCGCTGATTGGCACGGAACATAGCCATGCGGCAGCCGAAGCGGCGGTGGCACTGGTGCGGGAAGGCCGGGCGGCGGCGCTGATGAAGGGCAGCCTGCACACCGATGAACTGCTGGGGGCGGCCTTGGCCAAGGAAGCGGGATTGCGCACAGAACGGCGCGTGAGC
Organism: Roseomonas sp.; assembly: GCA_044356095.1. Lineage (GTDB taxonomy): Bacteria > Pseudomonadota > Alphaproteobacteria > Acetobacterales > Acetobacteraceae > Neoroseomonas. The sequence continues at coordinate 26,218 of JBIKWX010000001.1, forward strand.
CATGCCTTTGTGCTGGATGCGCCGCTTTACCCCAGGCCGCTGATCATCACAGATGCCGCGGTGAATATCGCGCCCGATCTGGAAGCCAAGGCGGATATCCTCCGCAACGCCATCAGGCTGGCGCAGGCGATTGGTATCGCAACACCCAAGGTTGCGATCCTTGCGGCAGTGGAGACCGTGACACCCAAGATGCAGGCCACTTTGGATGCGGCGGCGCTTTGCAAAATGGCGGAACGCGGGCAGATCACGGGGGGTCTGCTGGATGGGCCGCTGGCCTTTGATAATGCGATCAGCCCCGTGGCGGTGGCGGCCAAGGGGATACAATCCCCGGTTGCGGGTCAGGCCGATATCCTGCTGGTGCCGGATTTGGAGGCGGGGAATATGCTCGCCAAGCAATTGGCGTATCTCGGGGGCGCGGAATCGGCTGGGATTGTGTTGGGGCTGCGCGTGCCCATGGCGCTGACCAGCCGGGCGGATAATGCCATGGCGCGGCTGGCCTCGGCGGCCTTGTTGCGGCTGATGGCGCCGGTGTGACGCCGGGGCTGGCAGGGTTTGTAGATTCCCTTTTCAGTATCGGGCGATATGGGGTAGAAGGCTTTCATGAAGATCCTCCGCCATCTGCCCCTTTTTCCTCGTAACGCCCTGCTTTTGCCGGTTGCGATGGTCGTGGCTGCGTGTAGTGCAGATTCCTCACAGGTCCGAGAAGTGGAGCGCGACGAATACAATACGGACAGCAAGCGCGAGCAATTGCTGCGTGCGACCTCGGCTGCGGGCACCTCGGGCGGCATTACGATTTTCGGCAGCGGCACCGAAAAAGGTCAGGAGAGCGGCGGTGGCGGCGGCGGGCTCGGCGTGAATGCCTTCCTGTGGCGTGCCACGCTGGATACACTTTCCTTCATGCCGCTTGCATCCGCCGATCCTTTTGGCGGCGTGATCATCACCGATTGGCATGCGCCTGGCGGCGTTTCCAATGAACGTTTCAAGGCAACTGCCTATGTGCTCGGGCGGCAATTGCGTTCTGATGGCGTGCGGATTGCGGTGTTCCGTCAGGTACGCGGCCCTGGTGGCTGGGTGGATGCGCCGGTCAGCACCGCGACAGCCGCCGAATTGGAAGACAAGGTGCTGGTACGCGCGCGCGAGTTGCGGAGCCAATCGGCCGGGCGCTGAGACGCTTTTGCGGCTTCCTGGATTGCATACCAAATGATGCCGCCTGCCGCGCTTTGGGGCCAAGTGCAAATAGCCATGCAGCAGGGGCGGCTTGATACGGCCGAAGCGGGGGCCGAACAGATCCTGCGCACCGCGCCGCGCCATCCCGGCGCCCTGCATATTTTGGGCGTGATTTGCCTGCAACGCCGCCAGATGCCCGAAGCGCTGCGTTGGTTGAAGAAGGCTTCTCAGGCCGATCAGCGCAACGCCATGATCTGGGCAACGCTGGGCTATGCCTGTTTTGAAACGGCTTTATATCGTGATGCCGTCGAAGCCTTCCGCAAGGCAGCTTCGCTTGATCCGCGCGCCCATCCTGCCTTGCATGGCTTGGGCAAAAGCTTGCAGGCACTCGGGCGGCATCAGGAAGCCGCGGCCGCTTTGGGGCGCGCCATTACCGTTGAACCGCGCAATGCGGATTACCTGAATGATCGTGGTGTGGCGCAGATGGAAGCAGGCGCAACCCAAGAAGCCTTACGGGATTTTGATGCCGCGCTTGCGCTGGCTCCAGGGTTTTTTGGTGCCTTCTTGAACAAGGGATTGGCGCTGAAGCAATGCGGTGATGCGGCTGCTGCGCTGGCTGCCTTGGATCAGGCGATTGCGCTCAATCCTTCCTATGCGCCGGCGCATAATAATCGCGCTGCAGTTCTGTTGGATTTACAGCAACCAGCAGAAGCCTTGGCGGCAGCTGAGCGTGCGATAGTGCTGGCACCTGATTTTGCCGAAGCGTGGAACAATAAGGGTCTGGCGCTGCTTGGCCTTGAGGATGCCGGGGCTGCACTGGAATGTTTTCGCCAAGCTGCACGGCTTGATCCGGCGAATGCAGCCGCCCACTACAATGCAGCAGGCGTTTATTGGCAGCGCGGTGATTATGCTGCGGCGGCCGAGGCGCACCGGCTTTGCCTGCGCGCAGCGCCACAGCATCTTATGGCGCTGAATGATCTTGGTCTTGCGGAGGCTGCTCTCGGCAATCACGTTGCTGCGCTTGATTGCTATGATCGCGCCTTGCGACTGGTGCCGAATTTCGCCGAAGCGCAATTCAACAAATCCCTGACCTGCCTTTTGCTTGGCAATCTGAAGGAAGGTTGGCGCCTGTGGGAGGCACGCAAGCGCAAGAAGATCCCAGTCGGCTTCACGGATTTCGACCTGTCGCTATGGACCGGGGCGCAGGAAATTGGTGGGCGGTGTATCCTGCTTCATTGGGAACAAGGTTTTGGCGATACGATACAATTCATCCGCTATGCGCCGTTGGTGAAGGCCAAGGGCGCCGATGTGGCGCTGATGGTGCAGCCGGAATTGGCGCCGTTGATGCGCCGTGTCATGCCGGATATGCAGGTGGTGGAAGCCGTACCAGCCGAAGCCACACTGCAATGCCCCTTGATGAGCCTGCCAAGGGCATTCGCGACAGGGTTGGATACCATCCCGTCCGCACCGGTCTGGACAGCGGATGAGGCCCGCCGAGCCATATGGCGCACGCGGCTTGGCGCTTCCGATCACCCACGGATCGGATTTGCCTGGCGCGGTAGTGCGGGCCACGGCAATGATCGCAACCGATCTCTGCCCCTGGGCGCATTCTTGTCGATCATTGACAACAACGCTGCCTGGTTTGGCATCCAGAAGGGCATACCAGCCACCGATCTTGAGGCACTTTCAGCCGCACCGCATCTGCGCATCTTTGATTCTGAGATCACGGATTTTGAAGATACCGCTGCGCTCATTGCTGAGATGGATTTGATCATCACCGTAGATACCAGCCTTGCGCATCTTGCGGGTAGCATGGGGCGTGAATGCTGGGTCTTGCTACCATTCAATCCGGATTGGCGCTGGCTACTCGGTCGGAGGGATAGTCCCTGGTATCCCTCTGTCCAGCTTTTTCGGCAGCCACAAATTGGGGACTGGGCCGGCGTCATGGCCCAGTTGCGCGTGGCACTTCAGCGGCGTTTCGGCTGAAATGCACGGACCAGCATCAATCGCCCACCACACTCAAGCTATTCACTGGAACAACTACAACCCCCGGCACATTCAGCGTCGCCGGCGTTGCAAGCGGCGCCCACAGCACCGGGTTTCCGGTGGATTGCGCATCAAAGACACCGATATGGGTCAAGGTGCCAGGCGCCGCGGTGAAGGTGAAGCGAATTTCGGTTACGTTGGTCTGCGTACCGGTGCCGAAAAATGTCACAGGCTGCCGGGCATAGCCGGTGCCGTTCGGTTCACCCGTAACCCCGGTCGCGTCTGATCCACCGGTGCCAAGTGCGACAAAGGCCGCTGCAGGCAAGGTGGGCCAACGCCCAATGGCAGAACGACAGAGCAGATTCTTGGCGTAGTCCGTCAGAGAGGTCATGCGATTAATCCTGTGGGTATCGGTTTGAATTGGCGCCTGAACCGCAAGCCGAGGGCCTCAGCCCCGCGGTTCAGGCACGCGATAAGGGCAGCGCTGATCAGGCGACCACTGCGCCATCCGGCCAGCGCCATGCAGCGCCATCGCTGATGGCCAGGCGCTTATTGGCGGTGCCGTCCGAGACATAGATCATGCAGCGCGGATAGGTCGCGGCCGGGGGCAAGGTTGCAACCGTATAGGGCGGTAATTGCACCGGCGATCCAGCCTGCACCGGACCAGTGCCCTTACCCAAAAGCAGGAGCGCAACATTCGCATCCGTACCTTGTGCCGTGACTTGCGGCGGCGCACCGGCGGCGGCGCCATTGATGCGCACGAAATTGACTGGTGTGGCGACCGCATTGACCTCAAAGGCCAGGCTGCCACGACTGTTGAACCGCACGGGTGCGATATTCTTGGCCGAGATCTGGACAGGAATATTGGCATCCGTACCGGTGGCGGAGATTGTCGGCGTGCCCCCGGCAATGCTGCTGGATAGGGTGAATTGATTGACGCTGCCGGCGGGTGTGGTGACGGTGAGCGCATTTGCTCCCGCAACGCCGCCAATGCTTGTGGTGCCAGGGGCGACGCGCATCAATTCGGCGCCGCCAATGCTCAGCACCAGATTGCCTGTGCTGGGTTGGGAAATGCCCGTATCCAGCCCGCCCACCATCACGCCTGGCCGATCAATCCGGCCCGCTGGCGCGGCAGAGGCTACGAAGCCATTTGTGCTGCCATTGATCAGCGGCCCGGAATTACCATTGCCAAGCAATGCTGGTGAGCCAAGGTAGACTTGGTTTGGCGTGCCCGCACCGACATTTGCCAGATGAATGGCGGCTGAGCCATCATTCAGGCGATTGAAGTATTCCGCCCTGAAGGCAAAGATATCCAGGCGGTTATTGCTGCCATTGACGCGGATGGCGTTGCTTTCGGCCACATCCACGCGAAGGTTGCTGATTTGGACACGTGCATTATTGCCATCAATCAGGATGCCCACCGCCCCTGATACCGGCACTGGCGCACCGGCTGTGAAAAGCTCGGCCTGGGTGGTGATGTTGGCGATGCGGCCTTCCACATCATTGCCATCAATCCATACGCCGTATTTGGAGAAGTCAGCATAGATATTGCTGCCGTAGAATTTTGTCGTCGTCCCCGAGGCAGAAGCGCTGAAACGGAGCGTCGAACGTGCGCCAAGGACGAAGATGTCATCCAGGAAAACACCGTCCACCTTGCGGAAAACCAACGCGTCCTGATTATTCTGCTGCCAGGTGATCACATGCCCATTATCGGTATTGAAGCTCCAGAAATGCACGTGTTCCAGCCGGCAGATATCAAGGCAGCGATCCACTTCCACGCCGCGGGTGAAAACCTGGCCACGGAGGCGCTTGATGCTCATGCGCCCGGAATTGTCGCACCAAATGCCGCGATTGACGGCAACAAGGAAGACGTTTTCGAAGTCCACGGCGCCAAGGCAATCCTGCACGCGGAAAACATAATCGTAATCCGTGGGCGTCCAGGAAGCGCTATAGGATTGGTTGTGCAATTGCCGCACCGCGATATCACGCACAATGGAACCGCGAGCCATGGAGCCTGAAAAGGTGAAGGGGGTAAAGCCTGTCTGGTCAATCTTGAACCAGGTGCCATGCGACTCATTCGGGCCTTCGGTAAAGCCGGCCCCTTGCAGCGTGACCGTGACACCATCAATGACGATTGGGCTGGCGATCCGATAGATGCGGGCGCCGAATTGCAACACGCCGCCGCCAGCAAGCTTCAGTGCATTGATTGCAGCCTGGATGGCGGGGGCGTCATTGGTGGTGCCATTGCCGACCGCGCCGAAATCCCGCACATGCGCCGGGCGATCGGCAAGAACGCCCGCGCGGAGCTGCGCCAAGCTGGCGCGCCTGGTGGCAAGGCTGCTGCCATTGGCCTGCACCAAGGGCAGCATATCGGCGTCGGCGGTGGCGGAAACGCTGGGCAGCGCGCTGATTTTTGAATCGGACATGGAGAGCCTTTTCGTGGTTGATCCGATCACACCAGGTGCAGCGACCCGGCATGCGGTGATGGAGGGGATTGTCGCGAAACGTTTCAGAACAGCAGCAATTGGCCGTCAGTCTCAAGCAGCAGGGCGCGGCCTTCTTCGGTCAGCAGGCGCGGGGGCGCGCCGATGGCAAAAGGCGGAGAGGTGATGCTATGCGCCGTGTCGGCAGCATTGCGCGCAAGGATGCGATAGCCACCGCCGGATGCTTGCGCAGCAAATAGCGTCGTGGCGCGCGCGGCGCTGACGGCGGCGTTTTGCGTCGCCAGCACGGTCCCGGCAGCATTGAGAAGCTGGAAGGTCAGATTGGCGATACTGCCAAGGGTACTGGCGCCGATGGGGATTGAAGCGCCAGGTTCAATCGCCTCCGGCACCGGGTCCAGGATGATGGCGCGCGTCTGCGGGGTCGCTGCCAAGGTGATTCTGAAGGGCAAATTGCCGGAACGGCGCAGTTCCGGCGGCGCGCCGGCGGCATCAAGCATAATGCCCGAACCGGTGAGGTTGCCGGCGCGGATCGGCAACATGATGGTCGCATCCGCGGTTTGCGCCATGACGATATCGCCAGCGCGCATTTGATTGCTGGCCGGGGCGAAGTAATCGGCTGCTTGCACGTCTTCCCGGCTATCCGTGGTACGGTAATGCCATAGGGTGAAGCCATTCGCGGCGCTCAGCACCGTGAGATTGGTGGCGATAAAGGGCATGGGCGCTCCTGCACGCTGCCAGGCAGCCGGGCGCGCGCCAGGCTGGTGGCAAGCTTGGGGTGAAGGTTCAGGGAGGGAGGGGAGCTTCGGGCGCAATTCGGCCGTTGATGAGGGTTAGATAAAGGAATACCGGCCTATTGTCAAGGATTTTTTCCTGATCGGCGAAATTTCTTCCTCCCCTCAAGATCGCGCCAAATTCCGCTACAAGAAGCCCTTCGTCTGCGGAGCCCCTGCCCATGATCCTGCGCCTGATTGCCTTCCTTGCCCTGCTGCTGCCAGGCATCGCCGCCGCGCAGGAACGCGTGGTGAATGTCTATAATTGGTCGGATTATATTGACCCCTATGCGGTGCAGCGCTTCACGCGCGAAACCGGCATCCGCGTGCGTTATGATGTCTATGACAGTCTGGAAACGCTGGAGGGTAAGCTTTCCGCCGGGCGTTCCGGCTATGATGTGATTGTGCCGACCAGTGAACCAAGCTTCGCGCGGTTGTTGCGTGCCGGGGCACTTTCGCCGCTTGATCGCGCACGCATTCCGAATTGGCGCAATCTTGACCCGACATTGATGGCGCGTGTGGCGGAGATTGATCCGGGCAATCGCCATGGCGCGATTTATCTGTGGGGCACGGTTGGTCTTGGGCTTCGGCTTGATCGCATCAGGGCCATTGCGCCTGATATGGCGCTGAATGGCTTTGATGTCTTGTTCAAGCCGGAAAACGCCGCGCGGCTCGCGCGCTGCGGCATTATGGTGATGGACAGCCCAACCGATGTGCTGCCTTCCGTCCTGCGCTGGGCGGGGCGTGATCCCAATGCGCATAGTCTTGAGGATTTGCGTGTGGCCGAACAGGCGCTGATGGGTATTCGGCGCCATGTTCGCGCAATTATCCCTTCAGGTGCCATTCTGGATGCGCTGGCGAATGGAGAAGCCTGCGTGGCGCTGACCTATTCCGGCGATGTCATCCAGGCGCAGGCGCGCGCGCAGGAAGCCGGGCGGGGTGTTGAAATTGGCTATGTCGCGCCGCGTCAGGGCGCGCAGCTTTGGTTTGACATGCTGGCAATCCCCACCGATGCGCCGAACAAGGAAGCGGCGCATGAATTCATTAATTTCCTGCTGCGGCCTGATGTAATGGCGGGCATCACCAATCAGGTGCGCTATCCCAATGCCGTGCCGGCATCGCTGGCCGCTGTGGATGTCGCGGTGCGCGAAGACCGCAATGTCTATCCGGATGAGGCGATGCTGGCGGCGAGTTTTGTCGCGAGCACGCCGCCGCGTGAGATCGAACGTGCGCGCAGCCGGCTATGGTCGCGCTTCAAGGCGGGCCGCTGAAGCAGTGCTGATCGCGACCGCGCTGGAAAAGCGCTTTGGCGCGGTGCGTGCGCTCGCTGGGCTTGATCTCGCGATCAATGCTGGCGAGTTCTTTGCGCTGCTCGGCGGTTCGGGTTCCGGTAAATCCACGCTATTACGTGTGCTGGCCGGGTTTGAGGCGCCGGATGCGGGTGCGCTGACACTCGATGGACAGGATTTGCTGCACGTGCCGCCCTGGGCGCGACCGATCAATATGATGTTCCAATCCTATGCGCTGTTTCCGCATATGAATGTGACGGAGAACATCGCCTATGGCCTGAAGCGCGCCGGTGTGGCGGGTGAGGAACGGCGAAGCCGCATTGCAGCAGCGCTTGATCTGGTGGGGTTGCGGGGGCTGGAAGCGCGCAAGCCGCAGCAGCTTTCCGGCGGGCAAAAGCAGCGCGTGGCGCTGGCACGCAGCCTGGTCATGCGCCCGCGCTTGCTGTTGCTGGATGAACCCATGGCAGCGCTGGATGCGGGCTTGCGCGAACGCACCGGGCTTGAACTGCGCGCCCTGCAACGCAAGACCGGTGCAGCCTTCATCATGGTCACGCATGACCAGCAGGAAGCGCTTGCTCTCGCGGATCGTATTGCCGTGTTGGAAGCCGGGCGCGTCGCGCAAATCGGCCCGCCGCAGGAAGTTTACGCGCGGCCTGCGACACGTTTCGTCGCGCGGTTTCTAGGCGCGGCGAATGTGCTGGAAGGGCGCATGCAAGATGGCGCGTTTGAAAGTGCCGAGGCCGGTGGCGTCATTGCGTCAGGCTTGCCGGCGGAGACCATCGCCATTGCCTTGCGCGCGGAACAGATCAGGCTGACGGGCGCGGATGAAGCGCCCTGCGTCACGGGCATTCTGGAAGATGCAGCGTTTCGCGGGGATGACTGGCTGTTGATCATTCGCCTACAGGGCGGGGCTTCTCTGCGCGTGGTGCATAACGCGCCTCCACCGGCGCCGGGCAGTATTGTTGGTGTGGCATGGAGGGCGGCAGCTGTGGTGCCGCTTTTTGCCTGATGCGGCGGGGCATTTTGCTTGCGCCGTTGTGGGCCTGGCTGCTGCTGTTGGTTGCCGCACCAGTGCTGATTCTGCTGGTAATGGCCTTCGCAACACCCGCCGATGGCGTGCCGCCATTCACCCTCAGCCTGCGCTTCGCTGCCTTCGCCATGCTGGCGGAGGATTTCTATTACGCCGAGGCTTTGCTTGCGGCGTTGCGCTTGGCGGCGACCACGGCGGGGCTTTGCCTTTTGATCGCCTACCCCATGGCGCTTGGCATGGCGGGTGTGCAGCCCCGTTGGCGGCTGCCGTTGCTCGCGCTGCTCATGTTGCCGTTCTGGACGGGATTTTTGCTCCGCATCGGCGCCTGGATTGGGTTGTTGCGCGATGAAGGCTTGGTCAATCATCTGTTGCGCGGCTTGGGGATCACGGATGCGCCCTTGCCTTTGCTCTATACCGAAGGCGCGATGCTGGCCGGCATGGTGCATGCCTATCTGCCCTTTGCGGTACTGCCGATTTTCACCGCGCTGATCCGGCTCGATCCCGCCTTGTTGGAAGCGGCGGCTGATCTTGGCGCGCAGCCGGCGCGGGTGTTTTTCAGCGTCACCTTGCCGCTCACCTTGCCGGCAGCCGCGGCGGGATTTCTGCTGGTCTTCATCCCGGCAGCGGGGGAATTCGTCATCCCTGAATTGCTCGGCCCGCCCGAAGCGCAGGTCATTGGCCGGGTGCTCTGGCAGGAATTTTTTCAGAACCGCGATTGGCCCTTGGCGGCGGCACTGGCCTTGGCTCTGCTCGCGCTGCTGATCCTGCCCATTCGCTGGTTCCAAAGGCTGGGGGCGGGAGCATGAAGTCAGGGGGGTTGGTGCGCGCGGTGATGCTGGCGGGCTTCCTGTTCCTGTGGCTGCCCATCCTGCTGCTGGTGGGTTTTGCCTTCAGCGCGGATCGCATCCCCTTCCAATGGGGCGGGTTTTCGCTGCGTTGGTTCGGCGCGCTGGCCGGCAATGAAAGGCTGCTGGAAGCGGCCTTTCTGTCGCTTCGCATCGCGGCTGCCAGCGCGACGCTGGCGGTGTTGGCGGGCGGCGGCATTGCCTTTGCGCTGGCGCGGTTTGGGCCTTTTCGCGGGCGGGCGCTGTTCGGCGCGCTGATTGGTGCGCCGCTAGTGCTGCCGGAAGTCGTGATCGGCCTGTCGCTTTTGCTGCTTTTCGTTGCCCTGGAAGGGCTCATCGGTTGGCCCGCCGGGCGCGGCGCCTTCACCATCCTGCTGGCCCATGCCGGCTTTGGCGCGGCCTATGTCGCGGTGGTGGTGCAGGCGCGCCTGGCCGAGGCCGAGCGCAGCCTGGAAGAAGCCGCGATGGATTTGGGCGCCACACCCTTTATCGCCTTCCGCACCATCACCCTGCCCTTGATCGCGCCTGCCCTGGTGGCGGGCTGGTTGCTCGCCTTCACGCTGTCGCTGGATGATGTGGTGATCGCGTCCTTCGTATCAGGCCCGGCGGGGACCACGCTGCCGATTGCGCTATTTTCCATGCTGCGCCTTGGCCTGACGCCGGAGGTGAATGCGCTCGGCGCCCTGGTGGTGCTGGGGGTGGGCAGCATGTTGGCCCTGGCGCTGTGGCTGCTGGGGCGCCGGGTATGAGGGCCCGCCATGATTCGGCCCTGTCTTTTGGGGTATAAGCCCCTTATGCGCGCCTTGCCCCTCGCCCTTTTGCTGCTGCTGACCGCCTGTGCCGAGCGCTGGGAAAAGCCCGGCGCGACCGAGGCCGATTCTGACGCCGCGCAAGCCACCTGCACCGCCCAGGCGGCTGAGGAAATCAAACCCGCCATGGTCTGGATGCAGGTCCAGCCCGCCTATTGGGAACCAGGCGAGACCCGCTGCTGGACCAGCCCCAATGGGGTCACGAATTGTACCCGTCGCCCACCCAGGCTGCGCCCACCGATCTATGATTGGGTGGATGTGAATATCCCGATCCGCCAGGAAGCCCGCGCCAAATGTCTGAATGAACAGGGCTTCACCTATAAGGGGCTACGCCCGCTGCGGCTTTTTTAGGCAGTCCTGGGTTGATGCAATGGGGGCATCGGATTAGTTTGCGCCACTTGTCGCAAAGGTTTTGTCCCACATGAAGCTCATCGCTGATCGTCTCGATCGTATTTCGCCCTCTCTCACCATTGCCATGACCGCCAAGGCGCGCGCGCTGAAGGCCGCGGGCAAGGATGTGATCGGCCTGTCCTCTGGCGAGCCGGATTTCGATACGCCGCGCAATGTGAAGGACGCGGCGATTGCGGCGATTGAACGTGGTGAGACGAAATACACCGATGTCGCCGGCACGGTTGAGCTCCGGAAAGCGATCTGCACCAAGTTCAAGCGCGACTCAGGCATTGAATATACGCCCGAGGAAATCCTGGTCGCGACCGGCGGCAAGCAGGTGATCTTTGACGCGCTGGTGGC
>JBIKWX010000091.1:0-12068 GCA_044356095.1 Roseomonas sp.
CCAAGCACATATTGACCTGACCGAACATGATGCCTGCGGTGTTGGCCTGGTGGCAGCACTTGATGGCAAGCCGCGGCGGGATGTGGTGCAGGCTGGCATTGATGCTTTGCGTGCGGTTTGGCATCGCGGTGCAGTGGATGCGGATGGCAAGACCGGCGATGGTGCGGGCATCCATGTCGAAATCCCGCAGGATTTCTTTGCTGCCGTCGTTGAACGCGGTGGTGATCGGCTGCGCCCCGGGCGGATTGCGGTTGGCCAGGTGTTTTTGCCGAAATCCGATCTGGGCGCGCAGGAGCGCTGCCGACAGATTGTGGAAACCGAGATTCTCAATGCCGGCTATGCGATTTATGGCTGGCGGCAAGTGCCGATCAATGTCGCCTGCATCGGCGAAAAGGCCAATGCGACGCGGCCTGAGATTGAACAAATCCTGATCCACGACCCGGAACAACGCGATATCGCCACCATTGAACGCGATATGTATGTGATTCGCCGGCGGATCGAAAAGCAGGCCATCGCGGCGCAGATTGCGGAGCTTTATCTGTGTTCGCTCTCTGCCCGGTCCATCATCTATAAGGGCATGTTCCTCGCGGAAGCGCTGACCGAATTCTATCCGGATTTGCTGGATGAACGCTTCGTCAGCCGTTTTGCGATTTATCATCAGCGCTATTCCACCAATACCTTCCCCACCTGGCGGTTGGCGCAGCCTTTCCGCACTTTGGCGCATAATGGCGAAATCAATACGCTGCATGGCAATGTGAATTGGATGAAGTCGCATGAGACGCGGCTTTCGCATCCTTTGCTCGATCCCTTCATGGAAGATATCAAGCCGGTAGTGCAGGCGGGTGGTTCTGATACCGCAACCCTTGATAATGTGTTCGAATTGCTGGTGCGCGCCGGGCGAGATGCGCCCATGGCGAAGGCGCTGTTGATTCCGGAAAGCCTTGGCAATAACGCCACCATGCCGCCAGCGCATCGTGACCTGTTTCTTTACTGCAATGCCGTGATGGAACCCTGGGATGGTCCGGCGGCGATTTGCGCGACTGATGGGCGCTGGGTGGTGGCGGGGCTGGATCGGAATGGTCTACGCCCGCTTCGTTACAGCATCACTTCTGACGGCATGCTGATTGTGGGGTCCGAGACCGGCATGGTGAAGCTTGCCGAAGATCAGATCATCCAAAAGGGTCGCGTTGGTCCGGGCCAATCCATTGGCGTTGATCTGGATGAAGGGCGTTTCTTCGAAGACAAGGCGCTGAAGGATTTGATCTCGGGCCGCAAGCCTTTTGGCCAATGGACCGAACGCACCACACGCATTGATGAAATTGTGAAGGCCGAAGCCGATGAACGCGCCAATCTGACCGGTGAGGATTTGCGTCGCCGTCAGCTTTCTGTCGGCTATACCTTGGAAGAATTGGAATCCATCCTGCACCCCATGGTGGAAGACGCCAATGAGGCGGTGGGGTCCATGGGTGATGACACGCCGATTGCGGTATTGTCTGATCAATATCGCGGCCTGCATCATTATTTCCGGCAAGCCTTCAGCCAGGTGACCAATCCGCCGATTGATAGCCTGCGCGAAACCCGCGTGATGACGTTGAAGACGCGGCTCGGCAATCTCGGGAATATCCTGGATGAGGACCCGACGCAGTGTGACATGCTGATGTTGGATAGCCCTGTGCTGTCCAATGCCGAATTTGACGCCATGCGCGCCTACATGGGTACAACCGCTTGCGTGGTGGATTGCACCTTCCCGGTGGCAGAAGGTGAGGCGGGCCTGCGCCGCCATATTGAACGCATCCGGCGCGAGGCTGAGGAAGGTGTGCGTTCCGGCTGCGCCCATGTGATTCTGACGGATGAAGCGCAATGCGCTGAACGTGCCGTGATTCCGATGATCCTTTCAGTGGGTGCGGTGCAGACGCATCTGGTGAAGAATGGACTGCGTACCTTCACCTCGCTCAATGTCCGTGTCGCGGAAAGCCTTGATGTGCATTACGTCGCGGTGCTGATTGGGGCTGGCGCGACGACGGTGAATGCCTATCTGGCGCAGGAGAGCATCGCGGATCGGCATCGGCGTGGATTGTTTGGTGCCATGTCGTTGCGTGAAGCGGTGGGGCGCTACAAGAAGGCGGTAGATAAGGGCCTGCTGAAGATCATGTCCAAGATGGGGATTGGCGTTTTGTCTTCCTATCGCGGCGGCATGAATTTCGAAGCGATTGGGCTTTCGCGCGCGCTGGTGGCGGAGTTCTTCCCCGGCACACCTTCGCGCATTTCCGGTATTGGGCTTTCTGGCATTGCACGGCGTGTGCTGGCCTTGCACAGAAAAGCCTGGGCGGAGGGTGCTATCACGCTGCCGATTGGCGGGCTTTACAAGCTGCGCCGGCTTGGTGAGGCGCATGCCTTTGACGGCACGCTGATCCATACGCTGCAAAGCGCGGTGGAAACCGAAAGCTATCAGACCTTCAAGCGCTATTCCGATGCGGTGCGACGCCTGCCGCCAGTTGCGCTGCGCGATCTGCTCGATTTCCGCACTGAAGGCCGTGCGGCGATTGCGCTTGAGGAAGTGGAAAGCATCACGGAAATCCGGAAGCGCCTGGTCGCGCCTGGCATTTCGCTTGGCGCCCTCAGCCCCGAAGCACATGAAACACTCTCCATCGCCATGAACCGCATTGGGGCGCGGAGTGATTCTGGTGAAGGTGGCGAAGACCCGGCGCGGGCCAAGCCGCGCGCCAATGGCGATAATGCCAATTCCGCGATCAAGCAGATCGCCTCTGGCCGTTTTGGCGTGACCGCGGAATATCTGAATAATTGCCGAGAGATTGAAATCAAGGTGGCGCAGGGTGCGAAGCCTGGTGAGGGCGGGCAATTGCCCGGCTTCAAGGTGACGGGGCTGATTGCAAATCTCCGGCATTCCACGCCGGGTGTCATGCTGATCAGCCCGCCACCGCATCATGATATCTATTCAATCGAGGATCTGGCGCAGCTGATCTATGATCTGAAGCAGATCAACCCGGATGCGACGGTCTGTGTGAAGCTGGTCAGCCGTTCGGGCATTGGCACCATTGCGGCTGGTGTGGCGAAGGCCAAGGCGGATGCGATTCTGGTTTCCGGCCATTCCGGCGGCACCGGCGCCTCGCCGCAATCTTCCATCAAATATGCTGGCCTGCCCTGGGAAATGGGGCTGTCGGAAACGCATCAGGTTCTATTGCTCAATCGGCTGCGGCATCGCGTGAAGCTGCGCACAGATGGCGGCATCAAGACCGGGCGCGATGTGGTGATTGCTGCCATGCTGGGCGCCGAGGAATTCGGCATTGGCACGGCATCACTGGTGGCGATGGGCTGCATCATGGTGCGGCAATGCCATTCCAATACCTGCCCCGTTGGCGTCTGCACGCAGGATGAGGCGCTGCGTGCGAAATTCGCCGGCAGCCCTGAAAAGGTGATCAATCTTTTCTCCTTCATCGCCGAAGAAGTGCGGGAGATTCTGGCCAGCCTCGGCATGCGGAAACTCACGGATGTGATCGGCCGGACCGATCTGCTGCAACAGGTGAGCCGCGGGTCTGAGGATTTGGATGACCTCGATCTCAATCCGCTGCTGGTGCAGGCGGATGCTGGCCCCTATCCCGCCTATTGCACCTTGGAAGGCCGCAATGAGGTGCCGGAGACGCTGGATGCGGAAATGATTCGCGATGCGGATGCGCTGTTCCGCCATGGCGAGAAAATGCAGCTGCAATACAATATCCGCAACACGCATCGCGCCATTGGCACCAAGGTGTCTTCGCGCATTGTGCGGCAATTCGGCATGACAGGGCTGCAAGCCGGGCATTTGACCGTGCGGCTCCGGGGCAGTGCGGGGCAGTCACTCGGCGCCTTTGGCGTGCGCGGCTTGAAGCTGGAGGTTTTTGGCGATGCCAATGATTATGTCGGCAAGGGTTTGTCAGGCGCTTCCATTGTGGTGCGCCCCGCACCTTCTTCCAACCTGATCTCCAATGACAATACCATCATCGGCAATACCGTGCTGTATGGCGCGACCGCTGGGGAGCTTTTCGCCGCCGGCCAGGCGGGTGAGCGTTTCGCCGTGCGCAATTCCGGCGCGACTGCCGTGGTGGAAGGCTGCGGCGCCAATGGCTGTGAATACATGACCGGCGGCACGGTGGTGATCCTGGGTGCGGTTGGCGATAATTATGGTGCGGGTTTCACCGGCGGTCAGGCTTTTGTCTATGATGCGGACGGCACTTTCGAAAAGCGCATCAATCCGGAAACGCTGCTTTGGTCGCGCCTTGCCCATCCGCATTGGGAGAGCGCGCTGCGTGATCTGATCGCGCGCCATGTGGCGGAAACCGGCAGTCGCTTTGCTGCGCGCTTGCTCAATGAATGGGCGACGGAACGCGGGCGCTTCTGGCATGTGGTGCCGCGCGACTATGCGCAATACCTACCGGTGCCCATGAGTGAAGCGCCGGCGATTGCGGCGGAGTGAGGCTGCCAAAATCGAATGAAGCACTGAAAGGAAGCGACAATGACGATGGAACAAATGGCCCATTATCAAAGCAAACTCGCCTTTGAGATGGATTCCTGGGATCTGCATGTCGCGATCAGCGATGGAGAGGCCGTGGTGGTCGTAGACGGCCGATCCGAAGCCGCCTTTGCCAAGGAACATATCCCCGGCGCGATCAACCTGCCGCATCGGGGGATTTGCACCCTCAGTACCGAAGCGCTGGACAAGGCAAAGACCTATATCTGCTATTGCGATGGTATTGGCTGCAATGGGTCAACCAAAACCGCGCTCAAATTGCTGACCCTTGGTTTCAAGGTGCGTGAATTGATCGGCGGCTTGGATTGGTGGAAGCGCGATGGCTATCAGACCGCGGGGCTTGAAGGCCGCGCCGGTACGCCGGTTGGTTGTGGTTGCTGAAAACCATTTCCCAAGACACGTAGCCGACCTAGACTCGCGCCATGGGTGCCGATATCTGCCATGACATAGCCGATTTGCGGGCCGCTGCGCGCCGACGCTTGCCGCGCGGTCTGTTTGATTATGTGGATCGCGGCTGCGATGGGGATATCGGCATCGCGCGCAATCGTGCGGCGTTTGATGCCATTACCTTCGCGCCGCCTGTACTGCGCGGTGTTGCGGATCGCAGTACAGCTACCACGCTTTTCGGCCAAAGCCTTGCCATGCCGGCCGCGATTGCGCCCATGAGCCCCGCCGGGCTGTTATGGCATGAAGGCGAGGCCAAGCTTGCTGCAGCCGCGCGTGCATTCGGCATTCCCTATACCCTGCCAACAGAATCCATGACGCGGCTTGAAGCCATCAGCGCCACCATGGCGGGCAGCCCCTGGTGGTTTCAGCTCTATGTCTGGGCTGATAAGGCAGAAAGCCTGCGCCTTGTCGAGAAGGTCGCCAGCGCTGGGGCTTCTGTGCTGCTGCTGACGGTGGATACGGTGGTCGCACCCTATCGCGCCTTCAATTATCGCAATGGTTTCGCGACACCCTTCAAGCCTGGCCTGCGCAATATTTCGGATATGCTTGCGCATCCGCGTTGGTTGCTCGGCACCATGGGGCGTTATGCGCTGACCACGGGTGTGCCGCGCATGCTGAACCATCCGGGCGCCCCGGGCGCGCTGGCGGGGGGTGGGCCGAGCACCAGGCTGAATGGCGGCATAACTTGGGAAAATGTGGCAGAGCTGCGTCGGATTTGGCCCGGCAAGCTCCTGGTGAAGGGCATTTTGCGCGCAGATGATGCGCGCCGCGCCATTGAAGCGGGTGCGGATGGCGTGGTGGTTTCCAATCACGGTGCGCGCAACCTGGATGGTGCAACGCCTTCCATGACCGCACTGCCCGCCATTGCCGCCGAGATCGGCCGGAACGGCACCATTCTGCTTGATAGCGGTATCCGCCATGGCGCCGACATTGCGCGTGCCTTGGCGCTTGGTGCCGATGCCGTGCTGCTGGGCCGCGCGGTATTGTTTGGCTTGGCGGCCCATGGCGAAGCCGGTGCTGCACGCGCACTGCACCTGCTGCGCCGTGAATTCGAAACCGCCATGGCGCTACTCGGCGCGACATCGCCGGCGGAGATCACGCGAGATCTGGTGATGGGCTGAAGCGGCCCATCCCTCGGTTTCAGATTAATAGTGGCTTCCCCGCCAAAAGCAGCTTGCCGAACCGGCAAGAAATATGCGACGCAAAGCCCGTTGTGCTAGGATTATTGAGACAATTCGCGATGGGGGGCTCAGTCCTTCGGGTTGGGCGTGTGGCAACGCATGAAATTTGATTTCCGCGCCGATGGGCGACCAATTCCCATCCTGGAAGTGGGTGATCTTGTGCGCCTTACCCGCGCCGAGGCAGGCCCCATGCCAACCGCCGATGCAGGGGAATGGGGCAGGATTCGCCGGATTACGGAAAGGGGCGCGCTGGACATTGAATTGGCCGGCTATTCCCGCCCGAGGGGCGTTTTCATGAGCATGGTGCGTGACATTCCAGCCACCAATGTCATCCCTTGTGACCATCGCGGGGTGGCGCTGGAATTGCCCAAATTTGCGAATTGGCGAAAAGGTGACGCCAGCGGCTTCAATGCCCGCAAGGATCGGCGCTGACGCGACCCAAGGGTCGGCGGGGCCGGAAACCAGCCCCGCCCTACGTCATTCCGCCACCATCAGCGGCTTGCGGGAGGCGCAGAATTCCTCGACCGCCGCGATATAGCGCAGCAACTCTGCCTCACCGACTGGCAGGCTGAGCGCCACCATGCCGCGCCGTGCGATGTAAATGCCGGCCTTCATCATATCCAGGAAGAACAGTTCCCGCAGGCCATCTTCCTGCGCGCTCGCGGTATAGGGGCGAAGGATCAAGCCCAGGCGGAAATGCGGCTGCACCATGCTGCCAATGCCGGTGAATTGCATGGCGACCTTGTGCTTGACGCAAATGCCATTCAGCGCATCGCGCAGCCCATCGCCGCGCTTGCGCAGCGCTTCCGCAGCACTGTCATCGAAGATCTCGCCCATCGCCAAGGTGCCGGCGGACATGGACAGCACGTTGTTGTTGAAAGTGCCGGAATGCGTCAGCGCATTGGGCTTGTGGGAATCAAACACCGACATGACATCCGCGCGCCCACCAAAGGCACCGAAGGACATGCCGCCCGCGATATATTTCCCGAGCGAGACAAGATCAGGCGTGATGCCATGCAGCTTCTGCAGGCCGCCCGCTGTATGACGGCTGGTCATCACCTCATCGAAAATCAGCATCGCGCCGACTTCGCGGGTGGCGTCGCGCAGCCCGGCCAGAAATTCACGCGTGGCGGGGATGCAGCCGCCGCTGCCCATCATGGGTTCCAGCAGCACGGCAGCAAGATCATCAGCATGTTCGCGGATCAGCGCCAGCGTGCCGGGCAGGTCATTATACTCGGCAAGCGTCACCGAAAACGGCGCATTCACCACGCTGCCACCGGTGACGAAGCTCATGACACCGCCGTGATAGCCGCCACGGAAGGCGATGATCTTGCTGCGGCCGGTATGCGCGCGGGCGGCTGCAACGGCCATGAGGTTCGCCTCAGTCCCGCTATTGGTGAAGCGCACCAATTCCAGCGCGGGGAAGCGTGCGCACAGAATGGCGGCGAGCTTCGCCTCATTCTCGCCGACTGACGCCAGGCTGATGCCGTTTTCAATCACCTTATGCAGCATGGCCTGAATGCGCGGATCGGAATGACCGAAAAGCCCCGCAGTATATTCGCCGCAAAGGTCGAGGTATTTGTTGCCGTCAATATCTTCCAGATAGCAGCCCTGGCCGCTTTTCATGGCAGTCGGGAAGGGCGTGTAGAATAGCGTGGTGCGCGTATTGCCGCCCGGCATGACAGTGCGGGCTTTCTCATGCGCGGTGGCGCTATTGGGGCGGGCGCGGGAATAATTCTCGCGCGCTTCGGCAAGCGCTGCTTCCAGATCGGAATTGCGCGGCGCGGCGGATGCATCAAGTGGCGGTGTCATCAGCGTTCCTCCTCATCCTTGAGCGGGTATTGGTTCTTGCGCGGCGAATAAGTTTGTCGCCCTGAACGCGTCACTTCAACATGTTTTGTGGCGTCATGCACCCCCCTTTTTCCAGTCGGTGCTTTGCACCCGCCGCGCCCGGGTGGCATAAGCGCTTTGTGCGGATTCTCTATCACCTCCCCCTCTCTCCCTATTCTCGCAAGGTGCGCTTGGCGCTTGCGGAAAAGCGCATTCCTTTTGATCTTCGGGTCGAAAGGGTCTGGGAAAGACGAGAGGAGTTCCTCACCATTAATCCTGCCTGCACCGTGCCCGTGCTGCAGGAAGAAAACGGCTTTTGCATCATCGATTCCTACGCCATTTGCGAATATCTGGATGAAGCCTATCCGGATATGCCGCTGCTTGGGCGTTCACTCGGCGAAAGGGCGGAAATCCGGCGCCTGGTGGCCTGGTTTGATGGGAAATTCCACGCGGAAGTCGGGCGGAATCTGCTGTTTGAAAAGCAGATGAAGCAGCTCATGGGCCGCGGCAATCCGGATGCGGGCGCCATTCGTGCGGGCTATGCCAATTTGCGCCCGCATCTGGACTACCTCGGCTGGCTTGCGGAAACCCGGCCCTGGCTTGGGGGGAATGCGCTGTCGCTCGCGGATTTGGCGGCGGCGGCGCATCTTTCGGCGCTGGATTACCTGGGTGATGTGGATTGGGCGCTGAATGACGCGGCCAAGGATTGGTATGCACGGGTGAAGTCCCGCCCATCCTTCCGGCCGCTATTGCAGGACCGGATCAGCGGCCTGATCCCGCCCGAACACTATGCTGATCTGGATTTTTGACGCTTTTCGCTTGAATATAAGGCAAAGCTAATTTATTTGAGCCGGGTTCGACATGCAGGAGCCCAGCCATGAATGCCCAGCCCATTTCTGCCCGTGAGGCCGCTGGCCTGATCGCCTCCGGTGAGGCCGTGCTGGTGGATATTCGCGAAGCCGATGAACGGGCGCGCGCCCATGTGCCCGGGTCTGCCCATGCGCCGGTGTCTCGGCTGGGGAGTGCGGCGCTTGGCATCCCGGCGGGTTCGACAGTGATCTTCCATTGCCAGTCCGGCAGCCGCACCGCGCAGAATGCGGGCGCGCTTGCCGCTGCCGCGCCGGGGTGTCGCGTGTTGCTGGTAGAAGGCGGGATTGGTGCGCTGAATGCTGCCGGTGTGAAGATTGCGGAAGATAAGCGCGCGCCGATGCCCATCATGCGGCAGGTACAGATCACGGCCGGCAGTTTGGTGCTGGCGGGCGCGGCACTTGGCGCCTTGATTGACCCGCGCTTTCACGCGCTTTCCGCCTTTGTCGGCGCGGGCCTGGTATCTGCCGGCATCATGGGGCTTTGCCCCATGGCGAATTTGCTCGCGCTGATGCCGTGGAATCGGCGCGCGGCTTAATCCACCTTCGCACCTGAAGCGCGGATCAGCGGCGCGAAGGCAGCTTCATTATCGGCACGAAATTTTACGAATTCCTCGGGCGTGGTGTACCAGGTGGTCGCGCCATTTTCGAAAAAGCGCCGCTTGATGTCATCGGTTTCCAGCGACTGCTTGGTGAGTTCATTGATACGCCGGATCAGCGCCGGAGAAATCCCGGCCGGCGCACATACCCCGCCCCAGGAATTGATTTCAAACCCTGGCAGGAATTCCGCCATGGTGGGAATTTCCGGCGCTTGCGGGCTGCGCTGTGCGCCAGTCACCGCCAAGGCGCGCACCTTGCCATCCCGCGCCAAGGCGAGTGCTTGCGGGATATTATCAAAAATCATGTGAACGCGCCCGCCCGCGAGATCAATATGTGCCGGCGCCGCGCCGCGATAGGGCACATGCAGCATATCCACGCCGGCCAGGAATTTGAACATCTCGCCCGAAAGGTGAACCGTCGTGCCGGAACCGGACGATGCGAAAGCATATTTGCCCGGATTAGCCTTCAGCAGCGCGATCAGTTCAGGCACGCTGCGTGCCGGCACGTCATTATTCACGACCAGCATATTCGGCAATTGCCAAAGGCCAGAGATCAGCGCGATGTCGCGCGCGGGGCTGTAATTCAGGCGTGAGTAAAGCGTTGGCGAAATCGCGAGTGGCGCAACCGAGGCCAACCCAATCGTATTGCCATCCGGATTGGATCGCGCAATCGCTTCCGTGCCGACATTGCCACCGGATCCGGAACGATTTTCGACGACGAATTGCTGGCCGGTGATCTCGCTCATTTTGATGCACCAGATGCGGGATAGGATATCCGTGCCGCCACCCGGTGGGAAAAGTCCGATAAAACGAATGGGGCCTGTTGGCCAATTGCCCTGGGCGCTGACAATGGCGGGCGCGGCAAGCAAGCCGGCACCAAGGCCGAGCGTGGTGCGGCGTGTGATGGTGTTTTTCATGTTGATCCTCCCGTTATCCACCTAAAGCATATGGTATTGGCGCGGGCTCGTGCAAAGCGCGCCAAGACTTATTCCACCACCGCGCCTGCGGCACGGATCAGGGGGGCGAAGCTTTCTTCATTGGCGCGACGGAATTGTGCCAAATCCTGCGACGATGTCCACCAGACTTCCGCTGCCGCTTCTTCATAACGCCGACGCACTTCTGGGCTTTCCACCGCCTGTCTGCCAAGTTCGGCAATGCGTGCAATGATGGCGGGCGGAATGCCGGCCGGGCCGCAAACCCCACCCCAGGAAGTCACCGCATAGCCCGGCAGGAATTCGCCAATGGCGGGAATTTGCGGCGCTTGCGGGCTGCGCTGCGGGCCTGTCACGCCAAGTGCTTTCACCTTGCCTTCGCGAAAGGCGCGCACTGCCTCCGGGATGTTGCCAAACATCATGTCCACGCGCCCGGCCAAAAGATCAATCTGCGCCGGTGCGCCGCCGCGATAGGGGATATGCAGGATATCCACCTCCGCCATTTGCTTGAATAATTCACCGGAAAGATGAAGCGTGGTGCCCGCGCCGGAGCTTGCGAAGGTAAAGCGCCCAGGATTCTCGCGCGCCTGGCGGATCAGTTCCGGCACGGTATTGGCTGGGAAATCGAGCCGCGTGATCAGCAGATTCGGCAATTGCCAGAGCCCGCAAATATACGAAAAATCCCGCGCCACATCGAAGGGCAGGCGCCGATAAAGTGTCGGCGCAATGGCAAGAGACGCAACCGAAGCGAGCCCAATCGTATTGCCATCCGGTGCCGCGCGCGCAATCGCTTCGGTGCCGACATTCCCGCCGGAACCAGAGCGGTTTTCCACCACGAAGGGCTGCCCTGTGATTTCCGCCATCCGATTGCACCAGATGCGAGAGAGCAGATCGGTGGAACCACCCGCAGGGAAGGTGACAATGAAGCGAATAGGCCCGGTCGGCCAAAGCGACTGCCCCAAGGCCGGCGCGGCGAGCAATGCGCCCCCCAAGCCCAAGACACCACGGCGCGTTGTTCCTGACATGCTTCCCTCTTTCGCCTTTCAGGCTGATTTTCCCCCATGGCAGGGCGGGAAGCGGGGCGCGTCAAGGGGAAAGCGACCGCCCCAAAAAGAATGGCCCGAAAACCGTAAGGTTTCCGGGCCAAGTCAACAGGGAGGCTTCACGTCTGGGAGACGAGGGATCAAGAGACCCCTTCCGAACAACGTCGGATGCCCATTTTATAGCCGCTCTCGCTCTGGTTGTGGTTCCCGTTCTCGACTACACGGCCATGCGCTGGACGCATAGCTCAGCCCTGGTCTGTAATATTCTGTCACACCGCGCCGGTCAGTTCCGCCACCAAAAAATCCCGAAACACCGCTACACGCTTGGAATGCCTCATTTCTTCCGGATAGACGAAATAGGCCTCAATCTTCGGCCCCTTCACGCCCGGCAGCACCTGGACGAAGTCATCCAGCTCCGCCCCGATGTAATCGGGCAGCGCGGCCAGCCCCAAGCCACTGCGCACCGCCTGCACCATACCGGGCATGGAATTGAGCTCCACCGCCGCGCGCCTGGCCGTGCCGGGGCGGCGGCCGACCTCGGCCAGCCAATTGATGTTGTCAATCGGCGGTTGATAATCGCCATAGATGATCAGCCGATGCGCATCCAAATCCTCGGGCCGTTGCGGAATGCCGATGGTCTTCAGA
>JBIKWX010000332.1:0-3444 GCA_044356095.1 Roseomonas sp.
ACCAGCATGTCCTGATCCGGGCGCACCTCATTCATCGGTACCTGCATCACGACGCCGGTTTTCGGGTGAATGGGCAGGAAGGGCGAATAGGTGGCGCGACGATCAGGGCCGAGCGTCGGCAGGATCACTTCCAGCACCTTGGCGTGGTTTTCCGCCATCCGGAGCAGCGCCGCATCGAACTTGCCGGAGCGGTAGTAATCAGATGATGACGCAAATTCATAATCAAAGCCAAAGGCATCCAGAAAGGCGCGCAGCCGCGCATTATTGTGGTGCCCGAAGCTTTCATGCGTGCCGAAAGGGTCAGGGATTGCCGTGACCGGCCGGCCGATATACGCGGCCAGCATCTCCTTATTCGGCACATTATCCGGCACCTTGCGCAGCCCGTCCATGTCATCGCTGAAGGCGATCAGGCGCGACGGGAGGCCGGTGAGTTGCGTGAAGGCATGCCTGATCCAGCTGGTGCGTGCCACTTCGCCGAAAGTGCCGATATGTGGCAGGCCGGAAGGGCCATAGCCGGTCTCGAACAGCGCGGATTTTTTGCCGGAAGCGGCCAGACGGGTCGCGACCTTGCGCGCCTCCTCAAAGGGCCAGGCCTTCACGGCGGAAAAATCAGCGGCGGCGGACATGGGTGATCGTGATCCCTTGGCAGTGAGCAGGCCCCGCTTATAGGCAGCCCGCGCCCAGGTGGCGAGGCCCAAGCCCTGCGGCCTGTTCCATCTTTGTGCTTTCTGCGTTAAACCGCCCGCTTCCAAGCTTTACCACAGGAAAATTGCAATGCGTGTTGGCGTGATTGGGGCCTCCGGTGCGGTGGGCCGCGAATTGGTGGATGTTCTGGGGCGTCGGGCTTTTCCGATGACCTCGCTCAGGCTTTTTGCCTCTGCCCGCAGCGCCGGCAATAAATTGAAAACCCCTTTGGGTGAGGCCGAGATTGAGCCCTTCAGCGATGCCGCCATGCGTGATTTGGATTTGGCGCTGCTGGCGGTCTCTGGCGATTTCGCCAAGGCCCATGCGCCGGCCATGGTGGCGGCGGGGGTGCATGTGGTGGATAATTCCTCTGCGTTCCGGCTGCAGGATGATGTGCCGCTGGTGGTGCCGGAGGTGAATGCGGGTGCCATTGGTGGCGCCAAGCTGATCGCCAACCCCAATTGCACCACGGCGATTCTGGTGGTCGCTTTGGAACCGCTGCGCCAGGCTTTCGGCCTGAAGCGCGTGATTGTCTCCACCTACCAGGCGGCGTCCGGCGCTGGGGCGGAAGGCATGACGGAGTTGGAGCGCGAAACCCGCCGCGTGTTGGTGGAGGGTGCCAAGCCAGGGCATGAGGTGTTCCGCTACCCGCTGCCCTTTAACGTGATCCCGCAGATCGATAGCTTCCAGCCCAATGGCTATACGCGCGAAGAAATGAAGGTGGTTTGGGAAAGCCGGAAGATCATGGGCATGCCCGATCTGCCGATTTCCTGCACCGCGGTGCGCATCCCGACCTTCCGCGTGCATGCCGAAGCGGTGACGATTGAAACCGAACGTCCCGTCACGCCGGAAGCCGCGCGCGAAGTGCTGCGCAAGGCGGCTGGCGTGAAGGTGGTGGATGACCCGGAAGCGGGGCTCTATCCCATGCCGCTGACCGCGACGGGCCAGGATGATGTGGAAGCCGGGCGCATCCGCGCCAATCCGGTGTTTGGGGATCGGGGCCTCGATTTCTTCCTTTGTGGTGATCAATTGCTGAAGGGTGCGGCCTTGAACGCGGTGCAAATCGCCGAAAGGTTGCGCGGAGCGTGAGGTTCAGGGCACCTTGTGACCGCGGACCGGTTTAATCAGGAAGAGTTTTCGATCCGCGCGGCATTGCCTTCTGATCTTGAGGGCTTGGCCGCGCTTTATCCGCATCTCAACCCATCCGATGAACCGGTTTCGCGCGATCTGGCGGCATCACGGCTGGAGGCGATCAAGCGGATCCCTGGCAGTGCGGTTCTGCTTGGTCTGCTGGATGACCGCGTTGTTGCATCCTGTACCTTGATCGTCATTCCGAACCTCACGAACGGCGGAAAGCCTTACGGCTTGATCGAGAATGTTGTGACCGATGCGCGTTACCGGGGGCGAGGCTATGGAACGGCCATCCTGCACGCTGCGACGGAGGCCGCTTGGAATGCCGGCTGCTACAAGGTCATGCTGATGACCGGTTCAAGACAGCCATCCACCCTGAAATTCTATGAGAATGCGGGCTTCGAGCAAACCAAGACCGGCTTTCAAATGCGTCGCATGGCGGCGCGCCCGGATGGCTAGTTCCATGCCCATCGCCCGTTCTGTCCAGCCCGTATCGCCTGAACCGCATGGCTGAAAAGCCCGTCGCACCGCGTTTGCTCTTGCCGGAAGTGCCCGCTTTGGTGGCGGGGCAGGGGCGCGCCGTGGTGTTGGATACCGATGGCAGCATCGAAACCTTGCCGGCGCGCATAGCGGCAGCACGCTTGACAGAAGCCGCGCCCCTGCTGGTGCATGCGCCCGCGACAGCGCGGCGCCTTGGCGTGCCAGGCATTGCCCCGGCGCATGATCTGCTGGAACTTTTCGCCTTCGCCTTGCCCGCCGCATCCTGCGCACCGACCCCGCGCGGCCTTGCCCTGGCGCTTGGCCTGCCCGCGCCGCGTGATGATGAAGCGGCGGTGGCATTGCTGCCCGATATCGCCACTGAATTGCTGCGCCGGTTGGCGGATGATCGCGCCGCACCACTGAACCGCGATGCCGCAAGCCTCGCGGCCCGCATGGGTGAGGCAGGTTGGCCCTGGGCGCGGTCGGTGCTGGCAGCGCTTGGTGCCCCCGCCGCGCGTTCGGGGATGGAGGGTTTGCGCGTCTGGCGCCGCCTGCCGGAATGGGAAGAAGCCGCCCCTGGCAATCCGCCCTCCGCCTTCGGGATCGAACCGCAGGAAGCGCGCACAAGGCTTGCGCAGATATTGGGCGAAGGCGCGGAACAGCGCCCGCAACAGGCGGATTATGCCTCGGCCGCCGCGGCAGCCTTTGCGCCACGCGAAGATCAGGGCGCGCCGGCGCTGGTATTGGCGGAAGCTGGCACGGGCACGGGCAAGACACTCGGCTATGTGGCGCCGGCCAGTCTTTGGGCGGAACGCAATGGCGCGCCGGTATGGATTTCGACCTTCACGCGCAATCTGCAACGCCAGATAGATCAGGAAACCGCGCGACTTTTCCCCGATGCAGAGGAACGCCGCCGCCGCGTGGTGCTGCGCAAGGGGCGGGAGAATTACCTCTGTCTGCTGAACCTGGAAGATGCGCTGGGTTTTTCCGCCATGCCGGGGCAGGGTGTAGCACTTGGCCTGGTGGCGCGCTGGGCGGCGGCGACGCGTGATGGCGATTTGCTGGGCGGTGATTTTCCCGGCTGGCTTTCGGAACTGTTCGGCACCAATACGATCATGCCTCTCGCGGATCGGCGCGGTGAGTGCATCC
>JBIKWX010000333.1:0-3441 GCA_044356095.1 Roseomonas sp.
TCATCATCCATCCGCCACGGGTGGATGGCCAGATGCTTGTTGGTATTATCGCCAATCGTATAGCCCTTGAAACTATCGGGCTTGAGCTGTTCGATGGAACGTTCCACCTCATCCATCCAGCCTGGCCGACCGGGCGTGAAAATGGCGTGGGACAGCACGCGCTTGGTGCCTGATGCGTCATTCACGCGCTTTCGCGCATCGAACTTCATGTCATTGGTCAGGAACCAATCAATCGGTTCTTCGGAAGGCGCGCCGCTGATCAGCGCAACCTTGGTATCGGAATCAAGAAACACTTCCTTGAACCAGCTTGCTTCCATCAAATCCTGAATGGTCTGTTCCTTGCCGACCAAATCCGGATTCCATCCTGCACGCCCGACAGCCCGGCGCGCATTCACAAAGGTCATGATGCGCGTATCGGGGCGGAGGAAATGCGTATGCACATCCATGATGAATTGGTCTTTCAGCGCCGCCGTACGCGCTGCCGCCGCATCAGGCTGCTGCGCCTCGGCACGGCTCACGGCATAAAGCGGGCCATGGACTTCATTCATGGCAAGGAAGGCCGCCGCCATACCGGATGCGGTTTGCAGAAAGCGTCGTCGACCTAGACCCTGCTTCGCGCCGATCTCATCAGCCATTTCCTTGATGCGCGCTTCGACCGCTTTTTGCTTTTCGGTCTGCGGCATCGGCCAGAATTCGTCGGATGATACCACCTGCGTCGGGATGGGCGAAGGGAACATCACCTCATCCGCTGGCTGCAATTGGTTCAGATCGTCATCGGTCAGAAACCCGCCCATATTCTGTCTCCTGCCCTTGGGGAGTGAACAGTCTTCTCCAGCCAGGCACCGGAAAGCAAGAAAAACCGACAAGTGAGAAAAGGCGCTTGCCATGCCCAGCCGGTCAATCCTATTGAAGGCGCAAGAAACTCTGAGGAGGATGCCATGATTTCTCGCCGTCACCTTGCCCTGCTCGCCGCCCCCGCGCTGCTGCCCGCCACGGCCCGCGCGCAGGATGCCTGGCCAAGCCGCCCTGTCACGCTGGTGGTGCCCTGGGCAGCAGGCGGTTCCACCGATGCCGTGGCGCGCATCCTGGCGCAGAAGCTTTCCACCGATACTGGCCGCAGTTTCGTGGTGGATAACCGCACCGGCGCCAATGGTACGATTGGTTTCAATAGCGTAGCTCGCGCGCGGCCCGATGGCTATACCATGCTGGTCAGCACCGTCAGCACCTATGCCATGGCACCGCATCTGATGCCGCTGCCTTACGACAATGAAAAGGATTTTATCGGCATCGGGCTGATCGCTTCCATGCCGATCATCATGGTGGTGCACCCGAACTTCCCCGCCCGCACCCTTGCGGAATATGTCGAAATCGCGCGCCGTCCGAACAGCAACCTGACCTATGCCAATTCCGGCACGGGGTCTTCGACGCATCTCGCGACCGAGCTGTTCTTGCAGGAAGCGAAGCTTACCATTCAGGATGTCGGCTATCGCGGCGGCGCGCCGGCGGTTCAGGCAGTGCTTGCCAATGAAACGCCGATGGTTTTCCAGGCGGCATCAGGCATTCTGCCGCATATCCGTTCCGGTTCCTTGCGCGCCCTGGCGGTGGCAACGAAGGAAAGAAGCCCCCTCACTCCCGAAATCCCGACCTTCGCCGAACAGGGCTTTCCGGGCGTTGAGGTGGTGGAACACATCGCCCTGCAAGCGCCAACGGGTGTGCCGGCCGATATCGTCGCGCGCATGCACGCACTCACCAAGGCCGCGATGGAAGCGCCCGACACGCGCGAACGCTTGAGCGCGCTTGCTGTGGTGCCTACCGTTGGTAGCACTGCGGAATGGCCGGCCTATTTCGCGGCAGAAAACGCCAAATGGCGCAACATGATTCAGGCGCGCAACATCAAGCTGCAATAAGCGTTTTAGGCCGAGGCCGGCTTGCCAATGCCAGCCGCGCCCGGCCGCCCATAAAGATGCATCGCGCGCCTTTCGAAGGCGCGCACCATCAACCGCACCGCTTCATTGAAGACAACGCCAATCGCCACTTGCAGAATGCGGCTGCGGAATTCGAAATCCACGAAGAAATCTACCTCCGTCCCGCCCGCCACCGGCGTGAAGCGCCAATGATTGTTTAAGTATCGGAATGGACCATTTTCATAGACCACATGAATATGGCCAGGCTTGTTCAAGCCCACGCGGGACCGGAAGGTTTCGCGAAACATACGAAAGCCGATAGTCAAATCCGCCACCAGCACCTGTTCATCGCGGCTCAGTACCCGCGCGGCAGCGCACCAGGGCAGGAATTCCGGATAGCGCGCCACATCGGCGACCATGTCGAAAAGCTGCTCCTCCGTATATCGGAGCACCTTCTTTTCCGCATGGGTCGGCATGTCAGGCTTTTGCGGCCAATTGCGCGTTGCGCGCAGCGCTCAGCGCCGCGAAGTCGCGATCCGCGTGATAGGAAGAACGCGTCAAAGGTGTTGCTGAAACCAACAGAAAACCCTTGCCACGCGCGGCCTTGGCGTAATCCTCAAACTCATCGGGGGTGACAAAGCGATCCACCGCGGCATGCTTCACCGATGGTTGCAGATATTGGCCAATGGTCAGGAAGTCCACCTCGGCGCTCCGCAGATCATCCATCACTTGCAGCACTTCAATGCGCTTTTCGCCAAGCCCCACCATGATGCCGGATTTGGTGAAGATGGAAGGATCAAGCTGCTTCACGCGATCCAACAAGCGCAGGGAATGATAATATCGCGCGCCAGGCCGAATGGATGGATAAAGCGCCGGCACGGTTTCCAGATTGTGATTGAACACATCAGGCCGCGCCGCCACCACCACTTCCAGCGCGCCATCCTTGCGCAGGAAATCCGGTGTCAGCACTTCAATCGTTGTGCCGGGTGCGGCGGCGCGAATTGCGCGAATGGTCTCAGCGAAATGCGCCGCGCCACCATCGGCCAGATCGTCACGATCCACGCTGGTGATCACCACATGGCGCAGCCCAAGCGAGGCCACCGCTTCCGCGACACGGCGCGGTTCATCCGCATCCAAAGGCTTCGGGATACCGGTTGCGACATTGCAAAAGGAACAGGCGCGCGTGCAGGTCTCGCCCATGATCATCATGGTGGCGTGGCGCTGAGACCAGCATTCGCCGATATTCGGGCAAGCCGCTTCTTCACACACCGTAACCAGTTTCTTCTCCCGCATCAGGGCGCGGGTTTCCAGATAAACTGGATGCGTCGGTGCCTTTACCCGTATCCAGGCGGGCTTGCGCTGGATCGGGTTGTCCGGGCGATGCGCCTTTTCCGGATGCCTTTCGGCACCCGTCTTGGCGGCGCGATGGTCGATTTCGATGCGGTTTGCAGCCATGGTGTTATTAGATGTGGATCACCCGGCCGTTAGCATCAAGCACGCTTTCATGCATGGCTTCCGAAACCGTGGGGTGCGGGAA
>JBIKWX010000092.1:0-12018 GCA_044356095.1 Roseomonas sp.
CCCGCCAATTGGGTCCGTTCGGACATGTATCGGACGCTCATTCGTGGTTCTGGCGCGGGTGATGTGATCGGGCTTTATGCCCTTCACGGCCAAGACCGCGGTACATGGCTGGGTGCCTTTCGCCGCAGGTGTGACCCGGATTTCGGTCCGGATGAACAGCAGATTCTAAGAATTTTGGCGCCGCATATTCACCGCGTCATGCGCTTCGCTGATTTGGTTGAAATGCGCACCCTGACGGCCGAACGCCTGGTCGGTGCGCTGGATGCGCTATCCGCAGGCGTCTGGGTGGTGGATCGGAAATCCCGGGTACTCCACGCAAATACTGCCGCTGAGGCCCTGCTTTGCCGTCAGGGCGGATCGCTCCGCATTTTGGAAGGCCGGCTGACAGCCACCATGCCGGCAGATGCGCATCGTTTGGCCCAAGCCATCAGGTGGGCCGCTGCTGACGATGTGCCCTGTGATACTGGAGAAAATCTGGTGGTGCAGGATACAATACCCTTGGGTGATGCGGCGCTTGGTGAAGCGGCGATTGCAACCGTCGTACCGTTACGGAATTGCACGCCGCCCGCGTCGGCGGCGGTTTTCGTACAAGGCCCGGCAGCCGCGCCGGTCACGCGGCTGCAAGGCTTCGGCGCCCTGCACGGGCTAACACCCGCTGAACTGCGCTGCCTGAATGAGATTTTCCTGGGCCGGAACGTTCCCGAAGCCGCGACTGCGCTTGGCGTCGCGCAATCCACCCTGCGCAGCCAACTCAGTAGTATTTTTGAGAAGACCGCTACCACTAGCCAGACTGAATTGACCCGCTTCGTAGCAAGCTTCGTGGCCCCCTTACGTAACGGGTAATCTGTCAACCGTAACCTAACATCAGAAACGCTTGCGGGCACGGCAACGGCAATGGGATGCGGTTATTGGCCCACGCCTGTTGCGTAGCCTCGGAATAATTTGTCGGCATGCTCCAAATGGAGGATGCGCCGGGGCGCGGTTCAGGGGCGTTCTTAACGCGATGTTAAGCGATCCGCCCCTGACCCCGCCCGCGCACATGCCTTCGCATGTTCGCCGCCTCAGCCCGCGCCTCGTTTTCCTTGAAGTCAGGGAATGCGCGGCTGTTCCAAGCCGGCAGAGGCGGCTGCGACCACCCTCAGGCCAAGGCAGCCGCCGGCCCGATTTGAGAAAAGCTTTAGCCTTTCTTGAGACGGGTCTGAGGACGCCGGATCGGGCTTGGCGGCAGTTTGGCCGTGTCGGGATTGCCCCGGCGCGGAGCGGATCCAAGCGCATGTCGTCAGTCAAACTCAGCCCATCAAGCCTTGATCGCAAGGCAGAAGCTTCGGCGAAGCAAGCCTCAATCCAGCCAGCCATGGGGGCGCAACATGCCGCCTGAACTTGGCGCCTTTCTGTTGGGCTATCTGCTCATCATGGTCTCACCGGGGCCGAATATGGTCGCCATTGGTACCATTGCGGCACTGGAGGGCCTGGCCAACGCCTTGCCCATGATTGCCGGTATTGCCTTTGGCGTCGGTGGGCTCGCGAGCTTCGTGCTTGCCGTCAGTGAATTGATGCAGGTGGAAGCCCTCTCGCCCGCGCTGCAATTCCTGGCGGGGCTGATGCTGCTGACGGTGGCCTGGGCAGTCTCTCGCACCCTGAGCTTTGCGCAGACGGAAGGAACCAGCCGTCCGCGTTCCAATGGGCAGGCATTGGCACTGTTTCTGGCGGGGTTTTCCACCGCCGCGAGCAACCCCATCACCATCGCCTATTTCGCCGCGGCCCTGGTGCCGATTGGGCGAGCGAATGTGGCGGAAAGCGGTTCAAGCCTGGCCATCGTGCTCGTCATTACCGCCGCGGCTGCCCTGTTCTGGTTCGTGTGCGCCGTATTGATGGCGCGGCCCGTCATGCGCGGTTTTGTCAGAAAGCGCGAAGGGCTGATCCGCACCGTGGCGGCCATGCTGATTGCCGTGATTGCGCTGCCCATGTTGCTGAACGCGCTTGGTCTATTACCGGGTGGCGTGATCCCAAGCTTGGGGATCGCGAGTGTTGGGGCGGTGAAGCCGTGATCGCGCGGGCGGATTACCCTTTGACACAGGGCTGCGCCCCATGACCAGCGCGTTTTTCATCATGTTTTTTCTGCTCTGCGGCCCATTCGAAATGTTCTGCGAAGAGGGGCGCATCATTCAGCCTTCCTGCGCCGCGTCCGAGGCTTGGCTGCGCGCCGGGCTACGCAGCGATCAAACGCTCCTCATCATGGAGTGCCGCGTGCACGGCGCGGCAGAGACGAATGATGACTGACCGCCAAGGCCATGGCGCCAACCGCGCGACGCTTAGCCAATGGCAGGAAAGGTTCCGCTGCGCGGCAGAGCGTGCGGCATTGTGGTGGGTGGCGCATGTCGCCGAAGTGCTGCTGGTGCTGGCAGTTGTTTTGGCGGTGGCGGCGGCGTTGTTGGGCCTATTGCCGGATGCTGATCTCTCCGGCCTTTTCGACCCCAACCCCGCGCGTGCGGAGGCCAGGTAATGGCCGCGCCCGTTTCGCCCTGGCGGCGCCATCGCGGCTGGCTGGTCGTGCTGGGGGCCTTCCTGGTCATGCTAGTGGGCTTTGGCGCGATTTATTCCAGTTCGGCCTTCGCGCCGGAAATCGCCGCCAGCCTGGGGCTCCAACGCGGCGATGCCGCCATGGTGCTGGCGCTTAGCAGTAGTGCCACCTTTTTTGTGAGCGCCATCAGCGGCCCGCTTTCTGATCGTGTTGGGCCGCGCCCACTCGCGGTTTTCGGCACGCTGCTGATCGCGCTTGGCCTTGCCATCGCTGCTACGGCGACAGATGCCGCCAGTTTCTTCGCCAGCTACGGGCTTTTGGTCGGTATTGGCGTCGGCCTCGCATATGTGCCGGCGGTAGCAACTGTGCAGCGCTGGTTCCTCGCCAATCGCGGCCTTGCTTCCGGCATAGCACTCAGCGGCATTGGTGTCGGCACGGCGCTGATCCCGCTGATCAAGCTGATCCTGGCTGATTTCGGTGATTGGCGCTTTGCCTTCCTGATCTGTGCGGGCCTTGCCGCGCTGGTCGGGCTTGCTGGCGCGCTTCTGCTGGAAGCGCGGCCCGAGGCGCATGGCATGGGCCCCGATGGCACCAGGCTGCGCGCCAGGCAGGCCGCACCCAAGCCGGAAGGCCTGGAATTACGGGAAGCGCTGCGCAGCCCTGCCTTTTTGCTGGCCTATGCCGGTACGCTACTGGTCGCGATCCCAGCCGCCGCGCCGCTCATGCTGCTGGTCGGCACGGCAGAGGCGCGGGGCCTTTCCCATCCCCAGGCCGTCGCGCTGCTCGGGCTGATGGGCGTTGGCACCATCACTGGGCGGTTTTGCCTGGCGGCGCTGGCCGATCTGCTGGGCCGCCGGCTTGGCTTTCTGCTCTCCTGCCTTGGCGTTTCGGTTGCCATGATGCTTTGGGCGCTGGCCGAAGGCGCAACATCCTTGCAAGGCTTTGCGCTGATCTACGGCGCGCTGCAGGGCGGTTTTGTCGCGCTACTGCCCGCCTTTGTGGCCGATAGTTTCGGCAGCCGTTCCGTCGGCGGCTTGGTTGGGCTGCTTTACACGAGCCGCGGCATTGCGCTGCTGGCGGGCGTACCGCTTGTCAGCCTGGGGGTATCCGCCCTTGGCGCGCATGACCTGCCGGTCGCTGTTTGCGGCCTTATTGGCATGCTGGGCACGCTGCTGCTGGCCATGGCCCGGCCTGCGCCCCACAAGGGCAAGCCCCATCCCAAGGCTGAGCCCCCCCAAACCGAAACCGCCATCACCCAGCTTGAGCCCGCGCGCCTGTTGCGTCGGAAATCAGCGGTGCTGGCCATGCAAAGGGCAGGTCACCATGGAAACTGAACGCCGCCGCCGCTTGGCGCTTTCCTTCGCATCAGTGCTGACCCTGGCCGGGTGCCTTCTGTCCGGCCTGCCACGCACCGCGATGGCCGAGGCGCCCGCCCCAGAATCCAACAGCCAGACCGCGAGCCTGCCCAAAACCCCGGCGCGCGGGGGCGTGCGTTCCTTCGCGGTGGAATTGGCTGATGGCAGCGGGATATTTGATATGCCGGAAGCGACCACGCAGCACAGATTGCCCGCAGTGCTGATCATTCATGATGCGCCGGGCGCTGATGGCCGCGCCGCGCGCTATGCGGAGCAATTGCTGGGCGCCGATATCGCCGTGCTGGAATTGCACGACGCAAGCCTTGCTTCCGTTGGTGCGGCGCTGGCGGCACTGGCGGCGGACCCACGCATCAACCCAGCGCGGATTGGCGTGCTGGGATTTGGCCAAGGCGCCCGGTTGGCGCTGGAAATGCCCGGCGCATCGGTGCGCGCCTTGCTGTACCCGGGCTGCGCTTCCCTTGCTGGCGCACGAAAAATCGCGGCCAATACAATCGCCATCGCCGCGCGCGAGCCCCTCACCTGGCGTTTCGATGCACTGATTCGCGGCTTCATCGGCCCGGCCGAGTATGCGTGGAACTACAATGTCTCAGGCGGGGCGCCGGGCTTTACCCTTGGGCAAAGCGCTTCCGCCATGCTGCTGCTGCACGGCACGGAAGACCCGGCCAACCCGCCTGATGCCTGCGCACGCCTGACCCAAACCCTGCAAGGCCAGGGCGTTGCGGTGGAGCATCACGAAATCCCCGGCGCTGGCTATGCCTGGGATGTGCCTGAGCTTGGCGCCGGCCAATCCGCGCTTTTGCCCGCCCCCGGCATGCCGGAACGCCTGCCCATCCGCCCCTGGCCCGCCATGGCAGCAAAAACAGCGGCCGAGGTTACGGGGTTTTTCGCCCAGCATTTCAGCGACACCCCACCATGAGCCTGGATGCCGCCGAACCCCGCCGCCCCGCGCGCTGGCGCGTGCTGGCGGCTGGGCTTGCTGGGCTTGCCATATTGCCGGCCTATGCCGCGCTGCTGGGTGATGTGCCTGGCATGGCGCAACCCCTGACTGCGATTTTCGGTGTTTTCCTGGCGGCCTATGCCTCGGCCATGGTGGGTTTTGCCTTCTCAGCCCTATGCGCGCCGATCCTGGCGCTGGCGGGGCTTGATGCGCTAAGCTTGGTGCAAACGCTGATGATCTGCAGCATTGCAATTTATGGCTGGAGCACCTTTGTGCTGCGCCGGGACCTGGATTTCCAGGCTCTCGCGCCGCTGCTGCTGGGCGGGCTTTGCGCCTTGCCTTTTGGTGTCTGGCTTTTGCTACGCCTGCCAGAGGGTTCCCTGCATGCAACCGTGCTTGGCGCGATGCTATTCGCCTATGGCGCCTTCGCCCTGCTGCGCCAGCCAAGGCCGCTCCGCCGGCCTGATCGCTTCGGGACTGAGCTGCTTATCGGCGCAACCGGTGGGCTGACCGGCGCGCTGGCTGCCTTTCCGGGGGCGATGATTGCCATTTGGTGCGGGCTGAAACCCTGGCGGAAGGAACGCCAGCGCGCGGTGCTGCAAGCCTATATCCTGGTGATGCAAGTGGCTGCCCTTGGCGTGATTGCCGCGCTTTCCGAAGCAACCGGCCGCACCGCGCTGCCGAATGGCGCCTGCTTCGCCTATCCGCTGCCCGCCGCGCTTGGCACGGTTTGCGGGCTGGAGGTGTTTCGCTTCATGACCGAAAGGCAGTTCGGCCGTTCGGTCAATCTGCTGCTGGTCTTGAGCGGGATTGCGATGCTGCTGGCGTGAGCGGGGCCTATTGAATGACCCCATATTCCCAGACGAAATATTCCATCAATGCCGCCGGGATCAGCCCATAGCCGCGCGGAAAATCCCAATCCCCCTTTGCTTCCTTCGCGAGCGGCGATTGCCGCGCGAAATCCTGCGCACCCCAACTGTTGCGAAACAGGAAAAAGCCGGGAAATGACTTATAGCCAGGAAACACCGGCGAAGCGATGCCCGGCACGTTGCGCAGATAGCCAACGACGCAAACGGCGTGGCCCGCCTTGCCAACAATATGGGTTGGTGGCGGCAGCGGAAGCAGCCCTGAATTCCAGAAGAATTGATCATACCAGATATTGCCGGATGGCTTCTGGGGATCGGCAAAACCTGCGATGCTGACCGCAACTGGTTTTCCGTCCTCCAACCAATCATAAACGCGCCGCGCCAAGCCGGGCGGACGCGACTGGTAGTCTGGGAAATCCAAGCCAGCCACCGAAAATTTCCGCGCTTTCCCATCCGCCATGGCGGCGGCTGTGATGGGCTGAGCGACATTGTCCCAATCCGGGAAGTTGTTTGCCTCATCCCCAGGCTCAAAGTAATCGCGGCAAAGACCTTCCTGCGCCGCGCCATCAACATTCAGCACCGCAGCCGCATCAATCTGCTTAAGCCCCCCACCCTGATAGGCCGGTTGTTGGATCTTGGGGGAGTTGATTACGCCCTTTCGCGCCAACCGATACAGAAAACGCGCAGAAAGCCTTTGCGGTGGCGTAACGCCTGGAAGTTGACGCGCTGCCTGCAATTCAGCACAGGCGGCCATCGCAAACCCGATACAGGAAGGCCAAGGCCGCTGATCGCGGACCGGCCAAAGGCGCATGGACCGAAGGTCTATTGACTTCTTCGGCAGTTTACGCGGAACCGACTTATTTATGGCATTTATCTCCACAGCCGCCACAAAGGTCGCTGCGGTTGCCTCCCTCGTTGACAGCGCTGATCCGTCCAGGGCAGCGAGGGGAACATTAAAGGCGCGGGCCTCCTGAAGGGCCTCGATGGCTTGGAAATTGGGGGGCAGCGCCCCGCTTTGCGCCAAAATAAACAGGACATGAGAGCGTACATCACGCTGACCGCCGGTTGGATAACGCGACCAATCCAGCCCCAAGGCTTTTTGCGCCTTTGGGTCACTCAGCGAGGAGTTATTGAACAGAAATGCGTAAGCCTGTTCCGGGGTGGTCAGCGCCAGGGTATCCGTAATGTCATTGATGACTTTCTCGGAAATACCGCCCTGCCGCAAGATGGTGATGAGATCCATGTCAGCCTCTTTTTTTTCCTGTGAAGATTTCATTGCGGGCATGGCGCTGGCCTGGCCGCGCCATACCGCCTTGAAGCACGGGCCAATGTTTTATGTCGGCGGCAGAAGACTCTTCACCTTTTCGGCCAGAACATCGGGCAAGGGCCTGAAGGGCTGGAATTGGTCTGGCGTCTGATACGCGTTGGTGTGCAGCCATTCTGTCTTGATATCGGCGACAAGCCGGGTCAATTCAGTCGACTGCCCCGCATTCGCCGCCACAAACTTGCCTTTCCAAAGCTGTGTCAATTCTTGCGCAAGCCAAAGCCCGGCTTCGGAATCGGCACTGAAATGCACGCCGGCGATTTCACGATTGCGCGCAATCCGCGCCGCAAACGCCTTTGCCGGGGTTTCAATACCATGCGGCGTATTCCCCTGGCGCAATATGGCAGAAAGCATTTCGGCGATCAGATGGCTTTGGAAGGAATGATTGCTTGGGTAGGACGGATGCCGCGGGGTGGGCACGATTGGCAGCAGGGCGGGATAGAGTTGTACGGGCCGCGGCGCCTTGAATTCCCTTTTCCAATGCATGCCAATTACCGTTCCAACGGCGAAGCAAAGATAGATCAGGGCAGCGGTTGCCGGGCGGCGCGATTGGTCCGCATTCAGGAATTGCCGCCAATCCTTATCCAGGCGGGCGCTTTGTTGCAGAATTTCTGCCTGACGGGTCGGCCTGAGGACTGCCTGCTGACGCAATCGGTTGATTTCAGCCTTGAGCCATTGGCCAGCGACATAATTGCCAGAAGCATCCTTGACGGCAGACGTATAAGGTGGATCCGCCGGGCGCTTGGCGCGCCAATTTTCGGCCAGAAGAACAGGCAGGCTGAGCTGCGCGCGTAGCGCCGGGGACCACCAGACATCATCGAATTTTGTTTGGCCGAAATCAATGAGGATCGGGTAATCACCCGGAATCCTTGGCGGGTAGGGAGCATTGGGCTGCGGCTCGTTTTCGCCGAGCATCCCTCCTATGGCGATGCCGGGAATGGCATTGGCGCCGCCACCCATTCCACCATCCATGCCACCATCCATGCCCCCATCCATACCCCCATCCATTCCGCCATCACCAAAGCCCGACATGACTTCTCTCCTCCCTGAAAAATTAGAAATGGTTACACGGTTAGAATTAAGCGGGTACACCAGCCCTCATCAACAAGTCGGCATACTTACGCCTTCTTTCCGCATTCTGATTTCCACCGATGCTGGAAATTTCAAGCGCCCTTAGGCCTGGCTGCAGTGCCATCAATTCTTTCCTCAGCGAAATTGCTTCGTCGACTCGGCCAACGGCAGCCAGGGCAGCGACAGTCACACGCAAATTACTGGTGTAATTGCTATTGCGCTGATAAGAACGCAGGCCCCACTCTGCAGCCTCGCTGAATTGATCTGCGGCGAAATATCCCAAGCTCAAAAAATGCTCATGGCGAAAGCGGAAAGGATCGAGCGGCGAGAGATTCAACAAACGCTCGGCTCTAAGT
The DNA here is from genome assembly GCA_044356095.1 of Roseomonas sp. Taxonomy (GTDB): domain Bacteria; phylum Pseudomonadota; class Alphaproteobacteria; order Acetobacterales; family Acetobacteraceae; genus Neoroseomonas. The sequence continues at coordinate 8,452 of JBIKWX010000092.1, forward strand.
ATGGCGTCATCCGATTTGCCGATGTAGGACAGAGTCGGAACAGTCCAGCACAATGTTTCAACGTCATTTGGCGCCATGCTGAAAGCCTGATCCAGCAGGCCAGCACCTGTAGTATAGTCGCGCTCCATAATTGTGCGACTATGACCAAATAGCGCCAGGGTGCGAGCATTCTCCGGGTCCAAACGCAAAGCCGTCTTTGCTTTTTTTTCCATTAATACCCGGTCTGAGCTCCAATCTTGCGACCACCCCTGGAACATTCGCAAGGTCAGCCAGCCCGCGTAAGCGCCGTACAAATTCCCGTAGCCCTTATCCATCTCAAGCGCATGTTCAAGAATTTGCCCAGCCTGATCAAAGGAATGGCGGTCAAGCCGCGCCATCAATTCGCGCGCACGCAAGAGCAAATGATAGGCACCCAATTGCTCCGGCGGCCGCCGCAGGCTGCACCGCAGCTCGGCTGCGGTAATCTGTGGCACCAGCGCATGCACGATGCGGCCGGCAACCTCATCCTCGAAATCGAACAATTCCTCACGCTGCAAGGGCACATTGTCGGACCAAAGCCGCGCCCCTGACTCGCTGTCTTCCAGATTGACCGAAAGGCGCAGCTTCGGGCCTTGCGCGCGAATGGTGCTGGTCACCAAATAGCGCGCGCAAAGCTTTCGCGCTGCCTCGGAAAAATCCGTCTTGGCAGGATCCACCAGGCGCGATGAATTGCTGGAAATCACCACCGGTTCGCGAAACCGCGTGAGGATTTCGGTGATGTCATGCGCAATGCCCTCAGCGAGCCAAGGGTCTTCCGGGTCCGGGCCCAGCCAGCGCGGATGCAACACCGCAACCGTCGGCACATCATGCGGCGCCGCCAAGCGGTCCAAGGGGCTTTCGAGCGGCATCGCCACCCGCGCCGGGACAGCAAGCCCCTGGGAACCGCTCGGCTCCAGCTCCGGCACCGTATCCAGCACATAGCCGCGGCGGGGCAGGGTTTTCAGCATCTCGGCATCGGCGGCGCCCAAAGCCTGGCGCAATTCGCTGATGCATTGCGTGACGGACGCCGGTGCAACGGTCACATCCGGCCAGACACGGTCCAGAATCTCATCCTGGGAGAGCAATTGCCCGGCATGTTCCAGCAGCAAATTGAGCAAAGAAAGCGTCTTGGCGCGCAGCATTGTGCGCGACCCATCCGCGGCAATGACCTCACCGCGCACGGCATCAAGCACACATCCCCCAAAGCGGACCCGCCCGGATGTCTGCACCTTGACCTGACCCCTGTTGGTATCAAAAATGATACGACACAATTTGTTTACGGTATGTGCCTCGCTGCGTCAATGAAGTCTAGATGAAAAAGGGGAAAGGCGCGCACTGGCCCGCATGCGTCACAACACCGGCGTCATGGTTGTTCCCTGAGCCTGAGGACGATGACTGAGGTGAACGACTGCCAAGGCATATTTCATCGGGGGTCCGATGATATCCTTGGGGGCCCCGCAATACGCATCCGACGCTATCCCTTTGCTCAAGACACCCTACCGGTACCCTCTCCGGTTGCTGCCCTTTCAGGATCGCTTCCAATAATTCTGACGCCAGGTGCCCGCCTGCGCTGCGCCTTGACCGCGGCGCATCCCGGTTCCTAACGTGATTGAAGCGGGCCATGGCGCAAACCAAACGGCCCAAGCCAGCGAGAAATCCCAGGAAGCCCATGGCCAAGCACCGCTTTCACCCCACCCGATACTTCAACGCGATCGGCGTCGCTGAACCCTGCCTGCGCGTTGCGGATGGCGACACTGTCGTAACAGACGCAATCGACGCCTCCGGCCTGGACGCGCGCGAAGTTACCGTCGCCAGCCGCCCAAATCCAATGACCGGTCCCTTTTTCATTGAGGGCGCCGAGCCGGGGGACACGCTTGCCGTCCGGATCGATCGGCTGACACCAAGCCGCGCAACTGGCTGGACCTATTCGCCGCTCGCCCTGACCGTGCTGGACCCGGTCGCCATCCTTGAAAGGCCACCGCAGCAGCGCGTTGTTTGGGATATTGACCGCGAGGCAGGCACGGTACGGCTGCAGGACAAGGTGCGAGGGCTCGAAGATTTCGCCCCGCCCATCCAGCCGATGATTGGCTGCTTCGGGGTGGCGCCCGCTGGCGGCCAGGCGCTCTCCACCGCGACCAGTGCACAGAATGGCGGCAATATGGATTACCGACTGTTTGCCCCCGGCACGACAGCCTGGTTTCCCGTCGCAGTGCCCGGTGCGCTGTTTTATCTGGGTGATGGGCATGCCTGCCAGGGCGACGGCGAAATCGTCGGCACCGGCATTGAGACGTCCTTCGAGATGGAGGTCACCTTCCGCGTGCTGAAGCGGAAGATCACCTGGCCGCGGGGCGAGACGGCTGACGATATCTTCACCGTCGGCAATGCGCGCCCACTGGATCAGGCCTTGCAGCACGCGACGACCGAAATGTTGCGCTGGCTTGGCGAAGACTATGGCTTGGACGCGCACGCCGCCAGCCATCTGATGGGCCAGGTGGTGCGCTATGATGTCGGGAATGTCTTCAATCCCGCCTTTACGGTTGCCTGCCGCATCGGCAAACGTTGGCTCCCGAAGCGGTAGGATTGGACGTCACGTTTCAATCTGTAACCGCCGTTCGGTGAGTTGTGTAAGCGCGCAGGACAGGAATCATTCGCACTGATGTGCCTACTCCACCGGCAGCGACTTCGGTAGCTGCGGCAATGTCATCCACTCTGGCCGCCAAAATATCCTCTGCGGCCGCCTGCTCGCCTCATTTCTTTGCTTGTGGCTGAATTCGATCCCGAAACACTGTCGGCGTCAGGATTGGTACCGCGCATAAATGCGAAAGAGCCAGCAGGTCCTTGTCGCCGGTGATCAAGGCGTCCGCCTTGGCAGTCAGGGCGAGTGCTAAGAAAGGACGGTCGAAGGGGTCGCGGCAATCCGGAACCTTGGTCTTGTTGGGCACAGTGACGGTTTCACACCAAGGCAGGTAATCGCCCAGCAGGTCCTCCCGCTCGTCAGAGGTCAATTTGAATTTTGGGTATGACAATACCCGGATTAATTCCGTCGTCGTGTCGTGACTGGCCAGGGGATGAATGGCTTCCGACTGCCAGGCAGGGCGCAACCAAGAAAGAGCCCCTGCGTGAAACAGCAGCGCTGACAACAAAACATTGGTATCAAGAACGATGCGGGGCGGTTTCATCCAGCCTTGCGTGCCGTCTTGCGCGACCAGGCCACCGCTGCGGTCACGTCCTTCTCGGTGATGCCCAGATCAGCGAGCTTGGCACGAACAGCATCAGCCCGATTGAGCCGCACAGGTGTCAGCACAATGCGCCCGTTATCTTCCACAACGTCGAAATACTCGGCACCTTGACAGGACGACAGCACCGCTTTTGGCAGCGTCAACTGGTTTTTTGAGGTCAATTTAGCCAGCATGTCGAATTCCTCTAGTAAGGATGTAAGGAGAGATACTTAGTCCGATCAGCATTTTCAATAGCCCATCCCGCCCGAAGCCGAAGCACGGCCCAGCCGCTGCTCCCCCCACCCCACCGGCACCCCCTCCAGCAGCCGCG
>JBIKWX010000399.1:0-12012 GCA_044356095.1 Roseomonas sp.
AAAGCCCTTGAGACCATCAACAACCGCAATCAGGATATCGGCGACCCCGCGGCTTTTGAGCTCGTTCATGACGCGCAGCCAGAACTTGGCCCCTTCGGTCTGTTCGATCCAGAGGCCGAGGATTTCCTTGGTTCCATCCGGCAGAATACCAAGCGCAATATAAACCGCCTTGTTACGGACAAAGCCTTCATCGCGGATCTTCACCCGGATCGCGTCGAAGAATACCAGCGGGTAGCAGGCATCAAGCGGGCGCCCCTGCCATTCGGTGACTGCCTCAAGAACCGCGTCCGTCACCGTCGAGATCAGGTCCGGCGAGACATCAATACCGTAAAGCTCCTCCAGATGTCCGCGGATCTCGCGCACCGTCATGCCGCGTGCGTACATCGAGATGATCTTGTCGTCGAAATCCGGGAAGCGCCGCTGGTACTTGGCGATCAGCTTGGGATCAAAGGTGCCCAGCCGATCGCGCGGAATATCCAGCGTCAACTTCGATGAGCCAGTCAGCATCGTCTTTTTCGAACTGCCGTTGCGGCGATTGCCGAGCCCCGCCTCGGCTTCTGATTCAAGGTGATCTTCCAGCTCGGCAGCCAGCATCCGCTCCGAAAGCGCCTTCTTCAGCTCGTCAATAAGACCGTTCTTGGCGAATAGCTCCTGGGGCTCTCGCCCCGCCAAAAGCTGGTCCAGCAACGCTTTGTCTATGGCCATATCGATGGGTCCTTCCATTCCATCCATAGGACCCCACGCACAAAATTACTGATAGGGCCTGAGCCAGAAATCCTCCGTTACTCAAATCGCCAATTTGGTCCCATAGGCGCTGACGCCGGACACCGATTCGGGAATCCCGTTTCAATAGAAAAACCGCTTGCGCTAGGCTCATCAGCTCTGCTCGCACCACAAACTCGGCATCACCAGAAGAAGTAATGCCTTAACCACCGTATGGGTCTATCGCTAATCATAGCGAGCCAAGTCGTCGTCCCAACTGAAATTCTTGCCCAACCCTCCATACCGCCGCGAAGCTCGCCCTCTGCCGAGGCATCAAATTTTGCATAAACCCTGAAGATGTTACGCCCATTCACCACTTCTGCCATTGGCCGGATACGCTCCACAGTTGCAGAGCGATGCCTTCCCGGATCCGCAGCGACCGAGACCATAACTTGCTGCCCAACAGCGACAGCGTTCACATCCTCATCCAAAACCAGAATTTCAGCACGTAGGTTCCCAGGTGGCGCTATTTCAAAAAGTGTCTGTCCTCGCGCCAAAGGTTGGCCAATGTTTCGGCGAAGATCGCCGGTCAAAAGAATACCATCTGATGGCGAACGAATTTCTGCCAGACGAAGACGGTATTCAAGCAGGGAAACCTGCGCTTCAGCCCGTCGGGCGGACAGGAGCGAGATCTGCTCTTGCGCAGCCTGGCCAGCGGCTCGTGTGACTGCAGCGTCCCTTCTATCGCTGACCGCCTTGGCGCGTGCGGCATCAAGTTCCAATTCGATCTCTCGTGTTGCCAGACGTGCAAGAATTGTATGTTCTTGGCGCACCGCATCGCCTGGCTGAACCTCAGAACTATCCAATATGCCGTCGAATGGCGCGGTTACCACGCGGATATGTTCCGACCGCATCGTCACCGGCGCTTCCACCACCGCCTGCCGCGGCAGAAGGGCCACGGCAGCCAAGCCTGCTGCAAGACACATTGCGACAATCAGCCTTTGGTTTCTTTTCTTTGGTGAGCGCAAAAACCTCCGATCAAAGCTGCTCAATGTATTTGCAACCGGCAGCATTCGGTTGGCGCTCTCAGCATAGATTTGTGTGCCAGGGGGGAAAATCGCCACGATCACGAGAGCACCGTTTGTAGATGGTACGCTCAGAATTTCCTTTTGTCCGAAATCGTCGCGATAGGCATTTTCTGCCAGCGATGGTGCAGTATCAGCCTGAAGAATGCGGGGCTCGTTACGTGATATCGCCTCCTGCGCGATGGTCTTGAGGCGATGAACAATATTACCCTTCAGATCAATGTCCCTTTGGTCAGAGACGCCAAGCAAAAAAGGCTTCATGAGGCAAATCGTGACGCGCTCCGCATTTGGTAGCGCTGACTTGGCAAGAAAAGCCGCCGTAGCATGCAGGCCAGATGAAAGATCAGGCGCCTCTCGTAATCGCTCAAGCGTGAGGCTTGCCAAGACAAGGGGAAGCCACTGATCCACTTTCCCTTCGGTGATTGCGGCTTCGGACAATGCCGAGAGAAAAGCCATGCGTTCACGCGTAAGGATCAGATCAATCGCCATCTGCGATGCAATTTCGAGAATGAGAACGGCGCGACCTTGTTTTGTATCGGTCAATGAGGCTGCGCCAAGTGTGGCCGCGAATAACCAGCCACCACCATTCGTGGGTGGTTCCGCCACTATCCCAAAGCCAGCAAGTGCCCTTCCTGCCAATGCCTCCATAGCGGATTGGTCAAAACCATCAGCGCTGGTGGCCAAACACTCCCAACCCTTATCGGCTTGGGCCAAGACCATAACCTGCTGCGCGACGGTCAATTCCTTTGCTAGATTCAGCAGTTCAACAGCCCAGCCTGGGCTGCGCTTTGCGAGCCGCAGGCGGTGCAGCCGTTCGAGCAAGACATCCTGGGCAGGTGCGTTCAAATCCATCAAGGCGGCACTTCCTCCAGATCAAGCCCCGCATCAAGCCCCGCTGGGATTTGCAAATCTGCATTATTGATGGTGAAGACAGCTCGAAACCGCCCAGAAGCCGCATCCATTACCGGATCCATGTGGCGCAGCAGCCCTTCTGTCTTTCGGCCAATAGGCTCTGAAAGGGAAAGCGAATAAGAATTACCAACACGCAACCGGAACCATAATTCCGCTGGCAAGAACAGCACTGCTTCCAGTACCTTCAAGTCCGCGACAGTGATGGGCCTATCGCCGCGAGTCACGAAAGCGCCAACTACGGTGTCAACGCGCGTTATCATTCCATCAAAGGGTGCCCTGATCAAAGAAAGACTGGCCTGTGCAAGCTCCAGATTCAGGCGTTGATTTTCAACTGAACGCCTTTCTTCCGCAGATTCAACTACTGCTTTAGTAATTTCAACACGCACCCGGGCTTGACGCACTTCCCACTCGGTTGCTGCACCCCTCGTGGAAGCTTGCTGCGTACGTGCCAAGACTTCCTGAGCTTCCTGATGGTGGAGCCTTGCTTGCCGTAGATCGCCTTCGGCATTTGCCGCTGCGCGCGCCAGCCCCACACGTGCCTGAGCAACATCGTCATTGAGTTCAAGAATAACTGTCCCTGCGGTTACAATACTGCCTTCAGACACCCGCAATACATTCACAATGCCTTCATTTTGCGGACCAAGCGCCACCAGGCGTACCGGCCGCAAGGGGCCGCGGATGATCGATTCTTCATAGGCAACAGCGGAAGGCGGAAGCGACGCTCCAATCAAAATCAACAAACAGAAAGCGCACTTCAAATGCATTTTTAAATGGCTCATACCGGGAGACGTCTTTGTAGCATCTGGTGGATGCGCAACCAAGCTTGGGTGAACAAGGGCTCTGGCGGGAGCTTTATTCTGGCCTCCACCCTTGCACCATGCATCAGGCGCGGCGCATCCGGCCCTATTGGAAGAACGCTGACTTCAAATATACGCTCATTGGGTCGCAGTGTACCATGCTCATCAACTCGTGTGGGGATACGCCCGCCAGCGGACTGGCTCAATGCTGCTGAAACCAGAGAATCCTTTCCCTCTGTTGGAGAGCCGATGGGCCTTCCCTTGAAAAGTGACGTGGTATTGCCCCTGAGGCGAAGGGATAACTCCATATTGGGATTTTCGGTCAGAACGCTCAAGGCCTCGGGCCCCTGCCATTGATCCAATACCAATCGCACTTCGATTTTATCTTCCGCGATCAGGAATCCTAAAGGTCGAGGTTCGCTGCGCCGCACCCAGGCATTCATCAAGCCTTCGGAAAAGAGCGGTTCCCAATGCGCGGTTCCGGCCACCTTTATGTTCCAGGAATCGCGTTCCGCCTGTAAGCGTGCAATCTGCTGCTGCACTGCAGATTGCCGCGCCAGGACAGAATCCAAACGTTCTGCCCCGGTAGATCTGGCACGCCGCGCCTCAAGCTCTAGTGCGGCTTGTTCGGTGCGTAGTTGAACAAGAGTACGATCCATCTCAGGATTTTCGAGCTGTAGGACAGAGCTTGCTTCCACCATCATGGCTGGCGCGACATGCACAATACGCGCATCGGTCCGGGGATAAACCAACTGCAATCCGTTATTCACGACAACACCCTCCACGATGATGGAGCGCGGCAAGGGAAAAAAGACAACGCCAATGATCAGCAGTACCAGGAATACGGCGACCGAACCCATGGCGAAAGGTGATTTGGGAAAGCCATTCTTCATGAAGCGGAGCCCCTGATAAATCGGCAGAAGGACAAACAAAAATGCGATGATTACAACGGCGATGGTAAGCACAAAGCTGCCATACCCCGAGGCAAGCCATAATACGGAAGAATATATGACCCATCGGTATAACCAAACAAGAACGAAGTAGGTTGCAAACAGGATATCCGGATGGGCTGACCGGTCGCCTATGCCAAGCGGCCCCAGAACAACGCGTTTGAAGGCGGCCTGCGCACGCTGCATCAAATTGGGTATCCCCAATAGGTCCGACAAAACGAAATAGGCATCAAGACGAGCGAGGGGGTTCATATTGAACATCAGCGACGAAACGCCGCAGATGAGAACGAGATCAAACGCCCGGTCCTTGAGGAAACCAGGCCCGGCCCAAGACCAGATGAGTGCCGCAATTCCGGCAACGAACAGGTCGGTCGCCACGCCGGCAAAACCGACCATAACCCGATGGGATTGTTTTTGCAGGAACCATGCAGATGATGCGTCAATATACGGTGCGGGCATCAGGAACATGAAGGAAATGCCAAAGGGCTTTTGCTGGTCAGGCAAACCTTCTCTTATCCGCATGCGGCGCAGCGCAATTCCATGGCCCAATTCATGTAGTATTTTCGCAAAGACAAAGACAAGATAACCCGCCAGGACATCAGCAGCGCCCAACTGGCTTACGCGAAACCACTGCACCTGAAGATCCGCAGCCTTATCCGCCCAGCTGATGCCGGCGATGACAAGCAGAAGAAACAATAGGACGAAGCCAAATCCGGAAAACAACCACCCAAGCAAGGGATCAAGAAAACGTACAGTTGCTGCCATATCGCCGAGACGAAAGCGGGTAAACACCGCCTGCCCCGCTGCCTTGATCAGCGGATTGGGGCCAGGAGGTCTGGCGCGCATATGTTCCGAAAGCAGAATACCGGCACTCAGGGCAGCGCGAAGGCCAAGCCCTACCAGGCGGAGCTCATCGTCTGATGCCTGAGACTTGGCCGCATATTCGGCCAGAATGTCTTCGCAGGGCTTCCGGCCATCAAGGTCGGAAATGGCCAGATAAAGATCACGGGACGCATGGAAATAACGGCCATTGATCGGATTGAAAATAACCCAAAGGGGTCTTCCGGCCGCTTCTATGCAGCGCGCTTCAATGTCCGGTGCGCGCCGAAGCCTCAAACCCCTGATGGAAACTTCTTCCGCAATCCTGGTCGCTAATTCCATGCCCAAACATTTTAGTAGAGGAAGTCAACTCTACGCCCAGCGCCCTGACAAGTACCGGTACCACCACCCGTGATGCCCAAAGGCGCGTTGATCAATTGCAGCCTGCAATCCAGCGCCACCGAGCCGCCTGAAATCTGGCCAGAGAGCTCCCGCTGCCCGCCAACCAGCGGATTATTGGTATTGGCAATACGCACCGTGACCGGCTGCTGTTTTTCCGTGAGCAATCCCGAAAGCGTAACGCCTTCAGAAGTCACCAGCGTCATGCGCGTCCCGGTACGTTCAACAGAAAACCCGGCTGGAACAATCTTGGGGCTGTCGGTTTCCCCGCGTGTTTCCGCACCAGAAAGCCTCACCACATCTGGATTGACGGTGCACCCCGCCAGCAGAAGGGCCGAGAACATGAAAAGGAGAGATCTCACCGTGAAGCTCCACTCGTTGGAGATTGAGAGGGGGGGCGCTCTGGACCTGTGTTCCGCCGGAAGACAAAAGCCGGCCCGCGCGCCGCTTCGTCGATTCGTTGCATTTCCAGATTATGCAGCGATGTGAAAGTGCCCTGGACACGCTGAAGCGCCAAAAACGCGAGAGAGAAGCCGACTTCTGCTGCCACCAGCCGTTCCTCGGCATCCGTCAATCTCTCTTGCGCCGCCAGCAGACGTTCAAGGGCATTGGCAGCGCCTTCGCCGCGGCCACCGGCGACCCCTTGACGCCATCTCTCTGTTTCGATCGCGAGATCCCGCGCCGCCGAGCGCATGGTGCCGGCGCGTACCGCCATTTCACGATAGGAAACATTGTATTCGTTAAGGCTGACTTCCGCTTCCGCAATGACGGTGGCAATCGTAGCCCTTCCCCGGCTTTCAGTCTGCCGGGTTTCGAGCCTTCTGCGATCAAGCCTTACCCTGAGATCGTCAGTCGCCAACGGGATTTCCAGGCGCAGACCGGCAACACCGCCCAAGCGATCAGTATTGCGGGTGGTATCGGTCCAGGCATTCCCGTACCCCCAAGTATCCATACTGCGCCCGCCATAGTTACCTTCAAGCACCATATCAAGGCGCGGCAATGCTTCAATCTGCGCTTGACCTTCGCGCAATACCGCGGCGCGATGCTGCAAAAAAACCTGCTGAATTTCTGGACGCAACGCAACCGCGCGTTCAAGCACTGTTTGTAGGGGGATCGCCTCATAAACGGTCAAAGGGATGTCAACTGGCAGAAGTTCCCCTATGCCCGCCCGCTCAAACCGAGGATCATTGACCAAGCCCCTTATGCGCGCTTCCGCATTTCGGATGGCGGAAAAGCTTCGCAGAAGATCGCCCTCACGCAATGACAAGGCAGATTGCGTCCTGCTGAGAAGCAAAGGGTCCGCATCCAACTCTGACCGGCCCTGAATTTGCGTTACCATCTCACGCGCCATAGACGCTGCGCGTATACGTTGGTGATGCACGGCGCGGGCAAGGTATAAACCCCAATAGGCACGCGCCACATCCAACAGGTGGCTTTCCGTCTGGCGTCTGAATTCGCTCTGAGCGACGCTCGCATCAATCCGGGCGACTTCATGCAAACTGCGGGAATAATTCACGCCTGAATCGCGCAACAGCGGCTGTACAACGGTGATAAAACTGCGCGCGCGGGTTTGATTGCTTGGGGAGAAATCGGTCGAATTGGTGGAGACATTGAGGAAGCGCTGCCCGATCAGGATTTCACCATTGGTGGCCGTTCTTTGCCTCACACCAAATTCCACCGCCTGTTCGCGCTGCAGAAGCCTTTCCGAGCCACGGGTATTGGCAAGGCTGCGCGTTGGGTCGTTGATTTCCTCATACCGTCCTTCACCGTAGGCGCGCGGTACGTAACGTCCCTGTACTTCGCGCTCCAGCGTTTCGCGAATCGCAGGCAAGTCACCAAATACGCGAATTTGTGCCGAATTGATGATTGCGCTGTCGTATAGAAAGGCAAGGCTTGCACGAATGGGCCTCCCTTCATTGTCTATCGGCGTCACTATGCGTTGCACCCACCAGCGATCCGCGGTGCGCATGGCCTCCAGTTCGGCGCGGGTTGGGGCAGGTACACCCGCTGGGCGGCGATTGACTTGCGCCATCTCGGCATTGATTTGCTCACGAAAGCGCATTGCAATGCCATCAACATTCATGATGGCGTTGTTGGTACGATCAGAAACCCACCCCTGCGCGAAAGATGGACCAGCATTAAGGCAGGCGAGAAGCATCACCGACAAGCTGCGCAATGGAATTCGCATTTTAAGAGGCATCAATCCGTCCTTTCGCCCGATCCTCAACGTGCCATTTGCCGACTGACGGCAAAATCCCGCGCAAAACTATTCCAAACAAGGCTTCCTGGTGAGGCCATGGTCTGTTTGCTGGACCAGGTTGATGAAGTGGACTTTTCGGCCAGGAAGGATTGCCTTGGGTCACCTGTCACGGCGCCCTCCGAATCTATAACCCCGTTGAACGTGACATCCACACTGCGCCTGAAAACCTCCTTGAGGAAGGCAGGCGCGGCTTCCGAGGTGACAACCGTATAGGGCGCGCTGGTCGTTGTTGGCAGCCAAGCGGCGGGCAAGGGCTGACTAAGCCTTGTTTCGCCCATTGGCGCTGTTTCGCGTCCAGCCAGGGATCGCAGCGCTGCCCGAGCATCCAAATCCTCGTTGGGCGCAGCAGAGGTAAAGATTGGCGGCGCCATCCAATGGCCACCGACATCAGCCGTTATACCAACTACGGAAACAGGCGCCCCTGTTGCGTCCTTAATTTCGAGGCCAACAGATGACCCCGGATCTGCCGTACCCGCAAGAATGATTGGGAGTTCGAAGCTGCCATACCGCACGCGACGGAATACTTCGTCATACGCGAACAAGGGCGAGCCTTCGGGCCCTTTCGGAGAGGGGGTAGCGATTTGAATATTTGCACTATCACTACCCAAACCACTGCGGATGAAGCCAGATGGAAGCGATTCTGGAGTGGAAAGATGGTTGAACGTCGCCGTATTGATTGCAACGCCATCGGGCAGCGGCATTGAAATGGCTTTGGCTTGGAAGGAGATGCTCAAGACTTCTCCAGGCATCAGCCTTGCCAGATTGACCTTGATCGTCTTGTCGCCCGCGCCATTGCCCGTGCTGATGGTGCCAGCCGATGAGGTAACGCTGCCCGCCTGAAGCTGCAGATTGGGATCAGTAAGCAGATCCTGAACCATAATCGTATAGGCGGGCGCTGTACTCGCTGCCTGATGCGTCAGTACCACCGAATAGGTAAAAGTTTCACCCAAGGAGACGATGGTCGGCGTGACCTGCTTGTCAATCGCGAGTTTGGCTTCCACCACTTCCGCGCTAGCCGTGGCTCCGAAACTGCCCGTCCTGCCATTGATGGTGAAATTCGCCTGCGCGGCATTGGTAAGCTTATCACCAGCCACAAGCCCGGGCAGATCCTTGACGCGCGCATCCACTTCAATCGTGATCCGGTCTTCAGCGCCAATCGGCGCACCCGTGGAATTTGTGACGTTGCCGAAAGTGGCTGTTATGGATTGGCCAGAAAACCCAATGCTTTGCGCTGTAGTCGAGAGACCTGTACCGATGGATACCAGACGTGCATCAAGCGGTGTCAGGCCAGTCGGCAAAAGATCAGTAATGGACACATTCTGCGTGAGCCCCTGCGGCAGGGTCAGCACCAGCCGGTAGGTCAGTTTCTCACCAATCGTCAGGTCGGGCAGCGTCGGATCAAATTTGTCACTGCCAGTATCCGGATTGCTGGTGGAAATGATTGTCTTTTCCAGAGAGGGCGAACCAGGGATGGAGGCCGTGGCATTCCCGCCATCAGGCCGCCCGCCCGGTCCTGGTGCGCTATCGAAGCTTGATGTCGCGGCATTGGTGATGGTGGCGCCGCCGGGAGTTGTCGACAAGACCTTGGCCTTAAAGCTGATGGTCCAGACATCGCCCGCCGCCAAGGGTTCGTTGCGCAGTAACTTGTCCGCCGTCACGCGCAGCGTCGTATCACCTGTGCCATTGCCAAGTACTACTGAACCGCGATTGATGGAGACGCTTCCCGCAACAAGGGCAAGATAAGGATCGCTGATCAGATCCTCGACCTTCAAGTCAAAGGCAGGCGCAGTTGAGGTGCTCAGATGGCTGACGGTAACCGTGTAATCCACCGTCTCACCAGGCTTCACAAAACCATTGGGGGACGTGACCGCCTTCACAATCTGAAGCTTGGGTTCAACAATATCAACGGTTGCCGTTGCAACAGCTTGTCCGCTGGTGCCGAAGGTGAGCTTCGCCTCATTGATGGCCTGCGCGCCATCCTTGATGACGCCCGCTACATCCTCAACGCGCGCCTTGACCTCGAGCTTGATCTGATTTTCTGAGGCAGGGCGATCTGCAGCGTTTGCTGTCACTGTCCCGAAATCAAAGGTGGCGGTGGTGTTAGTCCAGGTGATATCTGGCTTGCCGCTTTCAATGGTAAGGTTGCTTCCAATACCGCCAACCTCCACCTTAGCGTCCAAAACCTTGAATCCGCCCTGAAGTGCAAAAGGCAGAGTGTCGACTACCTTGAAATTCTTTGTCACGGCTTCAGGCGCGGTCACGGTAATCCGATAGGTGACTACCTCACCAATCGCCAAATCAACCAGGCTGGCATCGTGGAAACTAGAGCTTGTTTCATCTATCGAGGTCGCAGCGACCGTTTTCACAATCGTCGGCGATTTCACCGTGACAGTTTCAGTGGCGGAGAGTTCGTAATTACGCTGATCGGGCGGCGTTGGGGTCATCGGATGAGAGTCACCCTTAAGGGTAACTGTATTAACCAGATTTGTACCGGCTTCCACACTCGCCGAGACCACTGCGGTATATTCGAATTGAATTTGCTTGCTAGTTCCGATTTCGGCGGAGGTGATCCTGACTACCTTATTGCCGCCAACATCAACTTCGCTCACGCTTGCCGAAGCAGTGGTTCCTGCCGTTATGATTTTGGCTGAATTCGGAACAAGAGTTAGCTTTCCGGGCAGGAGACCATCTTCTATGGTTACATCGAAGGCCGGCGCGGAGAAGACGCCCTGAGGATTGGAAGAGCCGGGCGCGGCTGACGCAACCGCCGCATTTTTGAGGGTGACTGTGTAAATCACCTGATCGCCACGTTCGACGCTTTCAGTTATAGTGTTTTTCGTCAAATCAAAAATCGGCTCGACGATTTCGGCGTCTACCGTTTTTTGAACTTCCTTCAGCGTTCCGGACGCCTCCTTGTATTGAACGATACCCGTGTTGGTAACGCTCTGCCCAGCGACATTTGTCGCTTTCGGTTCATTCGGCACAAACGCCGTGACCAGAACTTTGACTTGATCCTTGCTATCTACCACACCATCAGGCTTGTTATAGATATCATCAACAAAATCAAAGGTCACGGTGCCGTTAAGATGTCCAATGGTGGGGCTAGGAAGGGCCGTGTTCCAGCTAGAGTCGCTGAACAGGTTGTTCCCGTTCGAAACCCAAGAAGCACTTAGATAAGTCAATTTCTGCTGTGACTGTTCCAGCTTATCCAGGATGTTGAAGCCCTGTATCCGCCCTTCCGGCAGGGTTGCGGTGATTTCATAGGTAATGGTCTCGCCAATGGCAAGATCGAACAGATCCGGATTGCCAGCAACCTTCGTAGTTTGTGATAGGGAGGTTACCGTGGCAACCTTATCCACCAGTGGTATGGCCGTGGTCACCGTTGCGTCATCTTTTAGTGGGCCACGCTCAACGATATAATTCTCTCCGCCTTCCCTTGCGGCGTAGTTTATCACATTGGCCGTATTCTTCATCTCCTGTTTAGGTTGAACAAAGTCACGTGAAAGCAGGTCATAAGTGATGATAACGATGTTCTGGCCGTTCGTGGGATCGTAGGGCTTTAGTGCACCCGTAGTGTCATCAGTTAGCGTCAATCCCCCAGTAAAGAAGTCGCCAGAGTCCAAAGTGTAAGCGAGCGCCGTCCCTGCACCATCAGTCACCCTCAGATTAAGGCCAGGGCCAAGAGTGGGGATAGAAAAACCGGCGGGCATTGTGTCAGTTATCTTGACGTCAAAAGCGCCGCCGGCGCTGCTGCCCTTATTCTCGACCACAATGCCAAAGCTGACCAGATCCCGGCCATCAATATTGTTCAGGTCGCTATTGATGGGCGTTGCCGCTAGGTTGGTGCTGTTGATGGTGCCGGTGAAGCGGGGTGCGCTGCCACCTGGCTCGGTGAAGGTAACCGGGCCTTGCTGCGCAAGGGTGAATGTGCCGCCATTATTATCAGTCTGAATAACACCCTTGGTGATGGCCAAGTTCGGCTCGGTGAGCGTGATCTGCTTGATCGCGGTCGAAAATACGGACTTTATATCGCCGTGCTTGTATTCCTGGCTTGTCACTTGGTTAGTGAGCTTCAGCCCATCACCGAA
>JBIKWX010000334.1:0-3423 GCA_044356095.1 Roseomonas sp.
GCGGCCTTCCGCATCCACGGCTAGGCGCCCCTTGATTCGGTGATCACGGGCATGGATGTCGCTCAGGAAGGATTCGAAGCGGTCGGCCACGAATTTCACCGGGCGGCCCATGATGCGCGCCATGGCAGCGACCGCGACCTCATCCGGATAGACATGCACCTTGATGCCAAAGCTGCCGCCGACATCCTTGCAGATCACGCGGACATCGCCTTCCTTCATACGCAATTGCTTGGCGAAGACACCCTGCATCATATGCGGTGCCTGGGTGGAGTGATGCACCGTCAGCGTTTCATCCGCTGGATTGTAATCTGCGATGATGGAACGCGGCTCCAGCGTCACACCCGTATGCCTTCCCGTGACAAATCGCGCTTCGACAAGTTTATGCGCGGCGGCGAAAGCGGCGGCGACATCACCGGTTTCCGCCGTGCGCGTGAACACCAGATTATCGCCCAATTCGGGATGGATCACGACCGCGCCGGGGGCGAGTGCGGTTTCCATATCGGTTTGCGCGGGCAGGGCTTCGAATTCCACCTGAAGCGCTGCCACACCATCTTCGGCTGCAGCGCGGCTTTCCGCGACCACCGCCACAATCGGCTCCCCCTGCCACGTGGCGCGGTGGAGCGGCAGCGGGTATTGCGGGGCGGATTTCATGCCCTTCAAATGATCAAGCGTTGCAACCCAGGGGTCGCAGAATTTCGCGAGATCATGGCCGGTGAAAACGCGGATCACACCGGGCACTGCCTTGGCGGGCGCCGTATCAATGGCGCTGATTTTCGCATGCGCATGGGGGCTGCGCAGAAATGCCGCATGCAGCATGCGCGGCAGGGTCACATCATCGGTATAGGTCGCGCGCCCCTGCACCAGCTTCGGCACATTCGGGCGCGGCACGGATCGCCCGATATAGGAATTGGGCAAATCCTCGCGCGACAGGCCAATGGAAGCTGGCGTGATTTCATTCATGGCGTGCCCCCCCTGGCGCGGAGCGTATCTTCAACCGCATCCACAATCGCCTGATAGCCGGTGCAGCGACAGTAATTCCCCGAAAGATATTCGCGGATTTCACCCCGCGTCGGGTTGCCGCCTTCAGCGAGCAGTTCAGCCGCCGTCATCACCATGCCCGGCGTGCAAAAGCCGCATTGCGCCGCATTGCGCGCCACAAAAGCCGCCTGCAAATCGGCAACCTCTCCGCTTTCGGAAAGGCCTTCAATCGTCACTACCTCTGCACCATCCAGTGACGCCGCAAGGATCAGGCAACCGCGCATGATCTTGCCGTTGACGCGCAGCGTGCAGGCGCCGCAAACGCCGTGTTCGCAGCCGGCATGCGAACCGGTCAGGCCAAGATCAAGGCGCAGGAAGTCAATCAAATGGCGGCGCGGTTCCACATGCCGTGTCATCTTCTCGCCATTCACGGTGAGTGTAATCGGGATCATGCGGCTTGCACCTTCGGGTTCAGAAAACCAAGCAAAACGCGTTCTGTCAGCACGCGCGCCAGATGGCGCTTCATTTCTGGCGGGCCGTGCAAATCATGGGGTGGGTCAAGATCATCCGCCAGCGCCTGCTGCGCGGCGCTGATGCCGGCACGGTCCAGGCTGCGGCCTTCAAGCGCCTTGGCGGCGGCAGCAGCACATACGGGAATTTTGCCAACACCGAAATAAACCAGGCGGGGTGCCAGGATGCGCCCGGCATCCAAGGTCAAGGTGGCAGCGAGGCCCGCCATGGCATAATCACCGGAACGGCGCGTGATTTCCTCAATGGCGGCAAGGCGCCCGGTCAAGGGGATTTCGACTGCGGCGATGATTTCCCGCGGCGCTAGTGCGGTTTGCAGCAGATCGGTGAAGAAGGCTGCTGCCGGTATGCGGCGTTCTCCTTTGGCTGATGCGGCGATGATTGTCGCGTCCAAAGCCACCATGCAGGCTGGCAATTCCGCTGCCGGATCGGCATAGGCCAGGCTGCCGCCCAAGGTGCCGCGATTGCGAATGGCCGGATGCGCGATCAGGGGTGCCGCCGCCGCCAGAAGGGGCGCATGCGCCTTCACCAAAGGATCACTGCAAAGATCAGCATGGAGCGTCAGCGCCCCAAGCCGGAGCACCTGGCCATTGCTGGAAATGCCGCGCAATGCAGCGATGCCGGTAATGTCAATCAGCGTGCCCGGTTCGGAAAGCCGGAAGGCGAGGGTCGCGAGAAGCGTCTGCCCGCCTGCGATGATCTGGGCGGCATCGCCATGCGTCTCAAGCGCGGACCAAAGCTCGGCAAGGCTCCTGGCGCGCGCATAGCCCATGGCCGGCCATTTCATCCGCATTCTCCCCGTTTTGAGTTGCGCGCTTTGATCATTAGCCGAGGCTGCTTGTCAAGCGAGGCTTTGGCCGAGCAGGGCGCTGAAATTTCAGTGATTTCAATCAATCCAAGCCTTCATCCCGCACCCTGGCGGCGTGCTTCACCCAAGTGATCGGGGCTGGATCGAGGGCGGGCATTGCCGGGCTTGGGGCACTTTAGCTGACTGGCAACCAGATGCTTACCTTGGTGCCAAGTCCCTCGGTGCTTTCAATGGCAAGCCTGCCGCGGTGGCGCATCACGATATGGCGCGTAATGGCAAGGCCAAGCCCGGTGCCGCCCTTGTGGCGGGATCGCGCTGCATCCACGCGGTAAAACCGCTCGGTCAGGCGCGGGATATGGTGCTTGGCGATGCCCGGCCCATCATCGGCAATGCTGAGCAAGGCGCCGGGTCTTGCCGTGCCATCCTCGGCGACTGCGGGCTTCAAAGTAACAGTGATGATCCCGCCATCTCGCCCGTGATTGATGGCATTTTCAAGGACATTACGGATCACCTGCGCCACCTGATCCGCATTGGCGGGCCGCGCCACCAGCGCTTCTGCCAGTTCCAGTTCCGCGCTTATCTCGCGCCGCTTCATCAGCGGTGACAGCGCCTCCACCTCCGCACGCGTGATCATGGCAAGCGGGGCCTCGCCGACCGGTGGCTGATGTTCTTCCATCTCAATCCGCGACAGGCTGAGCAGATCATCAATCAGCCGACGCATCCGCTCACCCTGTTCGGCCATGATGCCAAGGAAGCGCTGCTGCGCGGCGGGGTCATCGGCGGCGGGGCCGCGCAGCGTTTCAATGAAGCCAAGCAGGCTCGCCAGCGGTGTGCGCAATTCATGGCTGGCATTGGCGACAAAATCGGCGCGCGTCCGTTCAATCGCCGCTTCCCGGCTGCGATCAATCAGCAAAATCAACAGCCGCCCGCCATCAGCCAGCGGCGGATCAAGCGGCACGACGCGGGCCGAGACCTCTCGGGGCACGGGCACTGGCAGATGGAGTTCGGCGGTGACGGAATGGCCTTCGGCCAAAGCATCATCCATGGCGGCGGCCAGCACCGGATGGCGGAGCAGCGCCGCCGCATCCGGCCCCTGCCCTGCCGCTTCC
>JBIKWX010000093.1:0-11984 GCA_044356095.1 Roseomonas sp.
TAACATGGCTCTCTCTCCTCAGCCCGCCACGGGCACAAGCCGCGTCAGGCGCGGCGGGTTTTGTTCCGACAGGAATATGCTGCCATCCGGCGCCAGCCACATGCCATGCGCGCCATTCAGCACTGGGCGGCAGCGGCCAAGCAGCGTGCCATCCTGCGCCAATAGCGAAAGCCGCGGCACCTGATCCGTGACATAAAGCGTGCCGCCCGGCCCGCCATGCACCGACATGGGCTTGTGATGATCTGTCCAATCCGCGAGCCATTCACCGTCACTGGTGAAAACCTGCACGCGATTATTTTCCCGATCCGCGACCGTGACGCGCCCATCAGGCAGCACCCAAACGGAATGCGGCGTGGAGAATTCACCAGGCCCAGACCCAGGCCGCCCCCAATGGCCCATCGGTGTGCCATCCGCGCTGAAGCGATGCACCAGCGATGCGCCATAGCCATCCGCCACATAGATCGAACCATCAGGCCCGAAGGCGATATCACAAGGCGCGTTGAAGGGCTCGCCGGGGCGATGCCGCTTGCCAAGCCCGCCAAGTCTTTTGCCGTGACGATCGAAAATGATGATTTCCTGCGCGTCGCGATCCACGACGAAAACGCGCCCATCGGGATGGACGGAAAGCATATGCCCATCCGCCACTTCATCCCCACCCCAAGCGGCGATGCGCTTGCCATCCGGCGCCAGCACCACCACCGCCGGACCCGCAGCGCCCGCATAAGGGTCTTGCCGCAACTGGCAATAGACATTGCCATCGGCATCGCAGGCGACATCGGAAGGTGCGCCAACCCCCATCGGCACATCGCCCCAGGGGCGTTCGATGCGATACAGCGTCTCGGCAAGACGCACATAAAGCGTATGGCGGGTCATGCTCTGCTCCCCTGGTTTGAGCCATCATGCCCGAAGCAGCGCATCGCGTCGAATGGCGCCTTTGGGGCTTGGAAGGCCGCGCGCGACGCTTTACCGTAAGCGCCATGGCCAAGGACCCTTTGGTGACGCTGCAAAAACTCCGCCGCTTGGAAGCCCAGGCGGAACGGCGCGCCTTGGCCGAAAAACTGGCCGCCGAGGCCACTGCGCAGCAAGCCCTTGCCGCCGCTGAACAGGCGCTGCGGCAGGAGAGCTCAGAAGGCTTGAATCCGCAGCTTGGCGCCTTCATCCGGAAGGCACTGGATGATCGCGCCGCGGCCGAAGAGGCGCAGGAACGCGCACGGCAGGAAACCGATCGTCAGCGGCAAATTCTGGCGGATGCGCGCGCGGCGGAACGCGTGGTGGAACAACTCCGCGAAAACCGCGCCGCCGAGGCAGCGCGCGAAGAAGCGCGCCGCCAGCAAAACCTGATGGATGAGGCAGCGCGCAAACCTTCGTAACAGGCTAGCGCCCCTTGAAGACCGGCTTGCGCTTTTCAGCAAAAGCGCGCTGCGCTTCACGCGTATCTTCGGTGCGTGACAATGCCGCCGTTTGAGTCTGTTCGTAGCGATACCCTTCAGACAGCGGCAGATATTCCGTCAGCGTAAAGCCGCGTTTCGCCGCTTCCACCGCGAGCGGCACCTTGGAAGCAATCTCGCCCGCAATGCCTTGCGCGGTTGCCAGCAATTGATCCTGCGGCACACAGGCGGAAGCGACATTCATGCGATAGAGATCCGGGCCGTAAAAACGCCGCGCGGTATAGAGCATCAGCCGCGCATTGGATTGCCCGAAATGGCGCAGCACATGGCGCACACCGCCGGCAAGGCCGACCTCAACCTCCGTCATGGACATGAAACTGTCTTCAGCAACCACGATAATGTCGCAAACCAAAGCGAGCACGCAGCCCGCGCCAATCGCGGCACCATTCACCGCGGCGATCACCGGCTTGCCGCATTCCATGACGCAATCAAAGCCCGCGCGCACCAGACGGTTATGGCGCGGGAAGGCGCCTTGGCGCGTTACATCCGGCCTATCCTTCAAATCCGCACCGGCCGAGAAATTCCGCCCCTCACCGGTCAGCACAATCGCGCGCACTTCCGGCATTTCGTGGAAAGTGTCGAAGATGCGCGTGATTTCATCACGAAAGGCGCTGTTCTGCGCATTCACCGGCGGGCGCGCAATCATCACGGTTGCGACGTGATCGGTGATGCTGACCTTGAAGGATTGCAGATCGGGAAAGGGGTTCATCGGCTACTCCAATTTGATATTGCCGGCGCGAACCACCTGGCCCCAGCGCGCGCTGCCTTCACGAATGGCTTGCGTGAATTCGTCGGGCGTACTGCCGACCAGAGTGCCACCTTGCGCGGCAAAGGCCTGGCGCGTTTCTGGGTCGTTGATCGCGGCGACCATGGCATTGCGCAATAGCGTAATACGCTCAGGCGGCGTGCCGGCAGGCGCCACAAGTCCGTAGCTGGTATCGCTGATCATTCCGGGCAGTCCGGCTTCAACCAGGGTTGGCAGATCGGGCAGGATATCGAGCCGCTGCGGCGCGCTGATGCCAAGCGGACGCAGAGTGCCGGCGCGAATTTGCGACAGAATCGCCGGCACATCCGCCATCAGAATCTCAATGCGCCCGGCCACCGCATCCGTCACCGCGGGCGCCGCACCACGATAGGGCACATGCACCACATCAATGCCACTCAGCTGCTTCAGCAATTCCATGGACATATGCAGCGAAGACCCAATGCCGGCCGAGCCATAGGAAAGCTTGCCCGGTTCCGCCTTGGCGCGGGCGATGAATTCGCTGAGGTTACGCACCGGCAGGTTTGGATTGACGGTCAGGATTTGCGGTACGGAAAGCACGAGGCCGATGGGTGCCAAATCGCGCAAAGCATCGAATGGCATTTGCTGCGTCAGATGCGGCTGCACCGTCAAAACACCGCTGCTCGCAAGCCCAATCGTCAGCCCATCAGGCCGTGACCGCGCGACCGCTTCAATACCCACCAAGCCACCGCCGCCGGAGCGGTTTTCGACAATGACAGGTTTGCCAAGTTTATCGCCCATGACACGCGAAATCAGACGCCCAATGATATCCGCCGGCCCACCGGGCGGGAATGGCACAATCAAACGTATGGGCTGATCCGGAAATGCCTGCGCCAAGGCGGGCAAGGGCAAGGCCGCCATCAGGCCAAGCGCGCTTCTGCGGGTGAGTTTCATGACCGAACCTCCGATTTCGCTGCCAGTTCCGGCAATTCATGCAAGCCGCCCCGGATCGGCGCTTCAAGCGGCGCCGTTACACCCTCGGGCAATGGAATTTCATGCGCATTCAGTGTCATGGAAACCATGGTGTAATAGCCAATCAGGGCCGTGAGTTCGACCACACCGGCCACACCAAATTGCGCCACGGCATCATCGTAAATCTCACGCGGCACATCGCCCGATTGCTGCAAGGCGCGCGCGAAGCGATAGACCAGCGCTTCCTGTTTCGTTTCAAAAACAGGCGCTTGCCCCTGACGCATCGCTTCGATGGCGACGGGCGGGAGCCCCGCCTCAGCCGCCGCGCGCGCATGAACCCACCATTCAACCTGGCTGGTCCAACGCCGCCCCGTCACCAGAATTGCCAATTCCGAAAGCCGCTTGGGCAAGGATGTGCGGAAGCGCAGAATCTCCCCAAGTGCCGACCAACGCTCCGCCAATTCGGGATTATGGATGGCGGCGCGCAAGGGGCCAATCAGCGTACCGCGCGGCCCGCTGACAACCGCATCATGCACACGCCGCTGCGCCGGGGTCATTTCCTCCGGACCGGGCAGCGGGATGCGCGGCGGCATGATCAATCATCCACCACAGGCGTTGCCAGGAAGGAAGGCCGCGCCATTGCAGCCTCATGCCAAGCGGTCAGCGCCGGTGCGCCCTTGCGCCATTGCAAGGCATCAAACCGGAAATCGAGGTAGCAAAGCGCACAAGCAATCGCGATATGCCCAATGCCGAAATCATCCCGTGCCAGCGCCGGAGCCTCGGCTTCCAGCGCCTTCACGGTTGCGGCGTGCTTCAATTCGCAGCCTTCGATCATGCCGGGGTTGGGTGCGGCACGACCTTGTTCATTACGCCACATCAGCAACATATCCAGATAGCCATTGCCAAGCGCATGGCGGCGCAGCGCCTGGAAGCGCGCCGGGCCTGATGGCGGGAACAATTTCGGTTTGGCTGCGATGCTGTCCAGATATTCGCAGATCACCACAGAATCATACAGGATCGTGCCATCAGCCAGCAGCAGCGTTGGAATCTTGCCAAGCGGATTGTCACTCAGCAGCCCCTTATGCACCTGATTGGTCGCAACCCGCGTGCGCATCGTTTCAATCTGATCCGCCAGACCCAATTCATGCGCGGCGATCATCACCTTGCGCACGAAGGGTGAGCGTGGCGACCAATACAGCCGCATCTTGCTTGTGGTGGCCATGTCTCGGCTCCGCTCCGTTTCCTCTGGCGAAAGCTTCCGCCTTCAAGCCCTGCCTGTCCAGCCCGGTCAGGATATGGATAGCCCAGTCGCGGCCACGATGCGCCGCGCCACATCGCGGTCCTTGGCAATCACCGCCTGATAGGCAGCGGGGGAGGAAATCACCGGGTCCGCCCCGGTCGCTTCCAGCCGCGCCTGAATGGAAGGGTCCTTCAGCGCGTGATGAATGGCGGCGACAAAGCGATTCTGCGCCACTTCCGGCGTGCCGGCCGGGGCAAAACATCCTGTCCAGGAAACCAGATCATAACCGGGAAAGGTCTCGGCGATCACGGGGATTTGGCGCAGAATCGCTTGCCGTTCGGCTGCCGTGCTCGCCAACAGCGTCGTGCCGCGTTCCACCGCAGGCCGCAGGCTGGAATAGGAGATGATGCCCGCATCCAACCGCCCCCCGGCCAATTCGCGCGCCACATCGGCGCCGCCGCGATAGGGGATATGTTCCAGCTTGATGCCGGCCATCAATTGCAACAATTCGCCCATGAAATGGCCGATATGCGCGACCCCCGGCGTGCCATAGGTAATCTCGCCTGGCCTGCGCTTCGCTTCGGCGACAAACCCCGCAAGGTCGCGCGCCGGAAAGCCTGCGCGCACACCAAGCATATAGGGCTGGGTCGTGACCTGTACGACGGGCGCGAAGGCCGAGGTGTAATCAATTGGCAGGCTCCGGCTGACCAAAGGCAGGGTCGCAAAGGTCGCACCCTCAAACAAGAATGTGTGCCCATCAGCCGGGCTTTGCGCCACCGCCATGGCGCCGATGGAACCAGATGCGCCGGTGCGGTTTTCAATGATGAAGGATTGGCCGAGATGTTCCGCCACTTTCGGCTGAATGATGCGCGCAATCGTATCCGCGACACCGCCCGCGCTATAGGGCACAATCATGCGCACGGGCCGATCCGGGTAGCTGCCCTGCGCCCAAGCCTGCCGCGCCAGAAAAGGCGTCGCCAATCCCAAGCCTGCCAGCCCGCGCCGCGTGATCCGCGCCATGTAATTCCTCCCCAGCTTGACCGCGCATGATTGGCGCGGCGTGATAGGGGCAGACGGTGCGGCGCCAGCGGTGCCGCCGTCAAGCATTTGGGGGAAGCACATGGCCGCGACATTATTCGACAAGATTTGGGACCCGCATGTCATTGCCGACCTCGGTTCCGGCTGGTCGTTGCTGCATTGTGACCGCGTGCTGCTGCATGATCTTTCGGGTGGGCGGGCGCTGCGCGAAGTGGGTGAAGCGGGTTACGCGATCCCACACCCGGAACTTGCCTTCGCCACACCGGATCACGCGGTGGCGACAACGCCAGGCCGCACCGCCGAGAGCTTCCCGAAGGGAGGTGAGCTGATCGCGGGTTTGCGCAAGCGTGCCGCGGAAACCGGGGTCAGGCTTTTCGATCTTGGTCAGGATGGCAATGGCATTGTGCATGTGATGGGGCCGGAGCTTGGCATTGTGCTGCCCGGCACAACGCTTGTGTGCGGCGATAGCCATACCTGCACCAATGGCGGGCTTGGCGCCTTGGCCTTTGGCATTGGCGCATCGGAGTTGCGTCATGTGCTGGCAACGCAAACCCTGCCGCAGAAAAAACCAAAGCGCATGCGGATTCGTTTTGAGGGCACGGCACCAGCAGGTGTCACGCCGAAGGATATGATCCTGCATGCCATTGGCCGTTTCGGCACCGGTGCGGGCACGGGCTATGCGGTGGAATATGCCGGTTCTGCGGTGCGCGCGCTTTCGGTCGAAGGGCGCCTCACGCTTTGCAATCTTTCCATTGAAATGGGGGCGAAGATGGGCATGGTCGCCCCCGATGATGTGACTTACGCATGGCTCGCTGGCCGGCGCTTTGCACCCACGGGAGCAGCCTGGGATGCGGCGCTCAATCATTGGCGCAGCCTGCCAAGTGATGCGGATGCAATGTTCGATTCCGATCTGCTGATTTCCATGGCGGATATCGCGCCGCAAATCACCTGGGGCACCAGCCCGGAACAGGTGTTGCCGGTGACAGGCCGCGTGCCCGATCCTGCCTCGGCGCCTGATCCCATTCGTCGCGCTGCTTATGAAGCCGCCTTGGCCTATATGGACCTGAAGCCCGGTCAGCCGATTGCGGGCACGAAGATTGATTGGGTTTTCATCGGTTCCTGCACCAATTCGCGCATTGAGGATTTGCGCGCCGCCGCTGCTGTGCTGCGCGGGCGCAAGGTGGCAGAGCATGTCACGGCCTGGGTGGTGCCTGGATCGGAACGCGTGAAGAAGGAAGCCGAAGCCGAAGGGCTGGATGCGGCCTTCACCGCGGCCGGCTTTGAATGGCGCGAACCTGGCTGCGCGTTATGTGTGGCAGCCAATGGTGAAGCCGTGCCGCCAGGCGCGCGATGCGTTTCCACATCGAACCGCAATTTTGTCGGGCGGCAGGGGCCGGGGGCGCGCACGCATTTGGCCTCACCGGCCATGGCGGCGGCAGCGGCGCTAGCCGGCGCCATCGCCGATGTACGGCAATTCGCAGCGTAAAGGGGCGCAGAGATCATGGAAAAATTCACCAAACTTGCCGGCCCCGCCGCGCCACTCATGCGCGCCAATGTGGATACGGATCTGATCATTCGCATCCAACGCCTGGTCGGCACCGGGCGCACTGGGCTCGGGCCTTATGCTTTTGAGAATCTGCGCTTCCTGCCCGATGGTGCGGAGAATCCCGATTTCGTGCTGAACAAGGCGCCTTATCGTGAAGCGCCCATTCTGCTGGCGGGGGCGAATTTTGGCTGTGGATCATCGCGCGAAGGTGCCGTTTGGGCGCTGATGGGGGCAGGCATTCGCTGCGTGATTGCGCCAAGCTTCGGCGATATTTTCCACAATAACTGCTTCCAGAACGGCTTGCTGCCGATTGCCCTGCCCGAGGAAGTGGTGAAGCAAATCGCCGCCGAGACGGAAGCGAGCCAAGGTGCACGCCATACCGCGATTGATCTGGTGCGTCAGGTGGTGATCTCGCCGGAAGGTGCGGAGATTCCCTTCAGCATTGATGCGCGCAAGCGCGATGCGCTGCTGGAAGGGCTTGATGATATTGCGCTGACGTTGCGGCTGAAGGATCAGATCGCCGCCTGGCAGGCGGCAGATCGCGCCAAGCGCGCTTGGGTCTGGGACAGTGTGAAGTTTTAGCGGGCGCCTTATCGGCCCGCCTCAACTCCCCTCCACCGCGACTTCCAAGCGAAGCGGCGGCACATCGCGCCCGATCCATTGTTCAGAACGAATCAGCACGCGATCAGCGGCGCGGAACCAGAAGCGATTGGTGAAAAACGCGGCGCCCTCGCAAATCTCGACCCGTTCGATCAGGCCGCCAATGGCGGGCTCCTCGGCCTCAATCCGGCATTGCACCACTTGGCCGAAGCGCATCTGTTCCGGGCGCCCCTCAGCGCCGGACAGATCGAAGCCATGCGCCAAGCGAATCGGTGCCGGGCCAAGGGGGGCCGCGCGGCGCAGCGGGTCCTCACCAATCGGCGCGCTGGCCAACAGCATGGTGGGAAGCCCGGCGGTTGCCACCACCCTTGCGCCCTCGGTCACAAAGACAAACCCTTGATCCATGCGCCAAAAGCGCCGCGGGCCTTCTTCGCGCACCGGGCGTGCTGGCCCGGCATCCTCGCCAATCTCTGCCCAAAGCGCTCGGCCTGGCGGCGGTGCGGCCAAGGGCGCCAGGGCTTCCGGGGGCACAAGTTGGCCCTGTGGTGCCGGCGCCGTCAGCCCTGCGCCTCCCAGCACGCCGCAACCGCCCAGCATCAGGGCCAATAATAATGAAGCAGCCTTCATTGGCGAAGCTTCGCATATTCGCGCTTTGGTTGCGAGAACTCCCTCACCATTGACCTGCGTCAAGAATCGCTGGGGCAAAACCCGCTATTGAAGCGGCACAATCAGGAGGGATAAACCATGTCCACACTCACCGCCCGTGATCTGATGACCACTGAACTTGTTACCGTGCCGCCCGAAACCCCGGTGATCGCCGTGGCGCGGTTGCTCGCCGAACGCGGCATTTCCGCCGTGCCGGTGCTGGCCGCTGATGGCGCCTTGCTTGGCATGGTGACCGAGGCAGACCTGATCCGTCGCCTGGCCGGGGAGGAAGACAAGCCCGCCTCCTGGTTCTCTGGCCTGTTTGGCGACCCTGGCCGTGGCGCTGAGCATTACGCCCGCACCCATGGCGCCAAGGCGCGCGATATCATGACGGAAAAGCTGGTCACGGTGGAACCGGACGCGACCGCCGCCCATGTCGCGCAAATCATGGAACAGCACGGCATTCGCCGGGTGCTGGTGGTCGCCGAAGGGCGGCTGCGTGGCCTGATCAGCCGGGCCGATTTGCTGCATGCCCTGCTGCTGCCCCCCGAAAAGGCCGAAGGCATCCCGGATGGGCGCATCCGGGCCGCCGTCCTGGCCGCGATGCGCAAGGAACCCTGGGCCGATACCTATTACATCATGGTGGATGTGAAGGATGGCGCGGTGACCTTCCACGGCTTCTCCCGCTCGGACGCCATCAAGCGCGGCCTTCGGGTTCTGGCAGAGGGGGTGCCCGGCGTGACCTCGGTCACGGATGAGACCCAGCCATTGCCAATGTATCTCTACGCCGCGAGCTAAGGGGGGGCAGCGCTTTCTTGCCGGAATCTTGACCAAGTCGGTGCTTCCAGCCTAGGCCCCGCTTCACGCCTATGTTAAGGCGACGCCGCCGGGCGGGATGGGGCGCGAGTCCCAGGCCATCAGGCAGCCAGCCGCATTGTTTTGGGGAGCGCGGGCCAAGCCCCGCCAAATGGAGAGTTACGCGATGAGCGATACCGCCGAGAAGGTCAAGAAGATCGTTGTCGAACACCTTGGCGTCGAAGAAGCGAAGGTGACCACTGAGGCATCCTTCATTGATGACCTGGGCGCGGACAGCCTTGACACGGTTGAACTGGTGATGGCGTTCGAAGAAGCCTTCGGCGTGGAAATCCCGGATGATGCCGCGGAAAAGATCACGACCGTGAAGGACGCGATCGACTATATCGAAAAGCACAAGGGCGCCTGAGCGCCTCTTCGCTGATCCAACGGGGAATCGCGCGTGTTCCAGAAGGGTTTTGCGCCTCGTCGCGTTGTCGTGACGGGCATGGGCATTGCCTGCCCGCTGGGGGTTGGTGTGGAGCATGTGTGGAAGCGCATGCTCGCCGGCCATTCCGGTATTGGCGCCATTCAATCCTTTGACGCTTCGAACCTGACGGCGCGCATTGCGGGGCAAATCCCGGCTGGTGTGAAGGCCGAAGGTGGGCTTGACATCAATGAATGGATCCCCGTCAAGGATCAGAAAAAGATGGATCGCTTCATCCAATTCGCGATGGTCGCGGCGGATGAAGCGGTAGTCGATTCCGGCTGGGTGCCGCAGGATGAAGATCAGCGCTGCCGTACGGGCGTGATGATTGGGTCCGGCATTGGTGGGCTTGAGACGATTCAGGAAGCCGCTTCCCTGATCATTCAGGGCAAGATCAAGCGCATTTCGCCCTTCTTTATTCCCTCAGCGCTGATCAATCTGGCCTCCGGCCAGGTTTCCATCCGCTATGGCTTCAAGGGCCCCAATCATTCTGTGGTGACGGCCTGCGCCACCGGCGTGCATGCGCTGGGTGACGCCGCGCGGCTGATCGCCCTTGGTGATGCGGATGTGATGGTGGCCGGTGGTGCGGAAGCCGCGGTGGGTGAGCTTGGCATGGCCGGCTTCTGCGCCGCGCGCGCCCTTTCCACCAGCTTCAATGACAATCCAACCGCCGCGTCCCGCCCCTGGGATGAAGCGCGTGATGGCTTTGTCATGGGGGAAGGTGCTGGCGTTTTGGTGCTGGAAGAATTGGAACACGCCAAGGCGCGCGGTGCGAAGATTTACGGCGAGGTTATTGGCTATGGCATGAGCGGTGATGCCTATCACATCACCGCCCCGGCCGAGGGCCATGATGGCGCCTTCCGCGCCATGAAGGCAGCCCTTGCCAGCGCCGGCATCACGCCCGAGCAAATCCAGTATGTGAATGCCCATGGCACCTCGACGCCGCTTGGGGATGATCTGGAATTGGAAGCGGTGGAACGGCTTTGGGGCGATGCCGCACGCGGGCTTGCCATGTCTTCCACCAAATCGGCTGTCGGGCATTTGCTTGGCGCTGCAGGCGCGGTGGAGGGGATATTCTCGATCCTTGCCATTCGTGACCAAGTGGCCCCCGCGACGCTCAATCTGGAAAAGCCATCCCGCGAAAGCGCGATTGATCGCGTGGCGAAGGAACCGCAGCCGCGGAAGATTGATATCGCGCTGTCCAATTCCTTCGGCTTTGGCGGCACCAATGCCAGCATCATTTTCCGTGGTGCGCCGTAACCTCGGATGAATGAAACCACCCCCGCACCGCGCAAACGCCGCGGGCGGGTGGCGCTTATCCTCCTTGGCCTGATCCTGGCGGTGCTGATTGCCCTTGGGGCCACGGCGAAATGGGCGCGCGAGGTTTACGAAGCCCCCGGCCCGCTGGTCACTGAGCGTGCCGTGGTGATCCCGCGCGGCGGGACTGAGGCGATTGCCGGCGCGCTCAAGGAAGCCGGCATTATCGCCGATGCGCGACATTTTCTGGTCGCAAGCCAGCTCACCAAGGGCGCGGGACCGCTGCGTGCGGCGGAATTCGCCTTTCCCGCGGGCGCGTCACTCAAGCAGGTGCTGGAAATCCTGCGCGAAGCGCGGCCTGTGCAGCGCCGTGTCACCATCCCTGAAGGGCTATCCGCGCTGCAAATCCAGGCCCTGCTGGACAAGACCGAGGGTCTGATGGGCGAGGCCGAACCCATCGCCGAGGGCAGCATCCTGCCCGAAACTTATGCCTTTGAATTTGGCGATAGTCGCGCTGGGCTGATCCGCCGCGCCCAGGCAGCGATGAATACCGCGCTGGCCGAAGCCTGGCGCGACCGCGCGCCCAACCTGCCGCTGCGGAGCGCGCGGGAGGCGCTGATCCTCGCTTCCATCATTGAACGCGAAACCGGCAAGGCTGAGGAACGCGCGCTGGTTGCCTCGGTCTTCATCAATCGCCTCAGGCGCAATATGCCGCTGCAATCGGACCCGACAGTGGTCTACGCGGCCTTGGGCGGCGCGGCCTTGGACAGGCCCATCACGCGCGCTGATCTGGACCGCGACAGCCCCTTCAATACCTATCGCAATCGCGGCCTGCCGCCGGGGCCGATTGCCAATCCGGGGCGCGATTCGCTCCGCGCCGCCACCAAGCCGGCGACGAGTAATTTTCTCTATTTTGTCGCGGATGGGTCCGGCGGCCATGCCTTTGCCGAAACGCTTGAAGCGCATAACCGCAATGTCGCCCGCTGGCGGGAGATTGAACGCCAGCGCGGCGCCAGATAGGCGAAGAAAAACCCGCGGAAGCTGCCCCCGCGGGTTACGATAGCCAAGCAGGAAAAGGCTTCAGGCGGCCTTGGCGGCCTGGGCGCGTTCCAGGCGGCGCTTCAGCACAATGGCATCTTCCGTCAGCTTGCGGTCCGGCGTGCCGAGCAGGAAGGCATCAAGCCCGCCATTATGTTCCACCGTGCGGATGCCATTGGTGGAAAGGCGCAGCTTCA
>JBIKWX010000335.1:0-3410 GCA_044356095.1 Roseomonas sp.
GCACCCGGGCAGGCATGGCGTTCCAGCTCATCCAATTCCTCATCAGACATGCCGCCGGCAGCGTGCTTGCCCACCGCTTCAAACACATCCAGCACCGTGACATCGCGGCCATGATGTTTGCCCGGCATGATGGACCCGCCATACATGAAAACCGATGGCACATTCAGCCGGATCATGGACATCATGACACCGGGGAGTGACTTGTCGCAGCCCGCAATGCCAACCAGCGCATCATAGCAATGCCCGCGCATCGTGAGTTCAATGGAATCCGCGATGGTATCGCGTGACGCCAAGGATGATTTCATGGATTGATGGCCCATCGCAATGCCATCAGTGACCGTGATGGTGGTGAATTCGCGCGGCGTGGCACCCGCTTCCTTCACGCCAATCTTCGCCGCCTGCGCCTGACGCGACAGCGCGATATTGCAGGGTGCGGCTTCATTCCAGCAGGAAGCGACGCCGACCAGCGGCTGCGCTATTTCCTCAGCCGTCAATTCCATGGCGTAGTAATAGGAACGATGCGGCGCGCGTTCCGGCCCCATGGTGGTGTGCCGGCTCGGCAGCTTCGACTTGTCCCATTTCGTCATCGTCATTTTCCTCCTGCAAAATTGACCTACGCCATCATCCGATTGCGTATAGAAAACCCACACTGACCGCGAGGCCGATCAAGGCCGCGATGAATTGCGCCACCGCGCGGCTGACCGGTGCGCCGCCAAGATTAAGCCGCGCCAAGCCATTCGTCAGCAGCACTGTCACGCCGACAAATACTGTAATGGCAGCGAATAACTTGAAAGTGCCCCCTTCAAACATGCGCTAATCCGCAATCCGCGCCAAAGCGGCATCAAGCCGCGCGATTTCCGCCTGCCAGGCCGCAAGCCTTTCGCGGTTTTCCTCGACAATCTCCACCGGCGCACGAGAGACAAAGGCTTCACTACCAAGCTTGGCTTCAACCTTCTGCACTTCGCCTTCAATGCGCGTGCGTTCCTTGCCAAGGCGGGCGCGTTCGGCGGCGAAGTCAATCACATCGGCCAAGGGTAGCATCAGCGTGGTTTCATCCAAAACGGCCTGCACCACGCCCTTGGGTGGGTCGCCACTCAAGGCGCGGATGTCACTCGCGCGGCCAAGGCGGCGAATGGCATCCGCCCAGCGTTCGGCGCGCGCCAGGCTTTCGGGCCGGGCGCCGGCCATCAGCAGCGGCACGGTGACGGAGGGGGCGACATTCATCTCGGACCGCACGGTGCGCATTTCCGAAATCAGCCGCACCACCCAATCCAATTCCGCGCGCGCCGCCGCAGCATCGGCAACCGGCATGGCTTCCGGCCATGCAGTGCGGATCAGACTGCCCTCAGCGCCATAGCCCATGCGGTGCCACAATTCTTCCGTGATGAAGGGCATGACGGGATGGAGCATGCGTAGAATCACGCCAAGCACATGCGCCGCGGTCGCCTTCACCTCATCCTTGTCGGCGCCATCCGGGCCGTTCAGCACGGGCTTGGCGAATTCCAGGAACCAATCGCAGAAATCATTCCAGGCGAAGCGATAGCAGGCCTTGGCGTAATCATCGAAGCGGAAGCCTTCCAGCGCGGCATTGGCTTCCGCCAGCGCTGCATTGGTGGCATCCAAAATCCAGCGCGAAAGCGGCAGCTTGGCCGAGGCCGGGTCGAACCCAGCCCCCGGCGCAATGCCGTTCATTTCGCAAAACCGGGCCGCATTCCAGATTTTCGTCGCAAAGGACCGATAGCTTTCCACCCGCTGCCGGCCGAGCTTGATATCGCGCCCAGGTGCGGCCAGCGCACACAAGGTGAAGCGCATCGCATCCGCGCCATAGGCATCCAGCAGTTCCAGCGGATCAATGCCATTGCCGCGTGATTTGGACATCTTCTGCCCCTTTTCATCGCGCACCAGGCCATGGATGCAAACGGTCTTGAAGGGTACCCGCCCATCCATGAAATGAATGCCCATCATCATCATCCGGGCGACCCAGAAGAAGATGATATCCGATCCAGTGACCAAAACATCGCCTGGATAGTATTTCGCCAATTCCGGCGTTTTTTCCGGCCAGCCAATGGTGGAAAAGGGCCATAGCGCGCTAGAAAACCAGGTATCCAGCACATCCTCATCACGCGTCAGCGCGACCGGCTGGCCGCATTTGGCGCGCGCTGCCGCTTGGGCTTCTTCTTCGGTATGGGCGACGAACACCTCGCCATCCGGCGCATACCAGGCGGGGATTTGGTGGCCCCACCAAAGCTGGCGGGAAATGCACCAGGGCTGGATGTCGCGCATCCAGGCAAAGAAGGTGTTTTCGAATTGCTTTGGGGAAAACACGGTCTGGCCAGATTCCACAGCGCGAATGGCCGGCCCCGCCAGTGTTTTCGCATCCACATACCATTGTATCGTCAGACGCGGTTCAATCGGCACCGCTGAACGCTCACTATGCGGCACCATATGGGTGTGCGGTTCGATCTTCTCGACCAGTTCCAATTCCTCAAGCCGCGCGACAATTGCCTTACGCGCCGCAAAGCGATCCTGCCCCGCCAGCCCGCGCACAAATGCGTGATCCGCAATGCCATCAGCGGCGGCGAAATGCGCGCTGATTTCTTCCAATATCACGCGTCCTTCGGCATCCAGAACAGATGGCATGGGCAGATCATGGCGCCGCCCGACCTCAAAATCATTGAAGTCATGGGCAGGCGTGATCTTGACCGCGCCCGATCCCTTTTCCGGATCGGAATATTCATCCGCGACTACGGGAATGGCGTGGCCCAATAGCGGCAGGATCACGCGCTTGCCGATCAAATCCTTGAAGCGCGCATCATCGGGATGCACGGCAACGGCGGTATCGCCCAGCATGGTTTCCGGGCGCGTCGTGGCCACCACCAAAAACTGCCCCGGTGCGCCTTCCACCGGGTAGCGCAAATGCCAAAGGCTGCCCTTCACCTCCTTGCTTTCGACTTCCAGATCGGAAATCGCGGTCAGGAAAGTCGGGTCCCAATTCACGAGGCGCCGGTCGCGATAGATCAGGCCCTGGCGGTGCAGCGTGACGAATACTTCTCGAACGGCGGCCGAAAGCCCCTCATCCATCGTGAAGCGTTCACGTGGCCAATCGAGCGATGCGCCAAGCCGGCGCAATTGCCGCGTGATGGTGCCGCCCGATTCCGCCTTCCATTCCCAAACGCGCTTCAGAAAAGCCTCGCGCCCCATGCTGCGGCGGTCCGGTTGCTTCTGTTCGGCCAGCAGGCGTTCCACCACCATTTGAGTCGCAATGCCGGCATGGTCCGTGCCGGGCTGCCACAGCGCATCGCGCCCCTGCATGCGCCGCCAGCGGATCAGCACATCCTGCAAGGTATTATCCAGCGCATGGCCGATATGCAGGCTGCCGGTCACATTCGGCGGCGGGATCATGATGGTGA
>JBIKWX010000336.1:0-3398 GCA_044356095.1 Roseomonas sp.
GGGGCCGGGGCGCGGTTCGGGCGCCGGTTCCGTCGCCGCCTGGGCTTTGCTGATCACGGACCTTGACCCCATTCGTTTCGGCCTTCTGTTCGAACGCTTCCTCAACCCGGAACGCGTTTCCATGCCGGATTTCGATATTGATTTCTGCCAGGATCGGCGCGACGAGGTGATTGCCTATGTCAGGCGCGAATATGGTGAAGACCGCGTTGCGCAAATCATCACCTTCGGCAAGCTGCAAGCGAAAGCCGCGGTGCGCGATGTCGGGCGCGTGCTGGGCATGCCTTATGGCCAGGTGGACAAGATCGCCTCACTCATTCCGAATAACCCCGCCAAGCCCGTGACGCTTTCGCAGGCGATTGAAGGCGAAGCGCGCTTGCAGGAAATGCGCGATAGCGACGAACAAGTCGCGCGGCGTATGGATATCGCGCTGCAGGTTGAAGGGCTTTATCGCAATGCCTCAACCCATGCCGCCGGCGTGGTGATTGGGCGCAAGCCCTTGATCGAAACCGTGCCGCTCTATCGCGACCCGCGTTCGGAAATGCTCGTCACGCAATATTCGATGAAATACGCTGAGATGGCGAGCCTGGTGAAGTTCGACTTCCTGGGCCTGAAGACGCTCACCGTCATTGAACGCGCGTTGGACATCCTGAAAGGGCAGGGGATAGAGGTAGATATCGCCGCCATACCGCTGGATGATCCGAAAACCTACGACATGCTCGGGCGCGGCGATGCCGCCGGCGTGTTCCAGTTTGAAGGGCAGGGGATGCGCGACTGCTTGCGGCAGATGCGCGCCAACCGTTTTGAGGATTTGGTGGCGGCGGTGGCGCTCTATCGCCCCGGCCCCATGGCGAATATCCCGGCCTATTGCGCGCGCAAACATGGCGAGGCTTGGGCGCCGCCGCATGAGGCGATAAGGCACATTTTGTCTGAGACCTATGGCATCATGGTCTATCAGGAACAGGTCATGCAGATTGCGCAGGATCTGGCCGGCTATTCGCTGGGTGCTGCGGATTTGTTGCGCCGTGCCATGGGCAAGAAAATCCGCAGCGAAATGGAAGCGCAGCGCAAGATTTTCTGTGATGGCGCCGAAGCGCGCGGCATTGAAGCCGCGAAAGCCGCCGAGATTTTCGATCTCATGGAACGCTTCGCCGATTACGGCTTCAACAAATCCCACGCGGCGGCTTATGCGCTGGTCAGCTATCAAACCGCCTGGTTGAAGGCCAATCACACCGTGGCCTTTCTGGCCGCTTCCATGACGCTTGATCTTTCCAATACGGATAAGCTTGCCGGCCATATGCAGGAAGCGGCGCGGCTTGGGATTGCGGTGCTGCCGCCCGATATCAATCGCAGCGGCGCTGATTTCCGCGTCGAAGCGCGCGAAGATGGCAAGCAGGCCATTCGCTTCGCGCTTGCTGCCGTGAAGCGGGTGGGTGAAAGCGCGATGCGCGATCTGGTGGCGGCGCGCGATAAGGGCGGCGATTTCGCCTCCCTCGCGGATTTCGCGGCGCGGGTGGACCCCAAGTTGCTCAATAAGATGCAAATCGAAAACCTGGCCCGCGCCGGCGCCTTTGAATGCCTGGATGGCAATCGCGCCCGCGTCATGGCCGGGGCCGAGACCATTCTGCGCCGCGCCCAGGCCAATGCGGAAGAACGTTCCAGCGGCCAGATCGGGCTTTTCGGTGCCGAGCCCGGCAAGGCGGAAGCGCTGCGCCTGCCGGATGTGCCGGATTGGCAGCCGCTCGATCGGCTTTCCCAGGAAGCCGAGGCGATTGGCTTCCATCTTTCCGCCCATCCTTTGGATGCCTATCGCCAGGCGCTGAAGCGGCTTGGCGTGCTGCCATCTTCCGCCATCACGGACCGCGCGGGCCGCGGCGGCGGGCGCGTGAAGCTGGCCGGCACGGTGGTGAATGCCAAGGAACGCACCACGAAAACCGGCAGCCGCATGGCCTGGGTCCGGGTTTCGGACACACATGGCAGCTTCGAAGTGACCTGCTTTTCCGAGGTGCTGAACCGCAGCCGCGACCTGCTGGCCGAAGGCAGCGCCATTCTGGTGACCGCCGATTTGCGCCAGGAAGGCGAAGCCTTGCGCCTGACCGCGACCGAGGTGGAAAGCCTGGACAAGGTCGCCGCCAATGCCGGCGGCGGGATCAAGCTATGGCTGGAAGCAACGGCAACGCTGGACCCGATCCGCGCCTTGCTGACGCGCGAAGGCCGTGGCCGAGGCCGCGTGATCCTGGTGCCGCGCCTTGGCGCCGAACAGGAAGTGGAAATCGCGCTTCCAGGCGGCTTCAATGTAGGGCCAAGGCTGATGCAGGCCATGCGCGTGGTGCCGGGTGTGGCGCAGGTTGAGGAGTTCTAGCGCCTATCCTGGTACGTCCTATTTTTCCATAATATAGATTATGCGGGTATTCCATGACCGAACCCCCAAGCCAAAATTCGCCTGAAACCGCGCTGCGCGCCCTGCTCGCCATCATGGCCAAGCTGCGCGACCCGAATGGCGGCTGCCCTTGGGATTTGGTGCAGGATTTCGCCTCCATCGCGCCCTACACCATTGAGGAAGGCTATGAAGTCGCGGATGCCATCGCCGCCGATGACCCCGGCAAGCTGTTGGATGAATTGGGCGATCTGCTCTTCCAGGTGGTCTATCACGCGCAAATGGCGAATGAGCGCGGCTGGTTCAGCTTTGCCGATGTAGCAAAATCCATTTCCGACAAGATGATCCGCCGCCATCCTCATGTGTTTGGTGAGGCCGCGGCGCGCGACGCCGAAGCCCAGACAAGCGCCTGGGAAGCACAAAAAGCCGCCGAGCGCGCTGCGCGGGCAGAAAGCGGCGTGCTGGCCGGGATTCCGGATGGCATCCCTGCCCTGACCCGCGCCGCCAAACTCACACGCCGCGCCGCGCGGGTTGGCTTTGATTGGCCGGATGCCGGCGCTGTGCTGGATAAGTTGGAAGAAGAAGCGTGCGAACTCCGCGCCGAGATGCAAGGCGCTGATAAGGCGAGACTTCAGGATGAGGTCGGTGACCTGCTTTTCGTGCTGGCCAACCTGGCGCGCAAGCTGGATTTGGACCCGGAAGCGGCACTCCGCCACGCCAACAAGAAATTCACGCGTCGCTTTGGCTATATCGAAGAACAGTCTGATCTTGCAGGAAAAAGCTTGAATGATATGAGCCTGGAGGAGATGGAGGTGCTGTGGCAGCAGGCGAAGCAAGGTGAGAAGTGAGAAAGCGCTCTCAATCATCTGAAATTACGATATTTTAGGCTTAGGGATACCTAATCCCCACCACCTCAATCTCCTCCATCCCCGCCGGCGTGCGCAGCCGCCGCACATCGCCAATGCGCGCCCCCAAAAGCGCACGCGCCACCGGCGCCACCCAGGAAATCCGCCCTGCCTCGGCC
>JBIKWX010000337.1:0-3397 GCA_044356095.1 Roseomonas sp.
GCTCAATATTTTTGAGCCGCGCTATTTGGCGATGACGATGGACGCGCTGGGGCGAGGCCGGCTTTTCGGCATGGTGCAGCCAGATGCGCGCGGCAAACCAGCGGGCGAAGGGCCAGGGCTTTATCGCACCGGCTGCCTTGGGCGCATTTCATCCTTCAGCGAAACCGATGATGGTCGGCTGCTGATTACGCTGATCGGCGTGGCGCGGTTTCGCATTCTTGAGGAGTTGTCGCTGGCACCTGGTGGTTATCGCCGCGTGCGGGTGGATTACGCGGATTTCGTCACCGATTTGCTGGAAGCCGAACCGCCGCCGCTGGATCGCCCGGCGCTGTTGGGCGCGCTCAAGCCCTATTTCCAGGCGCGGGGGATTGAGGCGAATTGGGATGCGGTGGAACAAACGCCCGATGCGCTGCTGGTGACGATGCTGTCCATGGTCTGCCCCTTTGATCCGCCGGAAAAACAGGCGCTGCTGGAAGCGGCCGAGGGGCCGGAACGGGCCGAAATGCTGGTCGCACTGCTGCGCATGGGGGCGGCGGCCAATATGCCGAACCCTGGCAGCCTGAGCTGAAGAAGGAATTCATTGCATGACCGAACCGCAACCGAAAGGCGGAGCGCTTGACCCGAAGCTGCTCGAAATCCTGGTCTGTCCCGTGACCAAGAAGCCGCTGCGTTATGATCGCGAGAAGGGCGAATTGATCAGCGACGCGGCGGGCCTCGCTTTTCCTGTGCGTGATGGCATTCCGATCATGCTGCCGGATGAGGCGCGTAAACTGGACGCATGAGCGCGCCGACTGAAATCCGCCTGCGCAAGGCGGAAAAACTCCTGGAGATTGCCTTCGCCGATGGCGCGCGCTTTGCGCTGCCGGCGGAATATCTGCGCGTGGAAAGCCCGAGTGCGGAAGTGCAAGGCCATGGGCCGGGGCAGAAGGTGATTGTGGCCGGGCGGCGCCATGTTGGCATTATCGGGCTGGAACCGGTGGGCCATTATGCGCTTCGCATCAGCTTTGATGATTTGCACGACACGGGGATTTTTACCTGGGAATATCTGCGCAGGCTGGGCGAGGAACAGGAAACCCGCTGGGCGGAATATCTGGCGGCGCTGGCATCGCGGGGCTTGAGCCGCGAACCGGCGCGGCGCGCGGGTGGGGTTTGATCCTGATCATGGTGGCGCTCCCGAAAAGCGTTTAGCCCTTCACCAGTTTCGTGAAGGAATGCGCCATGGACCGCGACCGTTACAATCGCCTTGCCATCCTTTTTCATTGGGTGATGGCGGCGCTGATTTTCTATACCGCTGCGGCCATCCTGATTGCCGATGATCTGCCGCGCGGTGCTTTCCGCGAATTCATCAAGACCACGCATAACAGCGTGGGCGCGCTGTTGATCGTGCTGTTGGCGTTGCGGATTCTTTGGCGCGCGGCCAGCACGGCGCCGGCACTGCCTTCGGCCATGACAGCGCAGCAACAGCGCCTCGCGAAGCTCGCGCATCTTGGGCTTTATGGGCTGATGGCAGCGGTGCCTTTGCTCGGTCTGGCGACGCATTTTCTGCGCGGGCGCGGCTTGGAATTCGGCTTCTTCAGTATCGCCTCACCGCTTGCGGCCAACCGCACCCTGTCGCGCAGCATCAAGGAAGTGCATGAATTGGCGGCCTATGCGCTGCTCGCGCTCGTGGCCTTTCACATCGCCGCCGCGCTTTGGCACCAATTCATCAAGCGCGATGGGCTGATGACGCGCATGAGTTTCAGTGCCTCTCCGCTTCGCATCCGCTCACCGGAGATGCACTGAATCTTGTTTGGTCGCTTTTTCCGAGTCGCCAAGTGATTCCACTTGGCTTGAAAAAGCTCCAGCAATAGCGCGTAATCAACCGCCCTTTGCCAGCCGATCAAACGCATTGAGCCGCGCAATCAGCGCCGGCATCTCCCGCAGTGGGATCATATTTGGTCCATCGGAAGGCGCGTGATCCGGGTCCGCATGGGTTTCGATGAATACCGCCGCGACGCCCACCGCCACGGCAGCGCGCGCCAGCACGGGTGCGAATTCGCGCTGCCCACCGCTTGAGGTGCCCTGCCCGCCTGGCTGCTGCACGGAATGCGTCGCGTCAAACACCACGGGATAGCCAGTCTCCGCCATGATCGGCAAAGCCCGCATGTCGGAAACCAGCGTGTTGTAGCCAAAGGAAGCGCCGCGTTCGCAAAGCAGGACATTGTGATTGCCCGTGCTGGCGATTTTCGCCGCGACATTCTTCATATCCCAGGGTGCCAGGAACTGTCCCTTCTTCACATTGATCACACGGCCCGTGGCACCCGCGGCCAACAGCAAATCCGTCTGCCGGCACAAGAAGGCCGGGATTTGCAGCACATCCACTGCCTCCGCGCTTGGCGCGCATTGCTCAGGCGCGTGCACATCGGTCAGCACTGGCAGCCCGGTTGCCTCCCGCACCTCAGCCAGAATGGCGAGACCCTCAGTCATGCCAATGCCGCGCGCGGCGGCAACACTGGTGCGATTGGCCTTGTCGAAGGAGGATTTATAGATCAGCGGCACACCGGCAGATGCGGCAATCTCCTTGAGCGCAGCGGCAGTTTCCAAGGCATGGGCGCGGCTTTCGATCTGGCAGGGGCCGCAAATAAAGACCAAGGGCAGATCATTGCCGAAGGTCACATTGCCCGCCTTCACATGGCGCATCATACCAGCCTTGCCTGACGCACCGCCGCACCGATGAAGCCAGAAAAAAGCGGATGCGGTTCAAAGGGCTTGGATTTCAATTCCGGGTGATACTGCACGCCGATAAACCAGGGATGGTCCGGATATTCGACAATCTCCGGCAGCACCCCATCCGGCGAAAGCCCAGAAAAGCGCAAGCCGGCTGCCTCAAGCCTGTCGCGATAGGCGATGTTCACCTCATAGCGGTGGCGGTGGCGTTCCTGGATTTCCGGCGCGTCGCCATAGACACAGCGCACGAGTGAGCCTTCCGCGAGCCGCGCCTGATAAACACCAAGCCGCATGGTGCCGCCCAGATCAGCACTCGCATCGCGGCGTTCCACCTGATTGCCTCGTTGCCATTCGGTCAGCAGGCCAACTACAGGTTCTGCGCAAGGGCCAAATTCGGTGGAAGACGCGCCCTTCAACCCAACCAGGTTCCGCGCCGCTTCAATCACCGCCATCTGCATACCAAAGCAAATGCCAAAGAAGGGCAGCTTGCGTTCACGCGCAAAGCGCACCGCTTCAATCTTGCCTTCCGTGCCACGCTCCCCAAAGCCGCCAGGCACCAGAATGCCATGCACATGTTCAAGCCGGGCAAGCGCTTCCGCGTCATTCTCAAAAATCTGGCTATCCACCCAATCGAGCTTCACGCGCACATGATGCGCAATGCCGCCATGGATCAGCGCCTCCGAAAGCGATT
>JBIKWX010000094.1:0-11828 GCA_044356095.1 Roseomonas sp.
GGGCAGAGCCCTCCCGTTTCTGTTATGGTGTCGCATAACCACAGAGAGGTTGCCCATGTCCCGCGATATCCTAGGCTGGCGGAAGCTTTTTGGTGTGATGGGGCCTTCCACCAATACGGTGGTGCAGCCGGATTATGACATGCTGCGCCCGGCAGGTGTCACGAACCATTACAGCCGCATTTTCACGCCTGATTCCGATGCGGTTTCCAATGAGAGTTTTCGTGCCGGCATTGCGGTGATCAGCGGCAATACGATGGATGCGGTGCGGAGTGTGATGACATGCCATCCGGATTATCTGGTGATGGGCATGTCGGCGATCACGTTTTTTGGTGGGCGGAAGGGCGCTGATGATTTTGTGTCGAAGGTCAGGGATGTGTCTGGCCTTGGCATCAGCATTGGCAGCCATTCCTGTACTGCCGCCTTGAATGCCTTTGGTGGCATCAGGCGGATTGCGGTGCTGACACCTTATTGGCCGGTGATGAATGCGGAAGTGGCGCGCTATTTCATCGATATGGGGTTTTCGGTGGTGCGTGACATTGCACTGCAATGCCGCAGTTGGACGGGTATTGCGCAGGTGACGCCAGCGGAATGTGTGGCGGCCTTGAAGCGGCTTGATGGTGATGATGTGGATGCGATTGTGCAGGTGGGCACCAATCTTTCCATGATCCGCGTGGCGGCGGCGGCGGAGCTTTGGTTGGGCAAGCCGGTGCTGGCGATCAATGCCGCGACCTATTGGCATGCGCTGCGTGCCAATGGCATCGCCGAAAAGCGCGAAGGTTGCGGGCGGATTTTTGAGGAGCATTGATTGATGTCCACCGATAGCCTGCCGGAAATCCGCGAAGCCGAAGCCCCACCGGCGATTGCCGCGATTTATGCGGCGTTGAATGACGGGATTGGCATTGGCCAGGTCAATCTGATCTGGCGCCATGCGGCGGCCCTGCCAGGGGTGCTTGATTGGCTTTGGGCGCAGGCGGCGCCCGCGCTTGCGTCTGGCGCGGCGGCAGCAGCGCGGGATGGGATTGCCGCTGCGATTGCGCTGCCAATACCCGCCGTATCACCGAAGCCGCAGGATCACGCGGCGCTTGCGGCGGTGGTGGAGATTTACAATCGCGGCAATCTGACAAACCTCGCGGTACTTTCGGCCATTTTGCTGCGTGCGCAAGGCTTGGCGCCGGGTGAGCGCCTTGCCCCCGCGCCGCGTGGCGCGATGTTGCCGGCGCCGCCGACCTTGCCACGCTTGGCAGCCTTACCAGCCGCGCAACAGGCGCAGATACGCGCACTCACGGTGGCGCATGGGCTATCGGATGCGGCGGTGGTGCCGAGCCTTTATCTGCATCTGGCGCTATGGCCGGAATTCCTGGCGCGTCTGCCCGAATTGCTGGCGCCTTTGCAGGCTGATCGCGGTTTGGTGCGCGCGCGTGACGCCGCAGTGGCAGCCGCGCGCCATACCGCGCCGGGGTTGATCGCTGCTCTTGGCGCAGCGCCAGCGCCACCGGCGCGCTTGCCCGAATTCCTGACGCGGCTTGAGGTTTTTGTGCGAGAGGTCATCCCCGGCATGGTGCCGGTTGGTCTCTTTCTCCGGCGCGCCCTCGCCACAGCACCATCGGGCAGGAGTGACGATGGGTTCCGCTTCAGATAGCCAAACCGCGTCAGTTGCGGCCCTCATCTCTGGCGGACCATAATTCCTGACGCGCATCCAATAAGGCCCGCCTGGTGCGTGGCAGTGCCGGCGGATCGCCGAGAAGGTTGAGCGTTCCCTGC
This sequence comes from Roseomonas sp., assembly GCA_044356095.1. Taxonomy (GTDB): domain Bacteria; phylum Pseudomonadota; class Alphaproteobacteria; order Acetobacterales; family Acetobacteraceae; genus Neoroseomonas. Next base: position 1,762 of record JBIKWX010000094.1, read on the forward strand.
CCGCCCGGGGTGAAAAGCGGCGTGCGTAACGCGTCTATGGCGCCGGAGAGGCTGCGTCGCGCAAAGGCGGTGCGCACCAAAGTCAGGGCATCAATCACTTCCTGTGCGCGCGCATCAGGGGCAACACCAAAGGCCTGGCGCCATTCGCCGCGCGCGCGCGGCACAGCGATCTGCGCCATGGGCAGTAGGACATTCCAGCGCGGCCCATTCGGCAATTCCACCGCCAGGAATTCTAAACCCTGGATCAGGCGCGCCGTTTCCCAAGGCTGACCAGTCAAGCGGCGCGGATTGGTCAGCATATCGGCGCCTTGCTCGATGGAATGGCGCGCAGCATCGCCCGTGATGAAGCTGCTGAAATCCGGCAAGCTTGCGGTCTCAGGCGGGCCAGAACAGGCGCCCAAGCCAATCAGTCCTCCGAGAAAAACGCGCCTATCGCACTGCATCCTGATATCCTTCCAAAAAAGCCGCACAGCCTATCGCAATGGCATTCTCACGCGGCATGGCGGGCGCCTTGATAACCCATACAGCATTTGATGAGGGAAGGCGCCTTAAACTAGCGAATGACAAAACCGCGCCCCGAACGCCGCTCAAAACTCTGCGAAATCAGTTCCTGGCGCGCATCAATCATGGCGCGGGTGGTGCGCGGCAGGGCGGGTGGGTCAGCGAAAAGATTGAGCGATTCCTGCCCGCCCGGGGTGAAAAGCGGCGCGCGCAAGGCGGCAGGCGCAGCGGCGGGACGTTGCTCGGCAAAGGCAGTGCGGAATTCCGTCAGGTTATCAATCACCTCCTGCGCGCGGGCTTCTGGCGCGATGCCGAAGGCCTGACGCCATTCGGCCCGCGCTGCCGGCAGGGTCAACTGCGCCATGGGCAGCATTACATTCCAGCGCGGCCCATTCGGCACTTCAACGGCGAGGAATTCCAAAGCCTGAACCAGGCGCGCGGTTTCCCAAGGCTGCCCCATGAGCCGGCTTCGATTGGTGAGCATATCAGCGCCCTGCTCAATGGAATGGCGCACAGGATCGATTGAAACAAAGCCGCGAAATTCAGGCAAAAACGCCGTTTCCACTGGCGTGGCGGCGCAGGCGCCAAGCCCGAGTAGCCCCAGGAAAAGCACGCGCCTGCTACTCATCATGAGGCTTCCTTCCATCATGGCCCCGCACAACCCTGTGTCCTTTCTGACAGCACTGTTGGGCGGACGCCTTGATCCGGATCACGGCGCCCGCCCTTGATACGCGCTTACAGGCTGACCGCCTTGCCCTTTTCCGGCACCAGCACCTTGGCCTTGGCGCCAACCATCTCCGCCTCAAAGCCCGAGGCATCCGGCAGCAACATGCCGAAGGTCGCGAAATGGCAGGGAATGGCGGTGGTGACATTGCGCAGATACCGCTTCACCGAAAGCGCCGCCGCACGCGGTCCCATGGTGAAGCGATCCCCCACCGGCACCAAAGCGACTGTCGGCGCGTAAAGCTCATCAATCAGCGCCATGTCGGAGAAGATATCCGTATCACCCATGTGATAGACGGTCGGTTCATGCTTGTCCTTCGGCGTCACCACAATGCCATTCGGCAGGCCGAGGCAATGGAAAACGCCATTGGCATCCACCTCAACCGAGGAATGGAAAGCCTGGGTCAGCGTGACGGTAAACTCGCCCTGATCCGTGGTGCCGCCGGTATTCATGGGATCAAACGCTGTGACACCCTGCTTGCCGAGCCACATGGCGAGTTCATAATTGGTGACAAGCTTGGCGCCGGTGCGTTTGCAGATGGCCGCCGTATCGCCGATGTGATCGGCATGGCCATGGGTCAGCAGCACATGGGTCGCACCCGCGCTTGCTGCTTCCGCATCACCGCCAAAGGCGGGATTGCCGGTCAGGAAAGGGTCAATCATCACAACCGACTTGCCGAATTCCAGGCGAAAGGCGGAATGGCCGAACCAGGTGAGTTTCATTGCTTGTTCCTTTGCGTTTCAGGTGAACGTCATGCGGATGGTATCCGCGATCATGGCGGGCTTCGCCTCATTTTCGATTTCAAGCGTCTGGCGCACGGTGATGCGATGCGCGCCGGGCGCGCCATCTTCCACCGCAACCAGGCTTTGACGCAGCCGGATGCGCGCGCCGGCCTTGACCGGATTGACGATGCGCACCTTGTCGCTGCCGTAATTGATGGACCGCGTGGGCCAGGAAAGCTTGTAGATGCCAGCGCCAAGCTTGGGCAGCAGTGACAGCAGCAGATAGCCATGCGCGATGGTCTTGCCGCCGGGCATCTCACGCTTGGCGCGTTCCACATCCACATGGATCCATTGATGATCGCCGGTGACTTCGGCGAAGCGATCAATCAGATCCTGTGTCACTTCCAGCCAATCACTGACCCCCAATTCCTGCCCGATCAGCGCGCGGAGCGCTTCCGGGGTTTCGACCATGCGCATTGCGACCCTCCCTTAATGATCGTCCCAACATCGGGCGCGGCGCGTCAGGGATCAAGCCGGGCTATCGGAAGTGGACAAATTGCGGCCTAATCGGGCCATGACTCTGTCCCCCGGCAGCCGGGGTTTCGTGGTGGCCATGGTCACGGCGCAAATCCTGACCCAAATCGGTGCCTTCACCCTGCCCGCGCTCTTGCCGGAGATGATGGCGCGCTGGTCGCTTTCCGCCACGGAAGCGGGTTGGCTGATTGGGATTTTCTTCGCGGCCTATGTGCCGGCGGTGCCGGTGCTGCTTTCGCTGACGGATCGCGTGCCGGCCAGGCGGATTTATCTGATCGGCACGGGCGCCACGGCGGCAGCGCATCTGGGCTTTGCGTTCTTCGCCGATGGCTTTTGGGGCGGGCTATTCTTTCGTGCGCTCGCCGGGATTGGCTGGGCGGGGGCCTATATGCCGGGGCTTAAAGCCATTGCTGATCCGCTGACCGGTGTGGCGCAATCGCGCGCTGTTGCCTGGCATGCGGCGGGGGTGGGCATCGCCGGGGCGGCTTCCTTCGCGCTGGCCGGGCTATGCAATGCGCTGATGGGGCCTGGGTTTGCCTTTCTGGTAGCGGGGCTGGCCGCCACTGGCGCCTTTGCCATTGCCATGCTGATCCTGCCCGATGCGCCACCGCCCAAAAGCGTCGCGCCGCGCGGCTTGCTGGATTTCCGCCCGGTTTTTGCCAATCGCCGCGCCATGGCCTGGATCGCGGGCTATACGGTGCACACGCTGGAAATGGCCGTGCTGCGCGCCTGGGCGGTTGCCTTCCTGACCGCGAGCTTCCTGATCCAGGCGCCACCTGCCTGGCTGCCTGGTCCCGCTGTGCTGTTCACCCTTGCGGGGTTGGTCGGCATTGCGAGTTCACTCGCCGGGAACCGCCTGGCCGAGAGCCTGGGGCGGGACAGGATTGTGGCGATTGCCATGCTCTCGGGCGCCGCGCTGTCGCTGGTGGCGGGGTTTGGCTTTGGGGCCTCGCCCTTTGTGGTGCTGCTTTTGGTGTTTTTGTGGAATGCGGCGATCTATCTGGATAGCTCGGCGCTGACGGCGGGCACGGTGCAGGCGGCGGACCCGGCGCTGCGCGGCGCGACAATGGGGCTGCATAGCATGCTGGGCTATGCGGGCGGGTTTGTCGGGCCTTTGCTCGCGGGGGTGATGCTGGATTGGGCGGGCGGCGATGGTGTGGCCGCCTGGGGCATCGCCTTTGGGCATGTCGCTTTCATCATGCTGGCGGGGTTTGCCGTGCTGCGCTGGTTGGGGCGCGGCCAAGATTCGCCCGAGGCTCCCCGGTAAGCTTCCTGCCAAAGCGCTGCCTTGCAGGCGGAATTACCCGGCCCTCGATAGGGTTTCGGGCATGATTCCGGGCGCCCCTAGGGGATTTAAGGAAAAAAACCGGGTCGAGGGGTAGATTTCGCTTGCATTCCTCCGACACAGGGCATAGAACGCCCTCAGACGCAGTACGCACGTGCCTCTGGCCCCCGGCCCTTCCGGCCAAAGGGTTTACGCAACGACGTCAAGCGTTCTGGCAACCCCGTTCGGGTCCTCCCGAGCGGTTCTCTCTGGTCGCTGGTTCGTTCGACCGTTTCGTTAACCTTGGGCCATCGCCGTTACAGGTGGTCCTCTTGGAGCCTGGAGGGTGCTGCGATGACACCGAAAATCGCACGCTTTTTGCGCGACAACGCGCCGGCCACGCCATGCCTTGTGGTGGATGTGGATCGTGTCGAGGAAAAGTACCGCGCCATGCACGCGGCGCTGCCGCTGACGCGCATCTATTACGCCGTGAAGGCCAATCCCGCCGCGCCGATCCTGGAGCGGTTGGTGAAGCTGGGGTCGAGCTTTGATGCCGCTTCTTTTGAAGAAGTGCAGGCGTGCCTGAATGCCGGCGCGCGCCCGGACGCGATTTCCTATGGCAATACCATCAAGAAGGCGTCCGCGATTGCGGCCGCCCATAAGGCTGGTGTTTCCATGTTCGCCTTCGACAGCATCGAGGAATTGGAAAAGCTGGCGCGCCACGCGCCCGGCGCGCGGGTCTATTGCCGCATCCTGGTGCAGAATGAAGGCGCGGAATGGCCACTTTCGCGCAAATTCGGTTGCGAATTGGAAATGGCGCGCGACCTGATGCTGAAGGCCGGCGATATGGGGCTCGACCCCTATGGCATTTCCTTCCATGTCGGCAGCCAGCAGACCAAGACCGCCACCTATGAAGGTGCCATTGCGCGGGTCGCGATGCTGTTCACGGATTTGAAGGAAGCGGGCGTGAAGCTCCGCATGGTCAATCTGGGCGGCGGCTATCCGGTGCGTTACCGCGCGGAAGTGCCGGGCATTGATGATTTCGGCATGGCCATCATGGGCGCCATGACCAAGCATTTCGGCAATGACCTTCCCGAGATGGTGGTGGAGCCTGGGCGTTTCATCGTGGGCGATGCTGGCCTGGTTTCGAGCGAAGTGGTGCTGGTTTCCCGCAAGGGCGGCACCGATCCGGTGCGCTGGGTCTATCTGGATATCGGGCGCTTTGGTGGCCTCGCGGAAACCGAAGGCGAGGCCATTCGCTACGAAATCCGCACGCCGCATGATGGCGCTGAGGATGGGCCGGTGACCATTGCGGGCCCGACCTGCGACAGCACAGATACGCTCTATGAAAAATCCAATTACCGCATGCCGCTGAAGCTGGCTTGTGGTGATCGGGTGGAGCTGCTGGCAACCGGGGCTTACGTGACGACTTATGCGTCACAGGGCTTCAACGGCTATGCGCCGTTGAAGGAACATTACATCTAAGTCTTGTGGCGTGATCCGCTCGCGCGGGTCACGCACCACAAGCCTTAGATGGACGCATTTTCCGAGTCGCCAAACGATTCCGTTTGGCTTGAAAATGCTCTTGCTTACGGTCGCATTTTCCGAGTCGCCAAACGATTCCGTTTGGCTTGAAAATGCTCCGCCGCGGTTTCCCGCGCCGGGTCACACATAACCCGGCCCCTCGATGGCGGGATGCGCTTTCAAAAACGCCTCATCCACCTCAACGCCAATGCCAGGCACTTCCAGCGGACGCACGCAGCCATCCTTGCCGATGCGCCAGGGCTCGCTGCCCAATTCATCGCGGAACTTATTGGCGCGCGAGACATCGGCTTCGAAATAACCGCCATTATCAATCGCAGCCAGCAGATGGATGGACGCTGCCTGATTGACGCCGGTCATGGATGAATGCGGGTGGATCGGGATCTTGAAGCCCGATGCCATGGCGGCGATGCGCATGGTCTCGGAAACACCGCCGCATTTGGAAAGGTCCGGCTGCCAGATGCGGATCACATCATCTTCCAAGACGCGGGTGAATTCGAAGCGGGTGAAGTGATTCTCGCCAGCCGCCAAAGGCGTGCTGCCGAAGCCATGTGCCTCAGCATAGGAACGGTGATCATGCGCGGGGAAGGGTTCTTCCAGCCAGCCGATATTCAGCCGGTCCATCTCCGGCATTACCTGCCGCACTTGCGCGATACTATAGCCGATATTGGCATCGGTCAGGATTTCAAGCTCATGGCCGAATGCATCGCGCACCGCTTCCATGCGCGCAATGTCATCGCGCACAGTGTCGCCCACGCGAAGCTTCACCGCCTTATAGCCCGCTTCCATATGTGGCGCGGCTTCATCAATCAGCTGCGCCGGCGGCTGATAGCCAAGAGCGACGCCACCGGCATAGGCCGGCACGGGGCGGGCTGAACCGCCGAGCAGCTTGTAAAGCGGCAGATTGAGCGCCTTGCCTTTGGCATCCCATAGCGCCATGTCGAGCCCTGACATGGCCATGGCGGTGGCCGCGCCCATGCCATGGCTTGCCAATTGATACTTGTAGATGCGCGCCCAGACGCCGGTGGTATCAAAGGCATCCATGCCCAGCACCAATTGCTTGAGCGTTGTTTCCAGCAATTTCGCGATGGCGGTATGCGCCCGGCCGTGATGGCTTTCGCCCCAGCCAACAATGCCATCTTCCGTGATGACCTTCACCATCACCGCATCGCGCTTCACCGCCTGGCCAATCCCAAGCCGAGGCCCGGAATTAGGTGGCAGCGGGAAGGAGGTTGGGAATGCCTTGATGTCCACGATTTTCATGCGGCGATCCTCATGCTTGCTGGGGCTCAGCCTGCCACCTTGGCCAGGTATTTGCAAAGCCTCCGCACCCGTCGCAGCATGCGCCATCGCAGAGGAGGTCCTGGCATGAAACCCGATCCCATCCCCCCCAGCATGGAAGCCATCCGGCTATGGAGCGGCGTTGAATGCCCGAATGAGGCAGCGCGGCTTGGCCTTGCGGATCATCTCGGCCTGCTCAAGGAATTGGCGGCGCTGCGCGGCACGCTGGTGTTTGAAGACGAACCTTCCAGCTTTGAAGCGGCCCTCCGCGCCGAGCAGGAGAAGGAAGCATGAGCGCTTTGCATGAGCTTTCCATGACGGAAGCTGCCGATGCGGTGGCGCGTGGTGAGGTAACGGCGACCGCACTCACGAAAAGCTGCCTCGCGCGCATTGCCGCGCATGATGGCAAGGTGAATAGCGTGATCCGGCTTGATCGCGACAGCGCCTTGGAACAGGCGGCGGCGGTGGATGCCGCGCGCAAGGCGGGCAAACCACTTGGCCCGCTTGGCGGTGTGCCGATGATGCATAAGGATATGTATTATCGCGCGGGCAAGGTTTCGACTTGCGGGTCAAAAATCCGGCGTGATTTCGTCCCCAAAGTCACCGCGACCGTGCTGGAAAGGCTGGATGCCGCAGGCGCGATTGATATGGGCACGCTGAATATGGCGGAATTTGCCCAGAACCCCACCGGGCATAACGCGCATTTCGGCCATTGCCATAATCCCTGGCAGCATGGCTATTGCACGGGCGGATCATCCTCGGGCTCTGGCGCCGGGGTGGCTGCACGATTCTTTTATGGTGCGCTTGGGTCGGATACGGGCGGTTCCATTCGGCTGCCGGCAACGATTTGTGGTGTTACGGGCATCAAGGGCACGCAAACCCGCGTGTCGCGTGCGGGCGTTATGCCCCTTTCATTCTCGGCCGATAATGTCGGGCCTTTGGTGCAGACGGCGCGCGACGCGGCGCGCTTCATGCGGGTGATTTCCGGCCATGATCCACACGATGCCACCAGCGCGCGCGAAGCCGTGCCGGATTATGAGGCAGCGCTGACCGGCGATTTGCGCGGCATTTCCGTGGCCGTGCCGCAGGAATATTTCTTTGATGGCGCCGATGATGTCGTGGTGAAGGCGTTTGATGCTGCACTTGATGCCATGCGGGATCGCGGGGCGAAAATCGCGCGCTTGTCCTGCCCATCACTCCGCGCCATTGCGGCCTATACCGCGCTGGTCAGCCGGTCAGAGGCAGCGGCGATTCATGCCGAATGGATGCGCGAAAGGTCAGCGGATTATTCCATTCATCTATCGTCCCGGCTGTATGGTGGGTTTTCGATCCCCGCGCATCTCTACATTGAAGCGCTGTCGCGCCGTGGCCCGTTGCTCCGGCAATTCTGTGCCGAGGCCATGGCGGGGCACCAGATTGTTGCCACCCCGGCGCTGCGCACCCGCGTGCCCACATTGGCCGAGACGGATATTGATGCCGATGCGGCGAATTGGTCGCGCTTCATGGCGGTTTCGGCCAATACGCGGCCCTTCAATTATTTGGGCCTGCCGACCATCAGCGTGCCCTGCGGCTTTGATGATCGCGGCCTGCCGATTGGCCTGCAATTGGCCGCGCGCCCCTTTGCCGAGGCGCGGGTATTGTCGGTGGCCGATGCCTATCAGCGCGTGACGGATTGGCATAAGCGCGTCCCTGCGCTGTGAAACGGGGCGCTGCCCAGGAAATGGGCGCGTCAGGCTGCCGGGCAGGCAATAAGGCGCTGCCCGGCCCAGTTTTTGGGCATCACCCGCTTGTGTGGCGCGGCCTTTGACCCGATCTTCTGGGAAACAGGAGGTCGGTCAGGCGATGGCGGAACCCATCATAGCCTTTGACGAAATGGGCGAACCCGCCAAGGCTCGGACGGCCTATGGCGAGATAGCGCGCTGGCTGGCGGCGACACCCATCGCGCAATTGGAACGCAAGCGCCAGGAAGCCGAGCTTTTGTTCCGCCGCATCGGCGTGACCTTCGCGGTTTATGGCGAAGGCGGTGATCCGGAACGGCTAATCCCCTTTGATATCATCCCGCGCATTCTGGCCTGGCAGGAATGGGAGCTTTTGTCGCGCGGCCTGACGCAGCGTGTGCGTGCGCTGAATATGTTTTTGGCCGATGTCTATGGGCCGGGGGAAATCCTGAAGGCCGGGCGCATTCCGGAAGCGCTGATTTTACAGAATGAAGCCTATCGGCCGGAAATGCGCGGAATCACGCCACCTGGTGGGATTTACGTGCATATTGCGGGCATTGATGTGGTGCGCACGGATGCGGCGCAATTCCATGTGCTGGAAGATAATTGCCGCACGCCATCGGGTGTTTCCTATATGCTGGAAGGCCGTGAAGCCATGCTGCGGCTATTCCCCGGCCTCTGCGCGGCGCATCGCATTGCGCCTGTCAGCCATTACCCGAGCGATTTGCTGGAAACCCTGATGTCCGTGGCGCCGCCCGCCTGTCGCGGCCTGCCGCGCGTGGTGCTGCTGACACCTGGTGCCTATAACAGCGCCTATTACGAACATTGCTTCCTGGCTGATGAAATGGGCGTGGAAGTGGTGGAAGGGCAGGATTTATTCGTCGAGGATCGCGTGGTCTACATGCGCACCACCGCCGGCCCGCAGCGTGTGGATGTGATCTATCGCCGGATTGATGATGATTATCTGGACCCCGCCGTGTTTCGCGCAGATTCCATGCTTGGTGTGCGCGGGCTGATGGAAGCCTATCGCGCGGGGAATGTGGCACTCGCCAACGCGCCGGGCGGTGGCATTGCCGATGACAAGGCGGTTTATCCTTACGTTCCGGAAATGGTGCACTTCTATTTGAATGAGGAACCGATCCTCGCGAATGTGCCCACCTATTTATGCGAAAGGCCGGATGATTGCGCCTATGTGCTCGATCATTTGCATGAATTGGTGGTGAAACTGACCAAGGGCTCGGGCGGTTATGGCATGCTGGTCGGGCCGCATAGCACCGCCGAACAGCGCGCTGAATTCGCCGCGCGCATCAAGGCGCATCCAGCGGATTACATTGCGCAGCCGACGCTTGCCCTTTCCACCGTGCCGACCTTCACCGGCAGCGGCACCGCGCCGCGCCATGTGGATTTGCGGCCCTTCGTGCTTTCCGGTGCTGAGACACGCATTGTGCCAGGGGGGCTGACGCGCGTGGCCTTGCGGGAAGGCTCGTTGGTGGTGAATTCATCGCAAGGCGGTGGCACCAAGGATACCTGGGTCCTGGCCCCGGATGCGCCATGCTGAGCCGCACGGCAGATAGCCTTTATTGGCTCGGGCGCTATATGGAACGCGCCGGCAATACGGCGCGCGCGCTGCAAGTGGCGCTGCGCGAGGCTGGCATGGGTGGCGGGCGGCCAGCGCAGGGGCAAGGCTGGCGCGCGTTGTTGCTGACCAGTGGCGATATCGGGCTATTGCAGGGTTTTGGTGCGGCGCCTGATGCTGTGCAGATCATCCAGCATTTGGTGAT
>JBIKWX010000095.1:0-11766 GCA_044356095.1 Roseomonas sp.
CCAAGGGGCCAGCGGAATCAAGCGAGGGCGACAAAGGCAAAATACCCGTAATCGGCACGCGCTTCGCCGTAGGCTTCCAGCCAACAACGCCGCAAAGTGCCGCGGGAATGCGGCAGGAACCACCCGTATCGGTGCCAAGCCCAACAAAGCTCATGCCATCAGCAACGGCCACTCCAGCGCCGGAAGAAGACCCACCTGGCAAGCGGCCCGTTGCACGATCCCAGGGGCTTTTCGGCGTGCCGTAATGCGGGTTCACCCCCAAGCCGGAAAAGGCGAATTCCACCATATTGGTCCGCCCAATCACCACAAAACCAGCACGGCGTAGGCGCTGCACCGTTGGTGCATCCAGCTTTGCCGGCGCACTGCCCTTCAGCACCACGGAACCAGAACGAGACGTGATGCCCGCTTCGTCATACAAATCCTTCACGCTGATCGGAATGCCGGCATAGGCGCTCGGCGCGCGGCCCGCCTTGCGGAGCGAATCCATCGCAGCCGCTGTCGCGCGGGCGGCCTCCCCATGCACCGTCATGAAGGCGCGGCTGCCCTCACCGGCGGGATCGGCAATGCGCGCCAGCGCTTCTTCAACCAGTGCGGCGGAACTGGTACGCCCGGCAGCAAGTGCGGCGGCGGCTTCAATCACGGTTTTGGGCATGGGGCGGCATCCGGTGTTCAGAAGGGTTGTGGCGGAAATCATGGCCGGAAGCGCGGCCAAGGCCAATCCCCACCCGGCCAGAACCCTTTTGCATTGACGGGTGCGCGCCCATCCGTTCAGGATCAGCCATTCACACCGAAGAACAGGGCGGCCCGGACCGCCCGGCTGGAGGAGACCTCATGTCCATATTCTCAAAACCCCGTCGCGGTGGCTTGCTCGGTGCCGTGGCCGCGGCGGCGCTTTCGCTCATGGCCTTCGCGCCGGCTCAGCTTGCGGCGCAGGAATGGCGCGGCTGGAACATCCACGCTGCCGATTACCCGAATGGCCGCGGCATGGACCGCTTTGCAGAGCTGGTCGGCCAGCGCACCAATAACCGCATTCGCATGCGCACCTTCCATTCCGCGCAGCTTGGCCAGCAGGATGAGGCCATTCAGCAGATGCGCCTTGGCACGATTGATTTCGCCAATTTCAATCTCTCGCCACTGAACAACCTGGCACCTTCTACCGCGATCCTGACGCTGCCCTTCCTGTTCCGTGATGTCGGCCATAGCCACCGCGTCGTGGATGGCGCGATTGGGGAGGATATCGCGCGCGATCTGGAAGCGATCGGCATCATCACGCTCGCCTGGTATGATGCGGGCGCGCGCAGCCTTTACACAACCCGCCCGGTGCGCACGCCGGCCGATGTGCGTGGCATGAAAATCCGTGTGCAGACTTCCGATCTTTGGATCGACATCATGCGCGCCATGGGTGCGAACCCAACGCCGCTGCCCTTTGGTGAGGTCTTCACCAGCCTACAATCCGGTGTGATTGATGGCGCGGAGAATAATTGGCCATCCTATGAAAGCACGCGGCATTTCGAAGTGGCGAAATTCTACACCACGACGGAGCATTCCAATGTGCCGGAAATCCTCGCCATCAGCCGGCAGCGCTGGCAGCGCTTGAATGAGGCTGAGCGCGCCATCCTGCGTGACGCCGCCCGCGAAAGCGCGGTATTTCAGCGCCAGCTTTGGGCAGAGCGTGAAAAATCCTCGCGCGATCGCGTGATCGCTGGCGGTGCTACCGTGATCGAGGTTGCGGATCGTGGCCCCTGGCAGACGCTGATGGAACCGGTCTATGCCAAATATGCCTCGGCCCCGCGCATGGCGGATTTGCTCAAGCGCATTCGTGAAACGCGGTGAGCCTTGGTGAAACGCGGCGGCGCGGTGATCTGCCCGCGCCGCTTGCGGCTTTTGCGCGCGTTTTGGATGTGCTGGCCAGCGTGACCATTGCACTGGCCGGCACGGCTTTGGTCGCGCTGGTGGTGATGATGGGATGGCTAGTGTTTGGCCGCTATGTGCTGAATGACACGCCAACCTGGATCGAACGCGGTGCGACACTCGCCATTCTGTGCATCGCCATGCCGGTAGCTGCGGTGGGTGTGCGGGAACGCTTTCATCTTTCCGTGCTTGGTTTGCGCGAAGCCTTGCCGGGTGCGGCGCAGCGTTGGATTGCGGTGGGTTGTGATGCGCTGGTCGGTCTGTTCGGACTTGGCATGGCGATCTGGTCCTGGGAATTGGTGGAAATGGTACGGAATTTCCGCATTCCCTTGCTCGGCATCAGCCAGGGCTGGACCTATGCGCCCATGGTGTTGGGTGGCGCGCTGATGGCGCTGTTTGCGGTGGAGCAGGTGCTGCGCGACATCTTGGTGCCGGAAGCGCCGGAAAAACGCGGCCCTGCCGCGGCATTTTTGGAATAGGCAGATGGAACCCGGGCTTTTCCTGATTTTCGCGGTATTCGCCTTTGGTGTCATCGCTGGTGTACCGGTGGCCTTCTGCCTTGGCATCGCGGCTGTTGTGGGCTTCATTTATGAAGGGCTGAACCCCGCCGTTGCCTTCCAGCAAATGGCCAGCGGCATGAGCATCTTCTCGCTGCTTGCTATTCCATTTTTTATCTTCGCCGGCGAGATCATGCTGCATGGCGGCATTGCGCGGCGGCTGGTGTCGCTGGCTTCCGCCTGTGTTGGTTGGATGCGCGGTGGCCTCGGCATGGTGGATGTTTCAACCTCCATGCTGTTTGGCGGGATTTCAGGATCTGCCGTGGCGGATACCTCGGCCACCGGCACCATCCTGATCCCGGCGATGAAGGCTAAAGGCTATGGGGTGGATTACGCGGTCTCACTGACAGTCACCAGCAGCATTGCGGGCATTCTGATTCCACCGAGCCATAACATGATCCTCTATTCACTTGCGGCGGGTGGTGGCATTTCCGTGAGCGCCTTGTTCATCGCGGGCATCGTGCCGGGCATTACCATGTGCCTTTTTCTCGGCATTGCGGCTTATGTCATGGCGGTGCGGCGCGGCTATCCATCTGAAGGTTGGGCTGGCTTTCGGCATTTGTTCTGGACTTTTGTGGATGCGCTGCCGGGCCTGCTGACGGCGGTGATCATTCTGGGTGGCGTGCTGTCCGGCGTTTTCACGGTGACGGAAAGCGCGGCCTTTGGCGCGATCTGGGCGCTGCTGGTGACGCTGCTGGTTTATCGCAACCTCTCCTGGCCAGATTTCGTGATTGCGGTGAAGGCCAGTGTGCGCACCACATCGGTAGTGTTCCTGCTGGTCGGTACGGCCACCGCTTTTGCCTGGTTGCTTGCCATGTATCGCCTGCCGGAATTGCTGACGGAAGGCATGCTTGCCATCAGCGCCAATCCCATTGTGATCCTGTTGCTGATCAATGTGTGCCTATTGCTGCTCGGCTGCGTGATGGATATGGCGGCGCTGATCCTGATTACCACGCCAATCTTTCTGCCCGTTGTCACCGCGATTGGCGTGGACCCAGTGCAGTTCGGCATGGTGATGATGATGAACCTGGGCCTCGGCCTCACCACGCCTCCGGTGGGTGCGGTGCTATTCGTTGGTTGTGCCATTGGCCGAATACCGATGGAACAGGTCATGCGCACCATCTGGCCCTTTTACGGCGCCATTTTGCTCGCGCTGCTGCTCACCACCTATTGGCCGGCCATGTCACTGACGCTGCCGCGCCTGCTGCTTGGCTATGGAGGCTGACACCATGACCACGCCCACCAAACCCGTATTGCTGACTGGCGCGTCCGGCGCGTTAGGCCGGCATCTCACGCAAAGCCTCGGCGCGCTGGGCTGGCAATTACGGCTCACGGATATCGCACCCTTTCCCGATCCGCTGCCGCCATCCGCGCGCTTCGTGCAGGCGGATTTGAATGATGGTGTCGCGCTAATGCGCCAGGCAGAAGGCTGCGGCGCCATTCTGCATTTTGGTGGCGTGAGTGTGGAACGCCCCTTTGAGGAAATCCTTGGCCCCAATCTGCGCGGGCTTTATCACGTATATGAAGCCGCACGGCGCGAAGGCGCGCGGGTGATCTTCGCCAGTTCCAATCACACCATCGGCTTTCACGAACGCCCGCGCGGCAATGATGCGAAGCTCGATGCGGATTGCGCCTTCCGGCCCGATGGCTATTACGGCATTTCAAAAGTCTATGGTGAAATGATGGGACGGATGTATTGGGACAAGCACGGGGTTGAGAATATCAACCTCCGCATCGGTTCCTGCCAGCCGAAGCCCTTGGATCGGCGCATGCTATCCACCTGGTTGTCCTATCCTGATTTGACGCGCCTCATTGAATGCTGTGTCCTCGCTGACAAAACCGGCCATGCCGTGATCTGGGGCCAGTCCAATAACCCGACCGCCTATTGGGGCGAGGATCATCGCGCGCGCATTGGCTGGGCGCCGCAGGATAATGCCGAAGCCTGGCGGGCGGAGCTTGAAGGCATCACCGCCGATCCTGTTTCGGAACGCTATCAGGGTGGTGCCTACACCGCGATTGACTATTCCCGGAGCGCGCCATCACCACGGGATCACTTCGCGCCGGAATGAAGCTCCAGCACGGAGATTGGCAGGCGCTGATCTGCCCGGAACGGGGCGCGGCTTTTTCACGCCTGCAATGGCGTGGGCGCGATGTGCTGGTGCCAACACCCGAAGGCGCGCACCATCCAGGCGCTTATGGCGCCTTCTGGATGCTGCCCTGGGCCAATCGGCTTGATGGCGGGCGCATCGCCGGACATGTCATGCCGATCAATCGCGCCGCGGAAGATACAGCTATTCATGGGCTGGCGCGCGATCTGCCTTGGGAGGTGATCAGCGCCACTACTGATCAAGCGGTGCTACAACAGCGCCTGAAGCGCGCGCCTTTCGATTACACGGCGCGGCTTGCGGTCGCGCTTGATGGAATCGGATTGGTCATGGAAATGACCTTGCGGCATGAAGGGACAGCACCCGCCCCCTATGGCATGGGTTGGCATCCCTGGTTCATCCGGAGCGCTGCGACATCGCTGCACCTGAACGCCTCGCAACGCGCTAACCACACTGCGCGCGGCTTGCCGGAAAGCCTCTCATTCTGCGCCGGCATTGCGGCAGATGAGGCCGGGCTGATTGGGCTTGATAATTTCTTCGCCGGTTGGGATGGCGCGGCACGCCTCACCACGCCGGCCGGAAACCTCACACTCACCGCCACCGGCGATTTTGCTACGGGCGTTCAGGTCTATGCCCCGGCGGCATCGCCGATCATTTGCGTTGAACCCGTCAGCCACATGCCCGATGCGGCCAATCGCACGGCGTTGGCCGCTGCCGCGCCCATGCGCGTGTTGGCTCAGGGCCAGGCGCTGCACGGCACCATCCGCCTGACCGCCGCCTGATCTGGCCTTGCAGCGCGCCGCGTGGCAATAGCTTGTTGCATTGCAGCGTAACCGGACCCTGACCCATGCCGCTTTCCGACCCCTCTGAGCGTAACCTGCTTCATCTGCGTGACATTCAATTGCGCGGTTATCAGCGCAAGGATGGGCTTTTCGACATTGAAGCGCATCTGGTGGATACCAAAAGCTATGGCTTCAACAATGAAGGCCGCGGCTGGATCGAACCTGGTGAGGCGTTGCATGGCATGTGGATTCGCATGACCATCACTGAGGATTTTGAGGTGCTGTCCTGCGAAGCGGCATCTGATTTCACGCCCTATGATGTCTGCCCGGCTGCTGCGCCGAATTTCGCGCGGCTCGCGGGGCTCAAGATCGGGCCTGGTTTTGTGCGCGCGGTGAATGAACGCGTTGGCGGCATTCATGGCTGCACGCATTTGCGCGAAGTGATTGGCCAGATGGGTACGGTTGCCTTCCAAACCCTTTATCCCGTGCGCCGCCAGCGTGAACTTGAACAGGCGGAAGCGCGCCGCGCCGCCGGTGAGGTGGTGGATGAAAAAAAAGTCAGGCCGGCGCTGATCGGCACCTGCATCGCCTATGCGCCGGATAGCCCGGTCGTGAAGCAGCGCTGGCCTTGGTATGAACCGGAAAAGGCGGAATAGCTTGCGCGCAAACCGCCCCGGTTGACCGCCCCGCGCCGTCGCGCCAGCCTGCGCCATCCATTCCAGAAGGAGCAGAGAAATGTCCGACGATCAGGCGCTGTTTGACAAAGGTTTGCCCATCCGCCGTGCGGTGTTGGGCCCGGAATATGTGGATTCTTCCATGGCCAAGGCCGATGAATTCATGATGTCCTTCCAGCGCGCCACCACCGCCTGGGCCTGGGGCTGGGCCTGGGGCGATCCGACGCTGGACCGCAAGACACGCTCACTGCTCAACCTTGCGATGCTGACCGCGCTTGGCAAAATCCCGGAAGTGAAGCTGCATGTGAAGGGTGCTTTGAATAACGGCATCACAGTGGATGAGATCAAGGCGACGCTCCTGCACGCCACGGCCTATTGCGGCATTCCCGCCGGGCTTGATGCCTTCAAGGCCGCGCATGAGGTGCTGATCGCCGAAGGCGCCATTCCGGGGAAGAAATAATGTCTGCACCCCTGAAGCGCATCGCCTTCGCCGGCATCGGCAATATGGGTTGGCCCATGGCGGCCAATCTCGTGAAGGCGGGTTTTGAAGTCACAGTCTGTGATGTGGTGCCGGGCCGCGCCGCATCCTTCGCCACCGAAACCGGCGCCAAAGCCGCCGCAACACCCGCCGAAGCTGCCAATGGCGCGGATTGCGTGGTGATGATTGTGCCGACCAGCAAGCAGGTGGGTGAGGCTGTGGAAGCCATGCTGCCATCACTCAAACCGGGCATGCTGGTGATTGACATGACATCCGGCCAACCAGGCCGCACGCGAGAGATCGCGGCGATGCTGGCAGGCCATGGCGTTGCGATGATTGATTGCCCGGTCTCGGGCGGCGTGCCGCGCGCCAAATCCGGCCAGCTTGCCATCATGGTCGGCGGCCCGGCTGCCGAGATTGACCGCGCGGAGCCCGTACTGAAGGCCATGGGCACATCCATTTATCGCTGCGGCGATATCGGTGCCGGGCAGGCGATGAAGGCGCTGAATAATCTCGTCTCCGCCGGTGGCTATCTCATCGGTATTGAGGCGCTGTTGATTGGTCAGCGCTTCGGGCTTGATCCGACAACCATGGTGGATGTGCTGAATGCATCTTCCGGCATGAACAATTCCACACAGAAGAAGTTCAAGGAATATGTACTGTCCCGCCGCTTCGATGCGGGCTTCGGGCTTGATCTGATGGTGAAGGATCTTTCCATCGCACTCGAAGTCGGGCGGGAGACCACAACACCCGCGCCGTTTTCCGCACTGTGCCGGGAGCTTTGGTTGGCGGCGTCAACATCACTTGGGCCGGGGGTGGATCACACAGCGCTTGCGAAAATGCTGGAACAAATGACCGGCACTGTGCTTGGGGGGAACAAGGAATCATGAATTGGGAAGCCTATGCCATCCGTTACGGGCGGCATGAACGCACGGCGCAGACGAATTTTCTGCTGCCTGTGCCTGATGCGCATGAAGCCATGCCGCTTGATTACTTCATCTGGTTGCTGCGCGCGCCGGATGGCCAGGAAATTGTGGTGGATACGGGTTTTGATGAGGAAACCGCCGCTGGCCGGGGCCGCACCATCGCGCGCAATGTGCGCGATAGCCTGAAGGCCATGGGCACGGATGCCGCCCGGGTATCCGATGTGATCATTACGCATTTGCATTATGACCACGCGGGGTCGCTTGGCATGTTCCCCGGCGCAAAATTCCATTTGCAGGAACGCGAAATGCATTTCGCGACCGGCCGGCACATGTGCGTGCATGCCATTCGCCTGCCGTTTGAAGCGGCGCATGTGGTCGCCATGGTGAAGGCGCTTTATGCCGACCGCGTGGTGTTCCATGATGGCGATGGCGAGGTTGCACCTGGCGTTTCCGTGCATCGCGTCGGCGGGCATTCCGATGGTCTGCAAGTGGTGCGCGTGCAAACCGCACGCGGGCCGGTGGTGCTTGCCTCGGACGCCATGCATTTCTATGCCAATGCACTCAGCGGCAATCCCTTCCCAATCATTTTCGATCTGGGGGCCATGGCAGCCGGTTGGCGCGCGGCGAAGAAGCTTGCGGGTGGCGATGATAGCCGTGTCATTCCAGGGCATGACCCGGATGTGCGGCGGCGCTTTCCGGAAGTGGCGGGGCAGGGGGGCGAAGTGGTCGCGCTCCATCTGCCGCCGAAGGATTGAAAACCAAGGGGCGCCCGAAAGCTTTACGGGCGCCCGAGTTGACTATTGTTCCATCTTCACGCCGGTGCGTTCCACAACACCCTTGAACTTGGTCAGCTCGGCCTGAAAAAACGCGCGCGCATCCGCGGGTGTATTGGGCCGCGTCCAGGGCGAAATCCCGGCAATCAGAAAACGCTCACGCAATTGAGGATCCGCCAGCGCCGCATTGATGACGCGGTTCAGCGCCGCCACGGTGCCTTCCGGCATGCGCGGCGGCCCGACCACCGCGAACCAATTGCCGATATCAAACCCGGGCATGCCGGATTCCGCGAGTGTCGGGATTTCCGGGAAGGCCGGGAAGCGCTCCAGACCTGTAATCGCAATGCCGCGCACGCGATTATCACGCACCTGCGCGGCAGCGGAGGCCAACACTGCAACCCCCCAAGCGGTTTCGCCGCGCGCGATGGATTCCACCATCAATCCACCAGACCGATACGGCACATGCGAGAACTTGCCGCCCAACAGCAGCGAAACCGCCACCGCTTCCGCCGCGAAATGCGGCATGGACCCAACCCCGGAAGACGCATAGGGCAGGTTATCCTGCGGCCCGGCGCGCAGTTTTGCGACTGCCTCCGCCGCGTTGGCCGCCGGGAAATTTGGCGCCGATACCAGGATCAGCGGGCCATTCGCCGCAATGGCGATATGGCTGAAATCCGCAATCGGGTCATAGCGCGTGCCGCCCTGCATGGCGGCGGGAATGAGACCATGGGATGAAGCCTCATTCAGCATCAATACCGTGCCATCGGCAGGCTGCCGGCGGAGCCATTCGGCTGCCACCGTGCCGGAAGCACCGGGGCGGTTTTCCACCACCACGCGGGCATTGGCGCCCATATGTGCCTGCATACGCTCTGCCAGCAGGCGCGCGGTGATATCGGTGGAACCGCCGGGGGCGAAGCCGCTCACCAGCGTGATGGGCCGATCGGGCAGCCCTTGCGCGATGGCCGGTGCTGCCAATGCAAGGCCCATGGCGGCCCCAAGGAAAAGGCGTCTCATCATCTGCGTTTCTCTCCCAGCAATCATCTCAGCGTTACCACCAAGCATATAGGCGACAGGCTCCGCAAGCCAAAGCCTTACGTCAGCCCTGCGCGCGCCTTCACCGGTATCTTCAGATAGCGCACGCCATTGCTCTCAGCCTCCGGGAAGCGTCCGGCGCGGATATTCACCTGGATCGAAGGCAGCAATAGCGTCGGTGCGGCCAGCTTCGCATCGCGCGCCTGGCGGAAGGCCGCGAATTCATCCTCGGTCACGCCATCCTTCACATGCGGGTTATGCGCGCGCTGTTCGGCGACTGTGCTTTGCCAAGCATAATCATCGCGCCCTGGCGCCTTATAGTCATGGCAGATCCAAAGCCTGGTTTCGGGCGGCAAGGCCAACAGGCGTTTGATGGACCGAAACAGCGCCCGCGCATCGCCGCCCGGAAAATCGGCGCGCGCCGTGCCGTAATCATGCATGAAAAGTGTGTCGCCCACGAAAACATCATCGCCAATCCGGTAGCAGACACAGGCAGGTGTGTGGCCCGGCGTATGGATCACCTCAATTTCCAAGGTGCCAAGTTTCAGGCTTTGCCCATCACGCAACAAAATATCGAAATCACCACCTTCGGGCTTCACGTCATCGGCGGCGAAAACCGGGCGGAAAATGCGCTGCACATCCTTGATGTGCTCGCCGATGGCAATCCGCCCGCCGCAGCGCTGCTTGATGTAGGGCGCCGCGGTCAGATGATCCGCATGGGCATGGGTTTCCAGGATCAGCGCAATCGTGACCCCTTCCTGCCGCGCCGCTTCAATCAGCCGGTCCGCCGAACGCGTATCGGCTTCCCCGCTGCGATGGTCCCAATCCAGCACGGGATCAATCACCGCGCCTTGGCGGATCGCGGGGTCAAAGACCAGGTAGCTGACCGTATTGGTCGCCTCATCGAAAAACGGGCGAATGCTGACATAGGACATGGGCTGACCTTCCTGAAGCAGACGCTAATATAAGGCGCCAAGCGGGTTTCAGAAAGGTCGCCTACCGGCAGGTCAATATCCGCACATCATAGACAGGATGTTCCAGCATATTCACGCCCGGCGCATCGGCGAACATCCAGCCGCGAAATACTGGCGGGCTGCCCTGCGGCGCGCGGCTATCGGTCATTTCAAACCAGGCGGCGGAATCGGGCACTTCGGTCGGCGGGCGCGCATGGCAGGCGCCGATGCGGATGGTGAGCGTGCCAAAACTCAGGCTTTCCCCAACACGGCCTTCCAGCACGGTCACGCGCGCTGTCACCTTATCCAAAGCCTGAATACGCGCCTGTTGCCGCGGCACCCATTCCTGCGCCTGCGCCAATCCTGGCAGACTCAATAACGCAAAACCCAAAAGCCGTTTCATGCGCTGCGCTTCGGGCTTGGCAAGGCTGCGATCATCTCCTGCAAAATCGCGCGCATCGCAGCCTCATCCACGCCCATCAGCACGGCGTCTTCAAACACATCGCGCAGCACGGTCGCGGCTTCGCTGTGGTTTTCCGCGAGCATTTTCAGCTTTTCATTGCAGGACACAGGCTTGCCATCCGCCCCGGGCCAGGCGGCAGGCGGCTTGGGCAGCGGTTTCATCGCGGCGTGGCCGGCGCGTTTTCCTGATTGCCGCGCTGATTGGTCTCACCCGCCGAGAAGATGAAGCGCCCCAACAGGCTTTCCAGATTGATGGCGCTTTGGGTGATGGTGATTTCATTGCCTTCGCGCAGAATGCGCGTATCGCCACCCGGCACCAGGGCCACATATTTGCCGCCGAGCAAACCCTCGCTCGAAATTTCGGCCGAGGTGTCATGTGGCAGCTTCAGCCCCGCATCAACGCGGAGTGTCAGCACCGCGAGGAAGCTTTCCGGGTCAATCCGCTGCGCGACAACCTGCCCGACCTTCACACCGGCAATGCGCACATCGGCCCCTTGGCCAAGCCCATCAATGCGGTCGAATTTCGCGGTCAGGTTCATGCCTGGCCCGGAAAAGCTGCGCCCCGTGCTGGTCACGGCATAGCCAAGGAAGCCGGCCGCGACGGCCAGCACCACGATACCGGTCAGGATTTCAGCGATTGAGCGCTTTTGCATGCTGGGTGAACTTCTAACGCCCCGGCGTCCAGGCTTCGTAATCGCCACCGCGGCTCGCGGCCGGGTTCACCGGGCGCCAGGCCTCGGCGGTGCCGGTCATATTCGGGCGGTGTTCCTTCTGCCAGGGGCGTCGCGGCGCGTCCTCGGGCAGCGGGTTTTCCGTGGTGTGGTGCAGCCAGCCCCACCATTCCGCCGGCACGGCGGAGGCTTGCGCTTCCTTCGCGAACAGCACGCGGCGCATGGGCCGGCCATAGGAATCGCGCCGGCCACGGGCTTCCCAATAGGTATTGCCGAAGCGGTCCTGGCCAACCTGCCGGCTGGTGAGGCGAATGAAGAGCGTACTAAGCAACTGCATGGCGGCTTCCCGGAGCAAGCGAAACGAGATGTATCATCGCACAGCCACGCGGGTCACGCAAAAGCTAAGCACCGCGCAAGCTATCCACAGGATATTGTGGGTCCG
>JBIKWX010000096.1:0-11741 GCA_044356095.1 Roseomonas sp.
TATCGAAATCGGTCGAACCGGTCAGCAGCGCGCGGCGCTTTTCATATTCGGCCTGAGACAAACGCCCGGAAGCAACGGTACGCTGCCAATTCGCCTCACAACGCTGCAAGCCTTTTGCCAGCGCTTCTTCCGTCATTTCAACAATCGTCACGGGCACGCCGAAATTCGCCGCACTCATGGCAATGCCGCCACCCATGGTGCCGCCACCAATCACGACAAGCTTGCCAACCGGCAGCACCTGCGTATCAGCAGGCAGGCCCGGCACGCGCTGCGCTTCGCGTTCGCCAAAGAAGATATGCCGCAGCGCCTTGGATTGTTCGCCCGCCACCAGCGTCGCGAATAGATCGCGTTCCTTCTGCAAGCCTTCTTCAAACGGCAGCGTGAAGGAAGCGCGCACCGCTTCCACACAACCCTTCGGGCTTTCCTGCCCCCGCGCGCGCTTCAGCAAAGCCGCAGCGGCCGCATCAAAAGCTGCCATATCCTGGCCCGCGATCTTGTCCGTGCGATTGCGCGCCAGGGTGAAATTCCGGCCGAGATTGGCGCGCGCGAAGGCGATGGCGCCGGCTTCCAGATCGCCATCAATGATCGCATCCACAAAGCCAAGCTTCAGCGCTTCGGTCGCCTTCACCGGGTCTCCGGGTACGATGATTTTCAGCGCCGCTTCCGGGCCGATCAGGCGCGGCAGACGCTGCGTGCCGCCCGCCCCCGGCACAAAGCCACGCTTCACTTCAGGCAGGCCCAGATTCGCATCCGCCAGCGCGACACGCGCATGGCAGGCGAGCGCCACTTCCAAACCACCCCCAAGCGCCGAGCCATGAATGGCCGCCACCGTAAGGCCGGGGAAGCTTTCAAACTGCTCAAACACTTCGGTGAGCGATGGGGGCACACGCGGCTTGCCGAATTCGGTCATCTCCGCGCCCGCGCAGAACATGCGCCCGGTGCCGATAATCACCACGGCCTTGGCGCCGGCAGCGCGCGCCGCCTTCATGCCATCATAAAGCCCGGCGCGGATTTCGGTGCGCAGCGTATTCACCGGCGGATTGGCAAGGCGCAGCACATGCACCTCCCCCATCGCCACATGCTGCACGAATTGATTCTCAGCCAAAGCATCTCTCCCTCATCCAGGCGGGGTCTGGCGACCCCTTTGGCGGGTAGTCTCCGGCACTCTGCGCCTAAGGGCAAGCACCCGGTTGCGAGAAAGCGCGCGCCATGCTGCCTTACCGCATGTCCACCACGCGAAGGCGTGGCTGACATGCGTTAAAACAGTGTTTGGTCGCATTTTCCGAGTCGCCAAGTGATGCCACTTGGCTTGAAAATGCTCCAGGCTCACAGGTACAGGAGGAAGCGCCATGTCCCTATTCGATCTGACCGGCAAGGTGGCCGTGGTAACCGGCGGCAGCCGCGGCATTGGCCGGGCAATTTGCGAAAGAATGGCCGAACAAGGCGCCAAGGTCGTCGTATCCTCCCGCAAGCTCGATGCCTGCCAGGAGGTTGTGGACGCCATCAAGGCCAAGGGCGGGGAAGCCATGGCCATTGCCTGCAATATCGGGCGCAAGAATGAATGTCAGGCGCTGATAGACCAAACCATCGCTACCTGGGGCCAGGTGGATATCATGGTCTGCAATGCGGCGATCAACCCGCATTTCGGCCCTGCCATGACCATGCCGGATGAGATTTTTGATAAGATCATGGCATCCAATATCAAATCCAACCTGTGGCTTTCGCATATGACCGCGCCGGGCATGGCGGAACGCGGTGGCGGTTCGATCATCATCATCTCCTCCATTGGCGGCTTCCGCGG
Source organism: Roseomonas sp. (assembly GCA_044356095.1). GTDB lineage: Bacteria > Pseudomonadota > Alphaproteobacteria > Acetobacterales > Acetobacteraceae > Neoroseomonas. The sequence continues at coordinate 1,802 of JBIKWX010000096.1, forward strand.
TTCCCCGGTGCTGGGCGCCTATGCCATTTCCAAGGCGGCCGATATGCAATTGGTGCGCAATCTGGCGGTGGAATGGGGCCCCAAGAACGTACGCGCCAATGCCATCGCGCCCGGCCTGGTGCGGACAGATTTCGCCCGCGCGCTATGGGAAGACCCCGGCATTTACGCCAAGCGCACCAAGGACACGCCACTCAAGCGCATTGGGGAGCCCGATGAAATCGCGGGGGCGGCGGTGTTTTTGGGCTCCGCCGCCGGGTCCTTCATGACCGGGCAGACGATTGTGATTGATGGCGGTGTGCTGGCCGGCACGCCGAGCCGTTCGGACGACTGAAATGAAAAGGGGGGCCACAAGGCCCCCCACATAATCAAACCGCTGTAGTTCAGCGCATTGGCAGCGCGTACATCAAGCCGCCCGGCGTGGTCCAAAGATGGTTCGGGCCGCGCGGCAATTGCACCTGGCTCTTGTCGCCCATGGTGCGTTCATAAAGCTCCCCATAATTGCCGATGGCGCGCACCACGTTGTAGGCCCAGGCGGGGTCAAGCTTCAGCGATTGGCCAAGTTCCGGCGTCACACCCAGCAAGCGGCGCGTATTCGGGTTGGTGCTGGTGCGGCGCTGCTGTTCAGCATTGGCCTGCGTCACGCCCTGTTCTTCCGCTTCAATGATGGCATAGGTGTACCAGCGCACGACATCGAACCATTGATCATCACCGCGGCGGATATAGGCGCCATAAGGTTCCTTGGAAAAACGCTCCGGCAGGATGGTCCAATCGGCGGGGCGCGGCATCGAAGACCGCACGCCAGCACGCTGGGAGGCATCGGTGCCGAAGCTGTCGCAACGCCCGGCCTGTAGTGCGGCTACCGCCTGGTCCGTTCGTTCAAACACCACCGCCTGGAAGGGCGTATTGATGCTGCGGAAGTAATCCGCTGTCACCTGTTCATTCGTTGTGCCTTGGATCAGGCAAATCGTGGCGCCGCGCATTTCGGCCACTTTCTGCACACCCGCATCTGCCTTCACCATGAAGCCGTGACCATCATAAAAATAGGTCGTGGCATGGCGCAGGCCAAGCGTGGTGTCACGCAGCATGGTCTGGGTGGAGGTGCGGAACAGCACATCCACTTCCCCCGATCCAAGCGCGGTGAAGCGGGTGGAGGATGACAGCGGCACGAAACGCACCTTTGACGGATCATTGAAAATAGCGACCGCCAGGCCACGGCAAAGATCAGCATCCAGCCCCTGCCAAATGCCCCGGCTATCGGGCAGAGCAAACCCGGCAACGCCGGTGCCAATGCCGCAATTCAAATTGCCGCGCGCCTTGATGGCATCCAGCGTTGGGCTGGCAGAAGGTTGCGCGAAGCTTGGCGCAGCGAAGGTTGCGAAAAGCGCAGCGAGGGCGGCTTTCAAGCCGAATTTACGCATGGGGGCCTCTTCTTTCCTGTTGAAGAGGCGCCAATTCACCGCCCCATCCGGGCCGTGTCAATCAAAACTATGTGACGCGGGACAAGATTACGATTTCTCCACAATGCGCCCGTCCTCCATGGTCACGACACGGTCCGCGATATCCAGAATGCGCGGATCATGCGTCACCATCAGAATCGGCACACCTCGGGATTTCGCCAAATCACGCAGCAGATGCGCAACCTCAGCGCCCGAGACCTTATCGAGCGCGGCAGTTGGTTCATCCGCCAGAACAAGGCCGGGATCACCGGCCAGCGCGCGCGCAATGGCCACGCGTTGGCGCTGCCCGCCGGAAAGCTTGGATGGCAGGCGGTCCGCATGTTCGGCCAAACCGACCGCCGCCAGCATCTCACCGGCGCGCGTCAGACGTTTGGCTTCTGAAAGCCGCGGCGCCACTTCCAAGGCCATCGCCACATTCTGCCGCGCGGTCAGCGCGCCGAGCAGATTATGGTTCTGGAAAATGAAGCCGATACGTTGGCGGAGCGAAACCCGCGCGCGTTCTGACGCACCCAATAATTCCTGCCCCAGCACGGTGCAGGAACCCTCCTGTAGCGCACGCAAAGCGCCGATCAGGGTCAGCAAGGTGGTCTTGCCGGAACCGGATGGGCCAGTGAGCAAAAGCACCTCCCCCACTGCTACCTGCAAGGCAACATCGCGCAGCACGGGGCGGCGCAATTCACCCTCGCCATAGGCGTAGTTCAACGCCTCAATCCGAATGGGTTCTGCCTGCATCAGGAAAACATATCGGCTGGATTGGCATCGCGGAGCTTGCGCATCGCAAGCAAACCTGCCAGCGCGCACATGCCAAAGATCATCAGGAATACGGTGATGGTGCGATCCCAGGTCATGCCAAGCGGCAGGAAGGTGGCGGCGCCGACGAATTCATACATCCAAAGCGATGCGAAAAATCCCGGCAAAAACCCAAGCGCTGCCAGGATAAGGGCGGATGCCATGACAACCCGCGCCAGATAGAAATTGGAATAGCCAATCGCCTTCAGCGTCGCATATTCGCGCAAGTGATTGGCGATATCGCTGAACAGGATCTGATAGACAATCACCATGCCGACAATCAGGCCCATGATGCTGCCAAATCCGAAAATGAAACCAATCGCCGTCGCGGTTTCCCAGTAATGGCGTTCGTGTGCCACCAATTCGCTTTGCGTCAGCACCATGACATCACCGGGCAATAACGCCTTCAGCCTTTCCTTGGCGGCCTGAATATCGGCACCGGGCATCAGGCGAATGGCAATCAGATCCACATTGGCGGGATCGCGCCCGCGCACCACGCGGCGAAAATTCACCTCACTCATCACCAGATTGCCATCGGCACCGAAGGAAGGGCCAATTTCCACAAGGCCCACAAGGCGCATCATGCGATTGCCGATCTGCACCTCAAACGGACCACCTTCAGCGAGTTTCTTCGCAATATCACCAAATTCCGGGCGGGAACGCACATCGAAACCCACCGCATCCACTTGCCGCAGTGCGTCCGATATCTTGTCCAGGCCCGGAAAGCGCATCGCACCCGCTTCAACATCAAAGCCAATCAATTGAATGGCGCGCTTGGCGCCGGTTTCCGGGCTGCGCCAGGCCGCTTGCGTCAGATATACGGGCACAGCCTGCGCCACTTCCGGGAGAGCAAGCGCCTGATGGGCGCGGATGCGCGGCATGGTCTCTGGCCGAAAACTTGCCATGGTCAGCGGATTCATCAGGAATAATTCCGCTTCCATGGCGGCGTAAAGCCGGGTCGCGCTGTCAAACAAGGCGGCGCGAAAGCCAAGCTGCATGAAGACCAGAACGGCCGCGAACATCACGCCTGCAATGGCGGAAAACAGCCGCGCGCGTTCAAAGAAAAGCTGTCGCGCTGCCAGCCGCGCGGGCAGGAAGAACCAATCAAAGGGCGAAAGCCGCCCTTTGCTGATCGGCGCGGGCGCGGACGCCACCGGCGGCGCGGGCAGATTTTCGGTCAGCGCATTCACGGCCGGATTGCCACCTGCACCTGCATATTGGACCGCCGACGCAAGGCGGCCGCGCCGGCGTCATCCAGCGTCAAGCGTACTTCGACGGTGCGCGCATCCACCGCCGCCACGGGGTCATTGCTGGCCTGGGTTTGGCGCCGCACGGTCCAGCCGATTTCGCTCACCCGCGCGGCGAAACGCTGCGCTTCGCCGGGCACCACGATCTCGGCCGGGGCGCCAAGGCGCACGCGCGGCAAATCGGTTTCATAGACATCGGCCACGATTTCAAGCCTGGACAAATCAGCGATTTCCAAGACGCCATCCGCGCCCACCTGATCACCGGGGCGCACGAATACCCGGAGCACCGTGCCCGCAATCGGCGCACGCACCCGGGCCAATTCCGCATCCACCCGCGCCTTGGCCGCTGCCGCCCGCGCACCGGCGACGCGCGCTTCAGCCAGCGCAATATCCTCGGGCCGCGAGGATAGCAGCGTATCCAAGGCCGCCATGGCTTCGCGCTTTTCAGCCGCCAGGCGCGTTGCAATGGCGCGGCTGCGATCCGCGGTGGCGATGGCGCCCGCGCCGGTCGGCACCAGACGCTCGGCGCGCTCGGCATCACGCAGCGCAATTTCTTCCTGCGCGGTGATGGCTTCAATGCGCGCGCGCTGTGCCTCGATCTCTGAGGGCCGCCCAGCGGCGCGCAGCCGCGCGAGCTGCGCCTCGGCCTCGGCCAAGGCGGCTTCGGCTTGGGCGGCGGCGGCATCCTTCATGGCGGCATCAGCAAATTCCGCGAGCAATTGGCCGACCGCCACCTCAGCGCCTTCAGCAACCAGCAGGCGATCAAGCCGCGTCACTGCCATGCCGCCTGGTTGATTGAGGCGGCGAATGCGCGACGCAGGTTCAACGCGCCCCAAGGCGCCAACACCAATCGGGCCGGTGGCCGTGGGTGCCGCAGGTGCGGGCGGCGGCGGGCTTGCGCGCAATTGCCAAAAACCGGCGCCACCAATCGCCAGCAACAAAAGCCCTGCGATGATCTTGCTGCGCCGTGTCATGGCCGCACCCCCAAAAGCCCAGAAAGTGCTGCGCGCATTTCCGCCAATTCTTCAGAACTAGGCGTGTAGAGGCTGAATAGCCGCGCCATGAACAGCCCATCGCCCGCCGCCATGATGGCCGCGCCATGGCCGGGCGGCAGGCCATCAGCGGCGACAGCCGCGCGCATTTCCGCAATCACGGCGCGCATCGGCGCCAAAAGCGCTGGGTCATGATGAAAGGCCGCCAGAAACACGGCGCCAGCGCGTTGATGGCGTTCATTGCAGGCCATCTCGCCCTCGCCAAAACCCCATTCCAGCATGGACCGCGCCACCCGCCCCGGCCCTTCCGGCTGGGTGGCGACGCAGGCCGCGAATTCCTGGGCGATGAAGCCAGCAAGCCGGCCGAGCAGCGCTTCCAACAGCGCCTCCTTGGAGGCGAAGTGATAGAGCAAACCGCCCTTGGACACGCCGGCTTCGCGCGCGACAGCTTCGAGCGTCATCGCGCCGACGCCGCGGGCGATGATCAGGTTTTCAGCCGCATCCAGGATGCGCGTTGGCGCGTCGGGGGTGGTTCCATCCATCCCCCTTAACTATACCGTCCGGACGGTTTGTCAAGTTTTTTCTGGTATAGCCCTATCCAGCAATGCCTCGATCTCCGCCGGGTCGTCCCAGGCCAGCGCGATGCTCACCACCTGAATGCCCGCCCGCAGCGCTGGGGGTATGCGCACAATATCCTTGCGCGTGGTCACCGGGGTTGCACGGAGCTTTTCCGCCTCGGTCAGGATGTCGCGGATTTCCTGGTCGTCGAAGGGGTAGTGATCCGCGAAGGGATGGCGCGCGGCCAGTACGGCGCCGGCTTCCTGCAAGGTTGTGAAGAATTTGCGCGGATTGGCGATGCCGCAAAACGCGACAACCGGCTTGCCGGCCAGAGCCGCCGCTTCCGGGCCCGGCACCAGCCGGGCGCGCAGCACCGGCAATCCGGGCGGCAAATGCGCCAGTGCGCCGGTCTCATCATCCCCGATCAGCACGGCGGCCTGGCAGCGCGCAGCGGCAGCGGCGACAGGTTCGCGCAGCGGCCCGGATGGGATCACCCGGCCATTACCAAACCCGTATGACCCATCAATGATCAGCAGCGAGAGCGATTTTTCGAGGGTCGGGTTCTGCAGCCCATCATCCATGATGATCGCCTGCGCGCCCGCCCCTTCCGCCGCCGCGCCACCCGCCGCGCGATCCGCCGAAACCCAGGTCGGTGCAATGGCGGCCAACAGCAGCGCCTCATCCCCCACGGCGCGGCTGTCATGGGCGGCGGGGTCAACGCGGGCCGGGCCTTTCAGCTTGCCGCCATAGCCTCGCAGCAGAAAATGCGGCGCCAGGCCGCGCGCGCGAAGCCTTTCGCCCAGATCAAGTGCCACGGTGGTTTTGCCGGCGCCACCTGCCGTCGCATTGCCGCAGCAGATCACGGGCAGGGCAAGCTTCTGCCCATGGCGCGTCATGCGCCGCGCGGTGGTCGCTGCGTAAAGCGCCGCAATGGGCGAAAGCAGGGCTGCCGCCACACCAGGCTTACCGGTCCAGAATTCAGGCGCTCGCATCCGTTGAAACCGTTCAAACCTTCCGCAATGCCGGCATCGCTCAAGCGGCGCGCGCGGCTGGGTTCACTTCTCCTGTGGCTTCCTGATCCGCGCGGCTTCGCCGTCTTTGCGGTAGGGGCCTGAGCAAATCCTCTTGGGTTCGGTCCTTCCCGGACGGGGGATGCTACCGCGCCGGGCGGATCAAGGGCAACAGGCTTGTTGCGATGCGCCCCGGCAGGTCCGCCTGCCCCTGGGCGAGCGCCGCCGCCGCCCTCGCCATGGCCTGCCCGGTGGCAGGATCGGCCAAGAAGCGCGCGACATGGGCGGCGAGCGCCTCTGCCGCCCCCGGCCCATCGGGTGTTTCAATCAAACCATGGGCAGCGCTCAGCCGCGCGATGATTTCGCTGAAATTGAAGTGATGCGGGCCGGTGATGATGGGGCAGCCCAGCCGCGCGGCTTCGAGCGGGTTCTGCCCGCCATGCGGCACCAAGGACCCGCCAATCAGCGCAACCCGCGCCAGACGATAGAATAGCCCCAATTCGCCGAGCGTATCGGCAACATAAACTGCCACCCCTGCCCCGGCTTCCTGCCCTGCGCCGCGCCGCGCCACCGGCAAATCCCCGGCCAAACCCGCAATATCCGGCCCGCGCGGCGGATGGCGCGGCACGATGACCGTGAGCAGACCGGGATGCGCCGGAGCGAGCAGCCGATGCGCGCTTAGGATGATTTCATCCTCCCCCGGATGGGTGCTGGCCGCGAGCCAGACCGGCCGCCCTGCCCAGGCTGCATTCAGCCGTGCCAATTCGGCAGCATCAGACGGCAAGGGCGGCGCGGCGTATTTCAGGTTCCCCCAGCAGGGCACCTCCCGCCCGGCCAGCGCCCAAAAGCGGGCGGCATCGGCTTCCGTCTGCGCCAGGATCAACCCGAAACGCCCGAGCAAGCCCCGCGCAAAACCCGGCGCCCAGCCCCAGGCTTTGGCCGAGCGCGCAGACATGCGCGCATTGATCAGCGCCATCGGGACGCGCTCTGCCTCGGCCGCCGCCAGCATATTGGGCCAGAGTTCGGATTCCACGATCACGGCCAGATCAGGCCGCCAGCCGGCCAGAAACCGCGCCACCCAGCGCGGCACATCCAAGGGCAGGAAGCGATGCTGCGTGCGCGGCGCCAGTTCCGGTGAAAGCCTTTGTTCCAGCAAGCGCGCGGAAGTGACCGTACCGGTGGTAACCAGGAAGGACAGCGCCGGGTCCTGCTTCGCCAAGGCTTCGAGCAAGGGCAGCAGGGACAATGTCTCCCCATTGCTGGCGGCGTGGCACCAGACCAGCCGGCCCGGTGGGCGCGCCGCGCCATGGCCCTGGCGTTCGGGCAGACGCTCGGCGATTTCCTTGCCCTTGGCGATACGGCGGCGGAGGTAAAGCGGCAAAAGCGGCGCGAGCAGGCTCGCGATCAGCGCCCAGGCGCCGCCCAATATGCGCGCTGAAAGGCCCGGCGGTGTCATCGCTTCACCGCCTGATCGGCACGTTCCGTCGCGCGGTTGAGCGCTGCCGCAATCGCCGGCAAGGCGCTGGCCGGGTCATCACGCGGCACGGTAATGGGCGCTTCAATCACCACCACGGCGCGGGCGAAAGGCAGCGGAAAGCGCATCCGGTCCCAGGATCGGGCGCGGCGCATACGCGAAGATGCCGCCCCGCAGGCCAGCACCGGCAGCCCCGCCAAGGCGGCAAGCTGCGCAATACCAGGCGCGGCTTCCCTCGCCGGGCCACGCGGGCCATCGGGTGTGATCACCGCGACACCACCGCCTTCCAGCACGCGCAAAAGCTGCCGCAGCCCCGCCGCCCCGCCCTTCGAAGATGAGGCATGCACCACCTCCACATCAAAAGGCGCCACGGCCCGAGCAATCAGCCGGCCATCCCGGTGGCGCGAAATCAGCGCCTGCGCCCGCAGCCCCGAAACAGCCGGGATATGCTCACCCATCAGCCGCCAGCCCTGCGCAGCCAGCGGCAGGCATTCATGCCAAAAGGCAAGGATCAACGGCTGCCCAGGGTTCAACTTGGCGTATTCGGCGCCTTCAAGCTGCCAGCGCGTGGTGGCCCAGATCAGCCGCAGATAAAGCCCAACGAGCCACGCCAGCAGCGCCTGGGCGGCAGGATGGCGGATCAGCCGCTTGAGCATCGAGGATGGGCTTCGGGCGTCATCGCGCCTCCTCTAGCCCGGTTTGAGGTACTGGGAAACGGCGCCAGCATAGCGCTACCCATGCCCGCGCAAGCCTGTTAGCCTTCGGGTAAGTTTTATCGAGCGGCCTTTCCGCGCGTGTTGTTGAGGGAGAATGACCACCATGGCTTTGCATGACCAGAAGGGCGGGGCGCGCCTGGCGCTACCGGTGGTGCTGGCCTTGGCCCTGCCTACCCTGATGCTGGCAGGTTGCAAGGAAGAAACCGCCCCCGCCCGCCAGCAAGCCGCCGCCCCACCGGCTGCGGTTTTTGTGAGCCGCGTCGAACGCCAAGCCATCAGCCGGGGCGCAGATTTCATCGGCCGCGTCGAAGCGATTGACCGGGTTGATGTCGTCGCGCGCGTCACCGGCTTTTTGCAGACGCGGCACTTCAATGAAGGCGATGCGGTGAAGGCCGGGCAATTGCTGTTCACCCTGGAACAGCCACCCTTCGCGGCCGAAGTCGCACTCCGCCGCGCGCAAGTGGATAGCGCGCGTGCTGATCTGGCCAATGCCACCACCCAGGTCGCACGCGGGCGCGAATTGGTGAAAACCAATGCCATCCCGCAAGCAACCCTGGATGACCGGATCACGGCCGAAGCGGAATCCAAGGCCAAGGTCGCTGCCGCAGAAGCGCAATTGCAGCAGGCGCAAATCAATTACGACTACACTGAAATCCGCGCCCCCTTTGATGGCCGCGCGGGGCGTTCGCCACTCAGCCCCGGCAATGTCGTGAGCCCAAGCACGGGCACGCTGGTCACGATTGTGCGTGACGACCCTATCCGCATCAGCTTCCCGGTCACGCAACGGCAATTGCTGCAATTCCGCCGTGAAGGCGGTGCCGGAGCCTCTGATCGCATCAAGGTAAGCGTGCGCCTGCCAGATGGGTCCATGCTGGATAGCACCGGCCGTTTTGACTTCATTGATGTCACCACCAATCGCGCGACCGATTCCGTGCTGGTGCAGGCAATGATCCCCAATCCGCAAAAATATCTGGTGGATGGGCAGGCAGTGACAGTAGTGGTGGAAACGGGTGATCCGGAACAAGCCATCGTCATTCCACAATCCGCCTTGCAGATAGATCAGGCCGGCAACTTCGTGCTGATTGTGGGTGCCGAGAATAAGGTAGAGGTCAAGCGCGTGAAGACCACGCGCGGCTTGGGTGGCCAGCTTGTAGTGACCGAAGGGCTTGAGATTGGCCAATTGGTGATCACGGAAGGCGCGCAGCGTGCCCGCCCCGGCGCGACGGTTGCACCTCAGCCAGCACCGACCACGCCAAGTGGCGCGATGCCTGGCACAGCGCCAAGGCGGGGCTGACGCGCCATGATCTCAAAATTATTCGTTGATCGCCCGCGCTTCGCCATTGTCATCGCGATCCTGACGACGATTGCCGGCTTGATTTCGCTGCTCCGCATTCCGGTGGCGCAATTTCCCGATATTGTGCCGCCGCAGGTTCAGGTGACCGCCAATTTCCCCGGCGCTTCGGCCGAAGTGGTGGAAGCAACCGTGGCGCAGCCCTTGGAAAGCCAGATCAATGGCGTGGATGGCATGATTTATATGCAATCCACCAGCGGCAATGATGGTTCCTATTCGCTGAATGTTTCCTTCCGCGTGGGAACGGACCCGGATCAGAACACCACCAATGTGAATAACCGCGCGCAATTGGCGCTGGCGCAATTGCCGCAGGAAGTGCAGCGCCTTGGCCTGACCGTGCGCAAGA
>JBIKWX010000231.1:0-6055 GCA_044356095.1 Roseomonas sp.
GCCGATCCTGGCGCCATCGCTGCTGCCTGCCTTGTCGCTGATCTATCTGTTTGGCAATCAGGGCATGCTGCGCGGATTGATGGGCGGCGGCAGTATTTACGGGCCCTGGGGCATTATCGGCGCGCAGGTTTTCTATTGCTTCCCTGCGGCAGCCATTATTCTCTCTGTCGCGCTCTCCACCGCCGATGGTCGTTTATATGAAGCGGCCGAGGCGCTGAAAGCCTCCCGCTTTCGTATCTTCATGACCGTGACACTGCCAGGCGCCATGTATGGCCTTGTTTCGGCAAGCGTTGTGGTTTTCACGCTGGTGGTGACGGATTTCGGCATTCCCAAGGTGATCGGCGGGCAGTTCAATGTGCTTGCCACTGATGTCTATAAGCAGGTGGTGGGCCGGCAGGATTTGAATATGGGCGCGGTGGTTGGCTTGGTGCTGTTGATGCCGGCCATTCTTGCCTTTCTGCTGGATCGCTGGGCGCATGGCAAAAGAAGCGCCACCATGTCTGGCCGCGCCGTCGCCTATCGCCCAAAGCCACGCCGCGGGCGCGACATCCCGGCCTTGTTGATCTGCCTGCTGGTGGCCAGCGCCCTGCTGGTGATTGTTGCTGTCTCGGTCTGGGGGTCCTTCATCCGGTTCTGGCCCTATAACCTGTCACTCACACTGGATAATTATGACTTCACGCGTTTTGATACGGCTGGTTGGCAATCCGTTTGGCTTTCCGTGAAGCTCAGCCTGATCACAGCCTTTATCGGCGCAGCGCTGATTTTCGTGATTGCCTATAGTCTGGAACGCGGCCCTGCGCGCAGCTTCCTGGCCGGGCCGCTGCGGTTTCTCACCACCGTGCCCCTCGCCGTACCGGGGCTGGTGCTTGGCCTTGCCTATATCATTTTCTTCAATCACCCGGCCAATCCGCTTGGGATCATTTACGGGACGCTTGCGATCCTTGTGCTCAATTCCATCGTGCATTTTTATACGGTGGGGCATTTGACTGCGGTGACGGCGATCAGGCAGCTTGATCCGGAATTCGAAGCCGCCAGCGCCAGCCTGCATGTGCCGATCTGGCGCACCTTTGGCCGCGTAACCTTGCCGATCTGCCTGCCCGCCATTTTTGAAATCCTGGTCTTCCTTTTCGTCAGCGCCATGACGACCGTAAGCGCCGTGATCTTCCTCTATGGCCCGGACACCAAGCCTGCCTCAGTCGCTGTTGTGCATATGGATGAAGCCGGTCAGGCGAGCGCCGCGGCGGCGATGGCTTGTGTTATTCTGGCGATATCGCTGACCGCAAAGCTCTCGGAGATTGTTGCAGGTAGGGTGTTTGCCCGCTTCACCTCAGCCTGGCGGCGCTGATGCGGCGATCAGGATGCACGAATAATTTTCAGGCGTAGCCTGCGGCTGACGAAATCAATCGCCGCCACCATGGCCAGAATAAGTAGCACAATAAAGGCCACCTCATCCCAATTATTGATCCGAATGCGATCCGCCAGCGCGAGGCCAATCCCGCCCGCGCCAACAATGCCAAGCACCGTCGAAGACCGCGCATTGGATTCAAGCGTGTAAAGTATTTGGGAAAGCATCACTGGCGCCACTTGCGGGATCAAGCCTAGCCGCACCGCCAATACGCGATTGGCCCCTGCGGCACGCACCGCTTCCACTTGCCGCCGATCCGCGGATTCAAGCGCTTCACTGAACAGTTTTGATAATGTACCAATGTCGGGTACGGCCAAGGCAAGAATGCCCGCAAATGGCCCCATGCCCACAGCCGCCACAAAAATTAGTGCCCAGATCAGCGTATCTATGCCGCGCAACCCATCATACAGACGGCGCACGGAAAATCGCAGCAATACATTGCCAATGACGTTCCCCGCCCCGAGCAGGGCGAGCGGCAGCGCCACCACCACAGCAAGCATGGTGCCGAGGAATGCCATGGCAAGGCTTTCGAGCAAACTCATCAAAAGTTCCGGCAGCACGCCTCCGGCAGAGGGTGGCCACATCAGCGCGACCAGCCAGCCAAGCTTCGTGAGGCCATTGAAGATCCGCTCGGGTGAGGCATCCATGCGCCACAGACCGCCAATCAGCAGAAGCAGTAGGAAGCCGAAGACAAGCGGAGTCGCAAGGCGGGACTTCATCACACCGCCCTACCTAAAACGCGGCGCCGCAGCCGCCCGCAAAGCAAATCTATCGCCGCCACCGTCGCCAGGATCAGCACAAGGATCGCGGAAATATCCTGATATTCAAACTGCCGCACCGCGAGGTAGAGTTCTTCCCCAATGCCACCCGCGCCGACGATCCCCAGCACACTCGCTTCACGGACATTGATTTCGAAGCGCAGCAGCCCGTAGCTCAATACGCCCGGCAGGGATTGCGGGAAGATACCAAAGCGCATTTGCGCTGGCCATGAACCGCCTGCCGCGCGCACCGCTTCCATCTGCGCCAGGGAAGCGTTTTCATGTTCTTCGGCAAAAAGCTTCCCGAGCGCCCCGGCCGTATGCACAGCAATGGCAAGCATGCCGGCAAAGGCGCCAAGGCCGAAGGCATAGACGAAGATCAAGGCCAGCACCAAGGTCGGCACCGTACGCATGAATTCCAGCACACGGCGAATGATGGAAACGACCCAGGGCGGCGCCAGGGTTGCGGCGGCGGGAAAGGAAAGCAGCAGCGCAACAACCCCACCCAATACCGTACCGACATAGGCAATCAGCAGCGTATCCGCGAGCAGCAGCACCCAATCCGTGAAGCCCCACATCCAATAGGCGAGGTCAGCAAAAAAATGGTCCAACCGCAGGCGTGGTATCGTGCCCGCGATATAGTCACCCGCGAGTGGCAGCCCACGCAGCAGGCGCGGGAGGCTGACCTCACCCAGCCAGGCGGAGAGCGTGACCGCGAGGCCGAGGAGGATCGCCCCAAGAAACCAATTACGCTGGCGGATAGCCCGTGCTGCGCGCCAGCGGCCTTCCGCCGCGATGATGACTGGGGAAGAAATCAGGAACGCCTTTCCCGGCGGCGTGCGGCATTTTCTTCAAGTATCGCCATGATATCGAGGTAATCCTCATGCTTCGCTGGCGCCAGGCCGCGTGCGCCGGAAGACATCTCGCGGAAGGCCTGCGGGTCCCGTTCGGGCAGGGCCGCGAAGGCGGCGATCACCTCACGCCGGAAGGTTTCAGGCAAATCCATGCGCATGACAATCGGCGCATTGGGAATGATCGGCGACCGCCAGATGACCCTTACCGCGCCATCAGGGATCATGCCCTTTTCGACCATGCGCTGGAAAGTATTTCGACGTTCATTGGAATAGGCCAATACAGCCGCATCGAAAGTGCCATTGATCACGGCCATGACGCCCTGTTCATGGCTGCCCGTAAAGCCGGTCTTGGAGAAGAAGCTGGCCGGGTCCATGCCCTGACGGCGCAGGAACCAGCCCGGTACCTGAAAGCCCGATGTGCTATTGGGATCACTGAAGCCCAGCGTCTTGCCGCGCATGTCTTCCAATTGGCGGATCGGGCTATCCGCCTTCACGATCATGGCACTGTGATATCCCTCCATGCCTTCATTATCGATGAAGCGGAAAATCGGGGCGATACGCTCACCCATCACGCGGCGCGCCAAGCCATAGGAGGCCGGACCAAGATAGGCGAGTTCGGAATGACCCGCTCGCAATGCCTCAACCACGGCAGCATAGTCAGACCCGCGAAAGACCCGGAAGGGTGTGCGGAGCTCGCGCGCCATGAAGGCTTGCAGACCCTGCAGGCGCGCAATCGCATCACGCTCATTCTCGACCGAGATCATGCCATAGCGCACTTCGGGAATTTGCTGACGCCAATCGGCTTGCGCATGTGCCTTTGCAGCCAGCAGAGCCAAGCCGGGAAGAACCAAGGTTGCGCGACGGGAAAGCATGGGGGGATCTCCGCTAGATGGGGATTGACGTTTGACTCACCCGCATGATGGATGCGTGACGAAGCGATGAAAGAATAATGACAGCAACGCCCCTACTTGATCGGCACCAGGGCCGCCCTGAATTGCGCCACGCAGGCATCCCATGACCAGGCTTCCGCATGGCGACGGGCCATACTGCGGTCGCAATCGAGCGCCCTGAGGCAGGCAGCGCGAAGATCCTCGTCCAAGGCGCCGACCTTTTCATCGGTGATAACGTCAATCGGGCCTGTGACCGGAAAGGCGGCGACAGGTGTTCCCGCTGCGAGGGCCTCAAGCAGCACCAGCCCGAAGGTATCGGTGCGGGAGGGGAAGACGAAGACATCCGCCCCCGCATAGGATCGCGCCAGCGCGCCATTTTCGCGGTAGCCGGTAAAGGTGACCTCGGGGAATTTCTGTCGCAGGGCGGGCAATGCGGGACCATCGCCAACAACAACCTTGCTGCCCGGCAGATCAAGCGCCAGAAAGGCTTCGATATTCTTTTCAATCGCCACCCGGCCAGCATAAAGGAACAAAGGGCGCGGCAAGCCAGGCCATTCATCGCGTGATGCCGGATTGAATTTTTCCAGATCAACGCCGCGCGTCCAGGCACGGATTTTCGTGAAGCCTCGCTTCGCAAGTTCTTCCCTGAGCGAGGCGGTGGCCGCAAAGGTACCGTCACCCGCTTCGTGAAAGCGCCGCATCACGCGCCAGGACCAATCGGCGGGAATGCGGGTGCGTGCTTCGAGGTATTCCGGAAACCGCGTGTGGAAGGCCGTCGTGAAGGGCCATTTGTTGCGGCGGCAAATTCCGCGCATGGCCCAGCCAAGCGGGCCTTCGGTTGCGATATGGATAATCTCTGGCGCGAAATCGGCCACTAGCTGTGCAAGCCTTCGCTTGGGCGCGATGGCCAAGCGGATTTCCGCATAGCCAGGCATGGGTAGATTCCTGAAGCGATCCGGCCCGATCACTTCCACCGTATCGCCCATGGCGGTCAGCTTATCGGCCACCACGGAAAGGGTACGCACCACGCCATTGACCTGGGGCAACCAGGCATCGCTGACAATCAGAATGCGCATGGGTTCAACGCAAGCCTGGCAGGATTTGGTTGACGAGATCGGGTGCCGGTGCCGGTAGAGGCTTTCGGTTCATGGCTGCCACTCGGCGCGACCAGTCCAGCAATTCAAAGCGCCCATCCTGGTGTTCGACCAGCGCCGTACAGCTTTCCACCCAATCACCATCATTCATATAGAGAATGCCGTGGATCATGCGCATTTCCGCGTGGTGGATATGGCCGCAAATGACCCCATCCATCCCGCGTGATTGCGCTTCATGGGCGAGCGCTGTCTCAAACCGATCAATCGCCTTGACCGCTTCCTTGACCTGCCGTTTCAACCATTGTGAGAGCGACCAATAGGGATAGCCCAACCGACGTCGGAGGAAATTGAACCACCGGTTCACCAAAAGCGCTAAATCATAGGCCCAATCGCCCAAATGGGCGAGGAACTTCGCATAGCGGATCACGCCATCAAACTCATCGCCATGAATGACAAGAAAGCGGCGCCCATCGGCGGCGGTATGTTCTGCCTCTCTGGCGAGCTTTACGCCCGCCACTTCCAGCCCAAGCCAATCGCGGAAAAGCTCATCGTGATTGCCTGGGATGTAGATGACCTCAGTGCCATGGCGCGCCATGCGCAGGATCAGGCGAATGACCTCATCATGATAGGAATCCCAATACCAGGACCGGCGTAGCCGCCACCCGTCAATGATGTCACCTACCAGATAGAGCTTTTCGCATTGCACCTGCTGTAGGAAATCCACGAGCGAGTCACTGCGACAGCTGCGCAGGCCAAGATGGATGTCCGACAGAAATATCGTCCGGAAGGACTGCGGCGTTGAAGCGAGGGGCATGGCTGCGCTCCTGTAGCGATATCCCGCACCGCAACGAATCGGTATCAGGACTTCGCGTTTCTCCTGAAGGTCGGCTAGCCAAATTATTGGAATCACGGGATGAACCTTAGATGACATTTCTTGAGCGCGATGAAGTGTCATATGACATTCTTGCGACCATCACGCATTTGAAATGTTTGTGTGATTTAATTGTGATTCATGGCGCCGAATCTATGCATCATTTTCAACCCAGCAGCGGGC
>JBIKWX010000242.1:0-5673 GCA_044356095.1 Roseomonas sp.
TTTTTTTGTTTTTTTGTCAGTAGCCCCAACCCCAATCCCCTCCCCCCCCCCCCCCCCCCCCCCCCCCCCCCCCCCCCCCCACGACTCTATGCCGCCTTGGATGTGCTGTTTGGGCTTGGTGTGAAATTCGAAATGCTGGAAACAAGCGCGCCGGGTGACGCCGAAAGACTTGCCCGCTTGGCCGCGCATAAGGACCGGATAGTGGTCGCCGCCGGTGGTGACGGCACCATTGCCGAAGTGGCGGCGGGTCTGGAAGGGACTTCAGCTTTGCTCGGGCTTTTGCCGCTAGGGACCGCGAATGTCTTTGCCTTGGAAATGGCCGTGCCCTTGAACCCGAAGGAGGCCGCGCGTGCCTTGCTGCTTGGGCGCAGCACATGCGTCTATCCCGGGCTGTTGAAGCGCGGGAATGCATCTGATCGGCTCTTTATTCAAATGGTGGGTGTCGGGCTGGATGCTGTGGTCGTGCATCGACTGCCGCCAGCTTTGAAGCGCGCCTTCGGGAAGGCAGCCTATGTCATGCAGACGCTGCGCGACCTTACCTGGCATCCCTTCAATTCTTTCAGGGTGAATGTGGATGGTCAGCAATTGGAACCCTCTGGCCTGGTGGTCACCAAGGGGCGCTTTTATGCTGGCCGCTTCGAAATCGCGCCGAGCGCAGACCCACGAGAGGCGGACTTCCATGTCTTGTCGCTCTATCAGCATCATATGTTTGATGCGCTGAAGCATGCGGCAGCGATGGGCCTTGGCAGGCTGCCCACGCTGTCAAGCATCCGGCTGCAGCGTGGGCATGAAATTGACGTGTTTGGTGCGGATTTGCCGGTTCAGGCGGATGGGGATGCTGCCGGATCACTTCCCATTCGGATCAGGCCAGCAGCAAGGCCGCTCCGCGTCGTGGTGCCCTGAAAATCTATGCTTTCGGGCGGTAATGCCAAACGCTGGCGGGCGGAAAATTCAGCGGCGTCCAAGCGAGCCGCTCAGCCTCCAGCTTCAATGTGCGATAGGGCAGGGGAGAAGTGATGCAATAGGTATAGAGCAGGAAGCCTTTACCAGGTGCGATG
This sequence comes from Roseomonas sp., assembly GCA_044356095.1. GTDB lineage: Bacteria > Pseudomonadota > Alphaproteobacteria > Acetobacterales > Acetobacteraceae > Neoroseomonas. The sequence continues at coordinate 1,059 of JBIKWX010000242.1, forward strand.
GCCTCTACCTGGTCAATGAATTGACGCTGCTTTTTTTCAGGTAATAACACCAAGGGAATGCCGCAGATCACGGTCCCGATATTGGGGGCGATGTGGTTGAGCTTTTCAACGGGCAGATTAAAGGCATCGGCCTGGAGCACCTTTGTTTCAGGGAACTTCAATTCCAGATGGTCGGCCATTTCAGGTACGATTTCCACCAAAACAATGCGCTTTGGCGCGATGCCGGACCGGATAAGGCTATGCGTGACGGCCCCTGTGCCCGCCCCGAGTTCAAGCACGGCTGCGTCCGAGCCCTTCTCGATATGCTTGGCAATCAGCTTGCCCAATATCGGCGAGGATGGGACGATGGAGCCCATTTGCAGGGGATTTTGCAGCCACCTGCGGAAGAACAAATTCGTGGCGCGCGGGCTTACGAACTCATCTGATGATACTGATTTTGATGACATAGCCAAATCCCATGAGCTTCCGGTTCGGACAGCCTTGGTCAAGGAAACCGACTCCAGGGCGATCCAAAGCTCGGTTGCTTACACATGGATTTATGGCGCGATGATCACGGATCAGTGACAGCTTCATTAAAGCGCTTCGCAATCGGCGCGTTTTTTCAAGGTCATCACCAACCAAAGGCGTCTCATGGGCGGCTTCGACGCCCCGGTTGCTGTCTCGACATTGATCCTTCATATGACTGTCATCTATCTGTCACACAGCATTGCTAGGCCGCCCCCATGAAAAGCGGGGTCTCCATGCTGGAAATTGAGCGTCTGACGCGGCGTTTTGGCACCAAGACGGCAGTCAATGGCGTCAGCCTGTCCATTCCTGCCGGGCAGATGGTGGGTGTGATTGGCCGCTCAGGTGCCGGGAAATCCACGCTGCTCCGCATGATCAACCGCCTGACGGAGCCAAGCGAAGGTCGCATCATTTTCGATGGCCAGGATGTGACGCAGCTGAAGGGCCGGGCGCTGCGCGATTGGCGCATGCGCTCCGCCATGATCTTCCAGCAATTCAACCTGGTGCAAAGGCTTGATGTGCTGACCAATGTGCTGGTCGGGCGGCTCAATCAGCGCCCCATGCTTTCTTCCATGTTCAAGATGTTCACGGCGGAAGAACGCGCCATGGCGCTGACCGCGCTTGACCGGTTTGATCTGGCGGAGGCCGCGCTGCAACGCGCCGATACGCTCTCAGGCGGTCAGCAGCAGCGTGTCGCGATTGCGCGCGCACTGATGCAGAATCCGCGCCTGATCCTGGCCGATGAGCCGATTGCCTCACTCGATCCGCGCAATTCGAAAATCGTCATGGATGCCTTGCGCGATGTGAACCGCGATGGGCTGACCGTTTTGGTCAATTTGCATGATCTGACCACGGCGCGCGGCTATTGCGACCGGATTGTTGCACTGAACGCTGGGCGCGTTGTGTTTGATGGCCCACCCGCGGAACTCACCGCCGCCCGCATCCGCGAGGTTTATGGCGTGAGCGAAGAGGAATTCGCCGAAGAAGCCGCGCAGGCGGTCGGCGCCACACCGCATCAGCTTGCGGTGGCTTGATCCCCCCACCCCTATAGGAGATTGCGACATGTTCACCCGCCGTTCGCTTGCTGGGCTTGCCGCTGGCGCTGCCCTGTTGCCGAGCCTTGCCAAGGCGCAAGCCTGGAATCCGCGCCGTACCGAGAGCTTCAATGAAGGCTTCCCCGCGCCGGGTCGCCGCCCCTGGGCGGATCAAGTGCCGCAGCTGCGCGTTGGCTTGCTGGGCGGGGAGAATGAAGCTGATCGCATGGGCCGTTTCGGCGCCTATCGCGAATTGCTGGAACGCACCTTTGGTGTGCCGGTACGGCTTTTCCCCGCGTCTGACTATGCTGGCGTCCTGCAGGCCTTCAGCGCGAAGCAGATTGAAGTCGCCTCCCTTGGTCCTTCGGGCTATGCCGGTGCCTGGCTTGATACCAATGGCGCGGTGGAACCCCTGCTGACCGCTGAGGAAAATGACGGTTCCATTTCCTACATTGCCGTGATGGTGGTGCGTGCCGATTCCGGCATCACAAGCATTGAACAAATGCGCGGCAAATCGCTTGCTTGGGCGGACGCGAATTCAACCTCGGGCTATCTGATCCCGCGCTTTGCGCTGCGGCGTGGCGGCATTCCCGTGGATGGCACGGCGTATTTCTCCCGCACTGGTTTTGCGGGCGGGCACGAACAGGGCGTGGTCGCGGTGCTGCAGCGCCAATATGATGCGGCGGTGACCTGGGCCTCTGGCCAGGGTGATGAGGCGCAAGGCTTCACGCGCGGCAATCTGCGCGCCATGGTGCAAAAGGGCATGCTCAATATGGGTGACCTCCGCATCATCTGGCGGTCTGAACCCATTGTGAATGGGCCGATCTCGGCGCGTACCGATCTTCCGGCGGCCTTCAAGGAAGATTTCAAGCGCTTCCATCTTGCTCTGCCGAAAGCGCATCCTGAAATCTATCGCCAAATCGAACGTGGCGCCGGTACCGGCTATCGTGAAGTGCGGCATCAGGATTATGATCTGATCGTTGAAATCCGCCGCGAGGAAGCCGCCGCGCGTCGCCGCCGTTCCTGATCATGCAGGAAGCCTATGCCACCAGCCTTCCCGCGGTGATCCGCGGGGAGGAAGCCTTTCAGGCTGCGCGACGACAAAGGCGCAATGCCGCGCTTCTGGGCGCGGCAGTGGTTCTGGCATGCCTCCTGCTCTCCGCCTGGGTCAGTGAAGCCCATCCCGCCACATTATGGGCTGGGCTGCCGCGCATTTTTGAATATTTCATCCGTATCCTACCGGATTTGCGCTGGCCCGCGCTGTTTGCCGATGCGGAAACGGAGGGCTCCATCGCCTTTTGGTTCTATCGCCTGCCGGAATGGGCTTTGCTGATCCTGGAAACCGCCAATATGGCGGCACTTGCGACATTACTTGGTTCTGCTGTTTCGCTGCTGCTCGCCTTTCCGGCGGCGCGCAATATCGCACCTTCGAGTCTGGTCTATAATCTGACCCGTCGTTTCCTGGAGGCGCTGCGCACCATCCCGGAAATCGTCTATGCGCTGATTTTCGTCTGGGCCTTTGGTGTTGGGGCGCTGGCGGGCATTCTGGCGATTGCGCTCCATAGCGCCGGCGCCAATGGCAAGCTCTTTGCCGAGGCAATTGAAAATGCCGATATGAAGCCCTGGGATGGCGTGACCTCAGCGGGTGGCAGTTGGTTCGCCGCTTGCCGCTTCGCGATCCTGCCGCAGGTGCTGCCCAATATCCTTTCCTATCTGCTGCTGCGGTTTGAAGTGAATATCCGCTCGGCCAGCGTGATTGGTTTCGTTGGTGCTGGTGGCATTGGTGAGGAGCTCTATAAGGTGATCTCCTTCAATTATTATGAGGAAATCAGCGCCATCATCCTGCTGATCATCCTGACCGTTGTCTGTGTGGATCTGCTATCGGAACGCCTGCGCCACGCCGCGATGGGGCGGCTGGAGGCTGCGCGATGAGCGAGAGCAGCATCACCCAATGGCGTGCGCGCATGCCAAATGCCTTTGGCCCCGGCCCTGTACGGCTTGGTCTGCGCGGGCTTGGCATTGTGCTGTTCTTTGCCTGGTTCATCGGTGCGCTTTGGTATTTTGATTTCTCGCCCGCGCGGCTTTGGAATGGGCTGAACGGGCTTGGCACCATCCTTGTGCTAATGATCCCACCCTCACCTGGGGAGCTTTGGCAGGAAATCCTCAAGGGCATAGCGGAAAGTGTTGCCATGGCCTTTCTTGGCACCTTCATGGCGGCGATTGTGGCCGTGCCCTTGGGCTTCATGGGCGCACGCAATGTGGTGACAACAACGCTGCTGCGCTTTTCGCTCCGGCGCGTTTTCGATGGCATGCGCGGCGTGGATCAATTGATCTGGGCGCTGGCCTTTGTGCGCGCGGTGGGCTTGGGACCCTTGGCCGGCGTGCTCGCGATTTTCGTCTCGGATATTGCGGTGCTGTCGAAACTTTATGCCGAGGCGATTGAGAATGCCGAAAAGCGCCAGGCCGAGGGTGTGACGGCGGCTGGCGGCGGCCGTTTGCTTGGCATCCGCTTTGGTATTTTGCCGCAGGTCGCGCCGGTCATGCTGGCGCAGGCGCTGTATTTCTTCGAAAGCAATACGCGTTCTGCGTCCATCCTTGGGGTCGTCGGCGCCGGCGGGATTGGCTTGCAGATCGCCGAGCGGATTCGTGTACGGCATTGGGATGAAGTGGCCTTCATCATCATCCTCATGATCATTACGGTGGCCGCCATCGACTGGATTTCCGGGCGCATCCGCAGGCGGTTGATTGCTGCTTAACTTAGGGAAGTGAAATAAGTCGAGCACGACCTGTTTCCCTTCTCCCTCCAATGCCGGCATTTGTTTTCTTGGCGCCGTTTAGCATCGCCCGATCACGCGTTCATTGGAATCGGGCGAGCGGGAGGTCAGTCCAGCTATCCGCGGGTTCAGTTTATGCAGTGGCGACTAGGCGGTGGCGCTTGAAAAGCCTGCGCCGCCCGCATCCCCGGCATTTTTGGATAGGCTTTTACATATTTTCTCGTTAGACGAGTGTGGATGGGTCCTCATGCGCCAAACCCAAGGTCGATCGCGGATCTAGAGCATGTTGCGTTCACATGTGTT
>JBIKWX010000338.1:0-3325 GCA_044356095.1 Roseomonas sp.
TTGTCTCCGTCATCGGCGGGGGAAATCCCCTGCGCGTGACAGACCATTCGCGCTGTGATGGGGGCTGAGCCAAGCGAAATAGAGCGTTATTTCATTGCTTTGTTTGAGGCGAATTGATCATGATGTGAGGGCCAAATGGCAGCACCATTCGGCCCTGGTTTTGCTTTATCGGCTGCGCTTTCTGCTGCGCTTCGCGGCGGCTTGGTGATTCCCGGAAACGGCGGATCGGTTGGCCTCAGCCGCACTGGAGGCCTGTCTGGGAGGGCCATGCGGCCAGAAGTATCCGGCCTTCGCGCAAAACTGATACCAAGATCGCTAAAAGGTCGTACAGATTTTTGGTTTCGGCTCGCCGATTTGCAGATCATCCACAGCACCCAGGCAAGCGGAGCGTTGCATGCAAAGCTCAGCGGGCGATCCGTATGCATGGCCGTTTCCCGGATAACGAGGCAGCCAGGAAGCATTTATCCCCCGTTCCCAATAAAGTGACCGATGAATGGGGTGAGCCGTCCCGTGCGCAAAGCTACCGATAGATCCCTTGACGCGCATCACTCACGAAGCTTACGGTTCGCTCGCGCTTTTTTGCACCTGTTCGGCGAGGGGCGCTCTGCAAAGTCGTTTGGTCGCGTGTTTCGGTGTAACAGGCGGTTCTGAGTGGCTTTGCAAGTGACTTAATCAAAAAAGCCGGATAACCCGGCAATGCATGGGAGAAGAAACACATGGCTCGCCTTACTCGACGCAACCTGTTTGCTGCCTCTGGTGTGGGGCTTGCCGCTGGGCTTGCAGAACCGGCCTTCGCGCAGGCGCGTTATCCCAGCCGCCCGGTCCAAATGATCGTGCCCTGGGGCGCCGGTGGTGGGACGGATGCCACCGCCCGCATCGTTGCCAGCCTGCTTGAACGCGATCTTGGCCAACCCATCAATGTGGTCAATCGCACCGGCGGCTCGGGTGTGGTCGGGCATAGCGCCATCGCGACCGCTGCGGCTGATGGCTATACCATCGGCATGATCACGGTTGAGATCACCATGATGCATTGGCAGGGCCTGACCGATCTTAAGCCCACCAGCTACACGCCGCTTGCGCTGATGAATTCGGACCCGCCTGGCGTAACCGTCGCGCAGAATGCACCCTTCGCTGATATCCGCGCCCTCGCAGAGGCCATCCGCTCGCGTCCGCCTGGCAGCTTCCGCGCCTCCGGCACGGGCCAGGGCGGCATCTGGCATTTGGCGCTGGTTGGTTGGTTGCAGGCGATGGGGCTACGCGGTGACCATGTGCGTTGGGTACCCTCCAACGGCGCGGCGCCGGCCATGCAGGAACTTGCCGCGGGCGGCGTTGATATCGTCACCTGCTCAATCCCTGAAGCGCGCGCGATGATTGATGCGAACCGCGCCCGCGCGCTGGCCATCATGGCGCCGGCACGCAACCCAATGTTTGCGCAAGTGCCGACGCTGAATGAGACGCTTGGCATCAATTACTCGGTCGGTGCCTGGCGCGGAATTGCCGGGCCGCGCAATATGCCCGCCGAAATCGCGACTACGCTGGGTGCTGCGCTGAAGCGCGCCTTTGACAATCGCGAATTCCAGGATTTCATGGCCTCGCGCGGCTTTGGCACGGTCTGGGGTGATGCAGCGCAATTCGCCGCCTTCATGACGCAGAGCGACGTTTCCATGGGCGAGGCGATGCGCGGCGCGGGCTTGGCACGTAGCTGATCGTTGACCTGGGGAGCGCCGCGTTGCGCGTGAACGATGCGCTCCTCGGCGCTTTGCTGATTGGCTTCGCCGGCTGGGTCTGGTGGCTGACGGGCTTCTTCCCGCGCTTCCCTGGCCAGGATTACGGGCCGAATCTTTTTCCGCGCATTCTGGCAGCGGGGATCGGTCTTTGTGGTGCGGCGCTGGTGCTGCGCGGCCTTAGGGCGCGCGGGCCGTTGATCACCCTGGAAGATTGGGTGCGCGATCCCTCCCGCCTTTTGTCCTTCCTGCTGCTGCCGGGCGCGGTGCTGTTCTACATCTTCTTCTCGGATTGGCTTGGCTTCATTCCAACCGCTTTTGTACTGCTGCTCTCGCTGTTCCTGTGGTTTCGCGCAAGGCCGGTGGTGGCGCTGCCAGTTGCAGCCGGGATGACGCTGCTGATGCATTGGCTATTCGCCGGGCTGATGCGCGTGCCGCTGCCGCGCGGCCTGATGGACAGCTTCCTATGAGGGGCACGCCATGGAACCGCTGATCCAGGCCTTCGGCCTTGTTTTTGATCCCTTTGTCCTGGCGGTGATTGCGGTGTCGGCGGTATTCGGCATGTTTGTCGGCGCCATGCCAGGGCTCACCGCCACCATGGCAACCGCGCTGCTGGTGCCGGTCACCTTCTTCATGCCGCCAGTGCCTGCCCTTGGCGCGATTGTCACGGCGACAGCCATGGCGATTTTTGCCGGCGATATTCCGGCGGCGATGCTGCGCATGCCGGGCACGCCGGCCTCGGCCGCCTATACCGATGAATCCTATGCCATGACGCAAAAGGGCCAGCTAAACCTGAATATGGGGGTCAATCTTGTCTTCTCGGTGGCGGGCGGGCTGATTGGCGTTGCGGTGCTGATTGCAGCCGCGCCAGCGCTCGCGGAAGTCGCACTGAATTTTTCGTCCTTCGAGTATTTTTGGCTCGCTTGTCTTGGCCTGACCTGTGCGGTGTTTCTTACCAATGCCGATCCGGTGAAGGGCTTCCTCAGTCTTTTCATCGGCCTGTTGCTCGCGACTATTGGGATTGATCCTTCTGCGGGCTTTCCCCGCTTCACCTTTGGTGAGGTGGAGCTGATGCAGGGCGTGAATTTCATCGCCACCATGATCGGCATGTTCGCGGTGAGCGAGCTGCTGCGCGGCGTAACCTCTCTCCGTGAAGCGGGGCAGGTTGTGGTGCAGCAGGTCGGCAATATGTTTCGCGGCCTTGGTGATGTTGCGCGGCGCTATTGGTTCAATTTCCTGCGCGGGAGTGCAATTGGCACGGTGATTGGTGCGCTGCCCGGCGCTGGCGCCGATATCGCGGCCTGGATCAGCTATGCCGTTTCCAAGCGCTTTTCGAAGGAGCCGGAGAAATTCGGCACCGGCCATGTCGAGGGGATCGTGGACAGCACCTCGGCCAATAATTCGGCGCTGGGGGGCGCCTGGATACCGGCCCTTGTCTTTGGCATTCCAGGTGATTCGATTACGGCCATTGTCATTGGCGTGCTTTACATGAAGGGCATGAATCCGGGGCCGACCGTATTCACCGAAAACCCGCAGCTCATCTATGCCGTATTCTTGATTTTCATCCTGGCCAATCTGATCATGCTGCCGCTGGGCTGGGC
>JBIKWX010000339.1:0-3319 GCA_044356095.1 Roseomonas sp.
CCCAAACCCCCCACTCCTTTTTTTGACTCTTGGTTTCTGCCATTTGCGGATCGAGGAAGTCTTGTGTGCCGCGCAGCAGCGGGGCATCCAAATAGCGTCTGTTTCAAGTGAACATGAGCGCTGCATGATGGGCAGACCAGCCCTCACACCCTGCCTCGGCCCAGGCATCGAAGGCGGCGGGCACATCGCGAATGGCGATTTGCGCATTGACCGTGGAAGAACCACCCAGCGCCCTACTGCGCCAATAGAATTTCGGCGCCTGGGTGCTCGTGCGTCGCGTCATCAGTCCCGGCCATTGCCAGGCGGACTGATGTGCGGGGTCATGCATGAAGGGTACGATATTGGGGCTGTGCAAAGCAACTCGCGCATCGGCTGCGCGCCGATCCGAATCCTCAGAAAGCCGCGCTGCCAAAGCGACCCCTGATGAACCTGCGCCGACCACGATCACATCATACAGGGCAGAAAATCCCTGGCTTAATCGTTCAGCGCGCGATCAGCGCCTCAGCCCGTGCGCGCTGGGCTGCGGGCAGGTCCTCACGCGCCAAAAGCACGGTCAAGGCATTGCGCGCTTCCATGGTTTTGCCTGCGCTGATCTGCAATTCAGCAAAATCAAGCACGGGTTCCGCCATGGCAGGCGCTAGGCGCATGGCTTGTTCAAAGGCATTGGCCGCTTCGATCTGATTGCCCAGTTTCAGCCAAACACGGCCGAGCAGATGGCGCAGATCAGCACTATTCGGGTCCTGATCCAACCCGCGCCGTGTCGCGAGCATGGCTTCGCGCGTGCGATTCATCGCCAAGAGCACAGTGCCTTCATGGAAAAGTGCCCAAGGGTCGCGCGGTTGCATCACAAGCGTCTTGCGGATTTCACTGAGTGCTTCATCCAAACGCCCGGCCTGCACATAAACCTCGGCAAGGGCGACATGCACCCAGATGGCGCGTGGGTCTAGTTGCTGGGCGCGGCGGTAATCTTCCAGCGCGGCTTCTACGCGACCTAGTCGGAATTGCGCCAGGCCGCGCAGATACCAGGCAGCGCCTTGTTCAGGATTGGCATTGATCATGATCTCGGCGACATCAAAGGCATCACGCGCTCGGCCTTCGCGCAAATAGCTCCGCCCCATCAGGCCGCGCGCGGTGGTTTCGGTAGCGGCGTCGCCGCCCGCGCTGCGCAGCAAGGCGCGCAGCCTGTCGCGCACAATGGCCTGATCCGGTTCGTTCTGCGCTATATGCCACGCGTAAAGCCGCGGCTGAATCACGCGCCAAATCTCTGGCGCAGCACGCGCCAGCAATTGATCCACCGCATCGACTGGTAAGCCATCAATATCGGCAATCAGCCCATGCCCCGCAAGCCGGAGCCGGAGCTTCAATTGCTCCTTCTCCAGCACAATCTCACCGGTGATGCGACGGCTTGGTGTACCGAAAACGCTGCGCAGCAAGGTCGCGAGCGCGCGCAGCGAAAGCCCCGCGATCGGTACATTGAAATCAGGCTGATCACCGGCAAGTTCTAAGCGCTGCTGACCAAGTCTTTCGGCGGTGACGGTATTTTGCACCAGCACCACCTGATCAAGTAGGCGCAGCGCGACAACATCCGGTGAAAGCCCCGCTTCAGCAAGCCTGGTTGGCACCTGGATGGGCGCGATTTCGATATCTTCGCGCCGCATTTCGCGCAGCAACAGCAGTACAAAGGCCGCAGCCAACAACAAAGGCACGACGCGAAAGACAAAGCTGTAAAGCCCATCCCACAGCGCCACAACAAAGCCAATCAGCCCTTCCTTGCGTGGGGGCGTGGCCTCGTCGCTCATGGCGTATTCAGGAAATCCCGTATGGCGGCAATCTGATCCTGCGCCATCAGGGCGGGTGCATGGCCGGCATCGGTAACCTCCAACAGCCGCGCCTTCGGCTTGCGTGCCATCTCCGCCGCGACATCCGCTGGCAGAACATCGCTGGTGACACCACGCAGGATCAGCACTGGAATGGCGATGGCGGTCCAGAAGGGCGTCAGATCAATATCGGCAATCTCATCGGCGCTGAAAGCCTGCGTGATCGCCGGATCATAATGCAGCCGGACAGTGCCTTCCGCATCACGGCGCGCCGAGGTTTCCGCCAAATGCCGCCATTCGGCATCGCTCAGCTTGCCAAAGGGTGCATGCACATCGCGCAAATAGGCCTCAAGCGCCCCAATATCTGCAAAGTCGGGCGTGGGGCGGTTGATATAGTCGCGAATGCGCGCCAGCGCGGCGGCGGGAATGACGGCGCCGATATCATTCAGCACCATGCGCCGGATCGCATTGCCAGGTGTTGCGGCAATGCCCATGCCGCAAATGCCACCAAGCGAGGTGCCGACCCAATCCACCGGCCCATCCATCCGCGCCAGCAGATGCGAAAGCGCTTGCGAATAGATTGGCGGCTGATACAGCGCAGGATTGGGCAGCCAATCCGAAGCACCGCGCCCCGGCAGATCAGGGCAGAAAACCCGCCGCCCCGAAGCCGCGAGTGCGCGCGCCAGCGCATCAAAATCCCGCCCCGAACGTGTCAGCCCATGCACACAGATCACCGGCGCACCTGTGACCGGCCCCCATTCCAGCCAGCGCAGCGTGAAGAAACCCGCGGGCGAAAGCCAGCGGAGCGCCCCGGCTCGCGCTTCGGCTGGCAGCGGTGTCACACGATGCCCTTTTCCTTGAGTGCGGCGATATCGGCAGCACTCATCTTCAGCACATCGGTCAGCACATTCTGCGTGTGCTCACCAAGCACCGGCGGCGCGCTACGGTAGCTCGGCGGCGTCGCCGAAAGCTTCACGGGATTGGCAATCACCTTCACCGTCTCACCACTGCCATGCGCCATTTCCACCACCATCTCCCGCGCTTGCACATGGGGATCGGCGAAAACCTGTTCCAGCGTATTGATGGGGCCACACCCAATCTTGAGCGCTTCCAAAGCCTCAATCCATTCAGCCGTGGTTTTGGATTTCATAACCGGCGTCAGCGTATCCGTCACCAATTGGCGATTTTGCACGCGGATCGGATTGGTCGCGAAGCGAGGATCAGCCAGCAGCGCTTCCTGGCCAAAGGCTTTGCAGAAACGCTCAAAAGTCGGGTCATTCCCAACTGCCAGGATGATATAGCCATCCTTGGTTGGGAATTCCTGATAGGGCGCGATATTGGGGTGCTGATTGCCAAGCCGCGGCGGGTTTTCGCCCGTCGCCAGATAATTCATGCCCTGATTGGCGAGCCAGGCCACATGCGTGTCCAGCATGCCGATATCAATCTGCTGGCCCTGCCCGGTATTGTTGCGATGGTTCACCGCCGCCAGAATGCCGATGCAG
>JBIKWX010000340.1:0-3303 GCA_044356095.1 Roseomonas sp.
GGTGACAAGCCCGAATGGATGCATAATCAGGATTATTGGGCGGAGAAGGATGAATTCCCCAAAATTGACCTGAACGACGCGGCCTTTGTCTACAGGTAACCGCCCACCGAGATATGGCGGGGCTATTCATCTCGGCCTTATGATCCTCCCATGACGCCCTCCCCTTTCGGCGATAATCGCCGGCGCCGCATCGGCCTTTTGGGCGGTTCCTTCAACCCGGCCCATGCCGGGCATCGCCATGTCGCGCGCCAGGCGCTCCGCGCGCTTCGGTTGGATCAGGTTTGGCTGCTGGTCTCGCCGGGTAATCCCTTGAAGCCGCGCGCGGGGATGGCGCCGCTGCACGAACGTTTGGCCAGTGCCAGACGCATTGCCGATGGCAGGCGCGTGATCGCGACCGATATCGAAAGGGCGCTCGGCACGCGCTTCACCGCTGATACGCTGGCAAAACTGCGGCAGCGCTTTCCGCGCGCGGATTTCGTGTTTCTGATTGGCGCGGATAATCTGGTGCAATTGCCGCGCTGGAAATCCTGGCGCCGCATCGCCACTTCCACCCCATTGGCGGTGTTGCCCCGTCCAGGCTGGACAAGGCGCGCCCTGCATGGTGCGGCGGCTTCGGTGCTACGCCGCCAGCGTTGCCGGCCCGGCGCGTTGCTTGCCGGCGCCAAGCGGGCTACGACACCGGCCAGATGGTGTTTCGTCCCCGCGCGGGAAAACGCTGCTTCCGCCACTGCGATCAGGGCGGCAGGGTTGCACCCGTGATGTATCGAGCAAGAGGAGGCGGCCATAGCCCGCAAGCCCACCCCGGCTGAAGAAAGCCCAAAGCGGCGCGTCGCCGCCGAGCCAAAACCCAAAGCCGCGACCAAGGCCAGCGCGAAGCCGAAAGCGGCGGCGCCCAAGGCGAAGGCCGCGCCGAAAGCCGAGGCTGCCAAGCCAGCCCCGAAGCGCGCTGCTGCGAAAGCATCCGCCACGAAGCCCGCGGCCAAGGCCAGTAAGGCGGCGCCCAAGGCGAAAGCCGCTACTGCCAAAACACCGGCAGCACCGCGCCCCGCGCGCACCAAGCGCCGCGCGAAAATTGCGCCGGATCGGCTGGAATTGCTTGTGGATGCCGCGCGCAAAAGCCTGGAAGACGACAAGGCCGAAAACATCGTCGTCTTGGATGTGACAGGCCGCGCCGATTACACGGATCGGCTGATTATCGCGACCGGCCAGGTGGAGCGCCAATTGCAAGCCATGGCAGCGCATTTGGATGAGGCGCTTGGCAAGGCCGGGCTGCATCTCCGGCGCGATGCCATCCAGGCCTCGGGCGATTGGGTGCTGATTGATGCGGGCGATCTGGTGATCCATCTGTTCCGCCCCGATGCGCGAGAGCTTTATCGGCTGGAACGCATGTGGGGCCCGGAAAGCCCCGTGCAGACGGAGCAGGCCGACGCCGCGCGCGGTTAGGATCATCGCCATTGGGCGGATCAAATCGGGGCCAGAGGCAGCGCTTTACGCCCATTACGCGGCGCGGCTGCGCCCGGCGCCCGAATTGGTCGAAATCCCTGAAGCGCGCGGCAGCGAAGCCGAAATCCGCCGGCGAGAGGGGGCCGCGATCCTCGCCGCCATCCCTGATGCTGCGGTGCCGGTGGCCTTGGATCTTGGCGGCGCCACACCGGATACCGAGGGTCTGGCCGCGCTGCTGACGCACTGGGATGAAGCCGGGCGCGCGGTTTGTTTCATGATTGGTGGCGCGGAAGGGCTTGATCAGGCCGTGCAGGCGCGGGCGGAATACCGGCTCTCGCTCGGCGCGCTCACCTGGCCGCATTTCCTGGTGCGCGGGATGCTGGCGGAACAGCTCTATCGGGTGCAGGCGATCAGGACCGGGCATCCTTATCACCGGACTTGGCGGCCGTGATGCGTGATCAAGTGAAAGCAAGGAACGGATGGCGCGGGTTTCTTGCGTGACCGAAGATGCGCCCATGACCCACGCCTTAGAAGATCTCGATGATGCCCGCTTCGCCGCCGTGCTGGCGCGCGATGCCGTGCCGGCCTGTGGTGCCTTCCTCTATGCGGTCACTACCCAAGGCGTTTATTGCCGCCCCGGCTGCCCATCGCCGCCGCCGCTGCGCCGCAATACGCGCTTCTTCGCCGATAGCACGGCGGCAGAGGATGCCGGCTTTCGCCCCTGCAAGCGCTGCGACCCGCGCGGTGATCGCGCGCGCCTGCAAGCCGAAGCCGTGCGCGCCGCCTGCGCCATGATCGAGGCGGCCGAGGCTATTCCATCCCTCGCGAGCCTTGCCGCGCGTGCCGGCTATGCGCCGCATCACTTCCAAAGAATGTTCCGAGACATCACCGGCGTCACGCCACGTTCCTATGCGGAAGGCGTGCGCGGGCAGCGCCTGTCAGCAGCACTCGCCGAAGGCGCGCGCGTGGCGGAAGCGGTGGCGGGCGCAGGCTTTGGCAGCGAAAGCCGCGTTTATGAAAACACCGCGCGGCATTTGGGCATGCGCCCCGGCAGCGCGCGGCGTGGCGGCGCTGGTGAGGTGATTCGCATCGCCTGGGCAGAAAGCGCCTTTGGCCCCTTGCTGCTTGGCGCAACGGATCAGGGTGTGTGCTTCCTCGGCTTTGGCGAGGCGCGCGACGCGCTGGAAGGCGATTTGCGCGCGCGGTTTCCGAAGGCACGGATTGAAGCGGCGCCTTCCGAGATCAGCGATTTCGCCAAACGCGCCATCGCCTTCATCGCCGAACCACGCGCTGCCTTGGATTTGCCCCTGGATTTGCGCGGCACGATTTTCCAGCGCCGCGTTTGGGAAGCGCTGCGCGACATTCCGCTTGGCAGCACCACAAGCTATGGCGCACTCGCCGCCGCGATGGGTGCACCGAAAGCAACGCGCGCCGTGGCGCGGGCTTGCGCGCAAAACCCTGTCTCGCTTGCCGTGCCCTGCCATCGCGTGCTGGGCAAGGATGGCGATATCACCGGCTATCGTTGGGGGGTGGGGCGCAAGCGCGCCTTATTGGCCGGCGAGAAGGAATGGGGGAGGTAAGTCCCCCTCCCCTCCCCTTCACTGCGGCTGAATACCGGCCGCGCGCACCACGGTCGCCCAGCGATCCACCTCGGCCCGCACCAACCGGGCGAGCGCTTCCGGCCCTTGCTGATCGGCGGCTGCGGGGATGGACCCCAGATCTTCAATGCGCTTGCGGATGGCGGGATCGTTCAAGGCAGCGCGCAGCGCCTCATCCAGCTTTTGCACCACGGGTGCTGGCGTCCCGCGCGGGGCGAAAATCGCGTTCCAGCCTTGGAAGATGTAATCGGGCACCCCGGCC
>JBIKWX010000097.1:0-11572 GCA_044356095.1 Roseomonas sp.
CCCCGGGGCCAATGCACATCCTCCGGGAGCTGGCTCTGTCCGGGCCGTGGTTCGGGTATCTGGCGCCCACCTGCTGACGCAGGCCTTGGGAGGATGAGACGCCAGCGGCCATGGTGGCTCCGCACCCTCTTTGCCAGCAGGAACCCCGCGTGACCGAGGCCCCAGCCGCTGCATCGGATACCGCCCTGCGGGACGCCAAGGCCGCAGCGCGCAAGCTGGCGCGCATCAGGCGGGCAGCGCTGATCAACGCCGATGCGCCGATGCGCCTGGCCGAGGCCCTATTGGCCCACCACACCCCAGCACCGGGCGCCATCATCGCCGGCTATTGGCCAATGGGGGAGGAGATGGACCCGCGCGCCCTGATGCTCGCCTTGGCCGCAGGCGGGCATCGCTTGGCCTTGCCAGTGACGCCACCGCGCGGCCAGCCGCTCACCTTTCGCGCCTGGGCGCCCGGCGCGGCGTTGCGTGCTGGCCCTATGGGTATCTCAGAACCCATTTCTGGCGATGAATTGCGCCCCGATATTCTACTGGTGCCGCTATTGGCCTTTGACCGGGCAGGGCGACGCCTTGGCTATGGTGGGGGGTATTATGACCGCACCCTCGCCGCGCTGCCGGGTGCAAAAGCCATCGGCATCGCCTATGCGGGGCAGGAAATGCCCGAAGTGCCAGCGGGGCCGCAGGATTTCCGCCTGCCCCTGATCGCCACCGAAGCGGGCGTCATTCTTTGTGGAGACCCGGTGTGAGGCTGCTTTTCCTTGGCGATATTGTTGGCCGCGCCGGGCGTGATGCCGTCATCACAACCTTGCCCGGGCTTCGCGATAAACTCCGGCTCGATCTTGTGGTGGTGAATGCGGAAAACGCCTCCCACGGGTTCGGGCTGGCGCCCGAGATGGCGCGCGCGCTATTCATGGCGGGTGCTGATGTGCTGACGCTTGGCAATCACGCCTGGGATCGCAAGGAAATCATCCCCTATATTGAGGGCGAACCCCGCCTGATCCGCCCGCTGAATTACCCGCCGGGCACGCCGGGGAAGGGCGTGGTGGTGGCGGTGCTGGCCGATGGCAGGCGCGCCTTGGTGTTGCAGGCCATGGGGCGGCTATTCATGGAACCTTTGGATGATCCCTTCCGCGCCATTCAGGCGGAATTGGCGCAGCATAGCCTTGGCCCTCATGGCACGGTGCAAGCCATCATCATTGATTTCCATGCCGAGGCTTCGTCGGAAAAACAGGCCATGGGCCATAGTTTCGATGGCCGCGTGAGCCTGGTGATCGGCACGCATACCCATGTGCCGACAGCCGATCATCGCATCCTGCCAGGCGGCACGGCGTTTCAAACCGATGCCGGCATGTGCGGCGATTATGATAGCGTGATCGGCATGCAAAAGGCAGGCGCTTCCATCCGCTTTTGGCGCAAGGTGCCGGCGGAACGGCTGGCGCCGGCTGAAAATGAGGCGACGATCTGTGGGCTGTTTGTGGAAACGGATGACGCGACTGGGCTGGCGCGGCGGGTTGCGCCCTTGCGTATTGGTGGCGGGTTGGAAGCGGTCATGCCTCAATGAAGTCATACCGGTGGTAGCGCCCATTTACTGTAGCCTTCCCACCCAAGGCGTTCAGGGCATGTGAGCCCCAGAAAATGCATTTCTATCAACACTTGGCGGCAAGCACTGCGATGGATCAAAAAATGTCTGGACTTATCCGTTCGCCGGTATAAATTAAGAAAGAGATGGAACAAGCAGGACTCGGCGATGGTTGATCTCCGCATTGGTACCTTCAATCTAGAGAACCTCTTTCTGCGCTACAAGATTCTGGATAAGGAGCGTGGGAGCAAACAGCCGAAGCCAGTGGATCCGGATACCTTCGTGGAGCAGGGCGGGCATATCAATCTGCTTGGCATGGCGATTGATGACTTTGGCCCGATCTCAAAATCCCTGCGCAAGGAAACGGCGCGCATTATCCTTGAAAATGCACCGGATATCCTTGCCGTGCAGGAAGTCGAAAGTCAGGAGGCGCTGTTTCAGTTCAACCGCAAATTCCTCGGTAAGAAGGCTTATCCCTATTACCTTGTGGTTGATGGAAACGACCAGCGGCAGATCGATGTCGGCTTCCTGTCACGCTGGCCCATCCGGCAGGTCATGACCCATCAATTCTTGCCCGAAGCCACAGCAGATCGCCGCAAGAAGACCTTCTCACGCGACTGTTTAGGAGTGACCTTTGATGTGAACGGCAAGGAGTTGACCCTATTCAACAATCACCTGACGTCGCGCATTTCTGACCCGGACGGCACAGGCAGGCGCGAACCGCAAAGCAGGGCGATCATTGATATCATCAAGGCCCGCTTTGCAAAACCTGAGCGGGCGAATTGGGTCATATGCGGAGATTTTAACACCCTGCCCGATGAGACGCCGGTCACCTGGATCGAAAACGAACTCGGCGCCGAGAATGTTGTCAATCGCTTGGCACAGGATGAGCGTTGGACCTATATCTTCAAGGGTGCGCGGCAGCAGCTGGACTATCTTTTGGCATCACGTTCGCTGGCCGCGCGCAGCAAGGCGCTCCCCGTGCTTGATCATTCGGGACAGCCCGCCAAAAAAAGTAAATATGACCCCAAAAGAAAGGGCTATGATTCGGCGGACGGGGCTTCAGACCACAGCGCATTGTTTTGGGATATCAAGCTCTGAGCCATCTGGCGTCATTTCAGGGAGATTCATGCGGTCGCTGATTTGATCGCTCACTGATGGCGCGTCCGCCAAAGTACGCTTTGGCAAGGCACTGGCCTGTGCTTGGCGCTGCACCGTTTGGCGTCTATAAGCCGCGCCGGCTTCCCCCTTCATGAATGAGAGTTGCGGCAATGGCCGGTCATTCCCACGCGAAAAACGTCATGCACCGCAAGGCGGCCCAAGGTGCGAAAAAGGCGCAGGCCTTTGGCAAGCTTATTCGCGAAATCACCGTCTCCGCCAAAATCGGCATGCCAGATCCGGCGGCCAATCCACGGCTGCGCGCCGCTGTGAAAGCCGCGCTGACCGCGAATATGACGCGCGACACGATTGACCGTGCCATCAAGCGCGCAGTCACCGCCGGCCAGGGAGAGGATTACGAGGAAGTCCGCTATGAAGGCTACGGCGCGCACGGCATCGCGATCATTGCCGAAGCGCTGACCGATAATCGCAACCGCACCGGCGGTGATTTGCGGTCCATGTTCACCAAGAATGGCGGTGCGCTGGGGGAGACGAACTCGGTCGCCTTCCAATTCGAACGCAAGGGCGTGCTGCGCTACAAGCCCGAAATCGCCTCGGCCGATACCATACTGGAAGCCGCGATTGAAGCGGGCGCTGAGGATGTGGAAAGCACCGAAGACGGGCATGAGATTTCAACCAGTGTGGAAGATTTCGCCGCAGTGCGTGATGCTTTGGAAGCGCGTTTCGGTACGGCGGAAGCGGCCAAGCTTGAATGGTGGTCCACCAATGATATCAAGCTGGATGAGGAACGCGCCAAGGATGTGGTGAAGCTGCTCGATCTTCTGGATGATCACGATGATATCCAGAATATCTACGCCAATCTTGAGGTTGAGTAGGCACCATTAGCATGGTGGAAACCCGGCTGCGCAATAGCTTCGCCAGGCAAGGGCTGATGCGGCTTTTTGGCGCGGAGATGACGCGTATTGCGCCCGGTGAGGTTGAAATCTCGCTTGCGCCCAAGCCAGAACTTTCGCAGCAGCATGGTTTTGTCCATGGCGGCGCCTTGACCGCCATTGCTGATAGCGCGGCGGGTTATGCTGCGCTCAGTCTCATGCCCGCCAATCGCGGTGTCCTGACCACCGAAATGAAAATCAATTTCTTGGCACCCGCTGCGGGGGAGCACATCATCGCGCGCGGCAAGGTGCTGAAGGCCGGGCGCACGCTCAGCCTCGTGCAGACGGAAATCTTTGCGGTGACCGCCGATCAGGAAAGGCTGATCGCCTTCCTGACCGCGACCTTCATGACCATCGAAAACCGCGATGGGATTGAAGACTAACGCAAGTTACCTCATCGCGCCTTTCAGCACGACCGTGATCTCATCCAGGATCGCCGGATCATCAATGGTGGGCGGCACGGTATAGGGCTCGGCATCGGCGATCTTGCGCATGGTGGCCCGCAGGATCTTGCCGCTGCGCGTCTTGGGCAGCCGCGCCACCACCTTCGCATCCTTGAAGGCAGCAACAGGCCCGATCTTCTCGCGCACCAGGCCGATCAATTCGCGTGCCAGCGCATCTTCTGGCTTGTTCACGCCGGATTTCACCACGACCAGACCGAGTGGGACCTGCCCCTTCAGCGTATCGCGCACGCCAACCACGGCGCATTCGGCGATATCTGGGTGTGCGGCCAGCACTTCTTCCATCGCCCCCGTCGAAAGCCGGTGGCCCGCGACATTGATGATGTCATCGGTGCGGCTCATCACGGAAACATAGCCTTCTTCGTCAATCATCCCGGCATCGGCGGTGCTGTAATGGCCAGCGAAATGCGACAGATAGGCTTCCTTGAAACGCTCATCGGCCTGGTAGAGTGTCGGCAAGGCTGACGGCGGCAAGGGCAGCTTCACCGCAAGGCTGCCGATCTGACCGCGCGGGACAGGCTGGCCGGCCTCATCCAACACCACCACATCATAGCCGGGCGCGGGTTTGCCGCCGGAACCGGCGCGGGTTGGGAAAAGGCCGAGGCCCCGGAAATTGCCGGTGATGGTCCAGCCGGTTTCCGTCTGCCACCAATGATCCACCACGGGCTTTTGCAACAGCCGTTCCGACCAAATGATGGTATCGGGGTCACAACGCTCACCTGCCAAATAGAGCGCCTCCAGCTTCGACAGATCATATTTCTTCAGAAAAACGCCATCCGGGTCTTCCTTTTTGATGGCGCGAATGGCGGTGGGCGCGGTGAAGAGCAGCTTCACGCCATGATCGGCGCAAACACGCCAGAAGGTGCCGGGGTCGGGTGTACCGACAGGCTTGCCTTCAAACAAAACCGTGGTGCAGCCGGCCAGCAGCGGCGCGTAGACAATATAGGAATGCCCCACCACCCAGCCGACATCAGAAGCCGCCCAATACACATCGCCGGGCTTCATGCCGTAGACCAGTTCCATGGAATGATGCAGCGCGACGGCATGCCCGCCATTGTCGCGCAAAATCCCCTTGGGCTGGCCGGTGGTGCCTGAAGTGTACAGAATATAAAGCGGATCGGTTGCCGCGACAGAAACGCAAGGATGCGGCGCGGCGGCGGCTTCCACCGCCAGCAAATCCTCATCCCGCCCCGGCGTCAGATCGCAAGGTGCTTGCGGGCGTTGCAGGATCAGCACGCAGGATGGCTTATGCGGCGAAAGGGCAATCGCCTCATCCAATAGCGGCTTGTATTTCACGACGCGCCCAGGCTCCAAGCCGCAAGACGCGCTGATGATCGCCTTGGGTTTGGCATCCGCAATGCGGCTGGCGAGTTCCGCCGCCGCGAAGCCGCCAAAGACCACGGAATGCACGGCGCCAAGCCGCGCGGTCGCCAACATGGCAATCGCCGCTTCCGGCACCATGGGCATATAGATCACCACGCGGTCCCCCTTGGTAATGCCGCGCGCGGCCAGGGCGCCGGCCAGCTTCGCCACGCGGTTCTGCAATTCGGCATAGGTGATGCGCTGCACCTGCCCCGTCATGGGGCTGTCATAGATGATCGCATCCTGCTGCCCGCGCCCGGCAGCGACATGGCGGTCCACGGCATTATGGCAGGTATTCAGCGCCGCATCGGGAAACCAGCGCCCATAAACGCCCATCGAGGCATCAAAAATCCGCTGCGGCGCGCGGTCCCAATCAATGCCGCGCGCAGCTTCAGCCCAATAGGCTTCGGGGTCGCGCTTCCAGCGCGCATGGGTCGCGTCATATTGCGTGGCCTCGGACATGGTTCCCCCTTTTTTGCGACATCACCGCACTGAATTGAGCCTGCCGCCTTGGCGGGGCGCAGCGCAAGCCCCGGTGCAATAATCGCGCGCCGCGCTGCCTAGTCTTGCGCTGGCGCAAGCCGGGCGCCGAGATTTCTGGAAACCCTCAGCCAAACCATGCGAGGCTGAAGCCATGCCCCCGCCACGCCCCACCCCAAGCCAGCACGCCGGCCCATGAGCGGCTTCCTCCGCCGTGCCCTGGGTGCACTTGGCAATGGGCTTAAGCCAGGCTTGCGCGAATTCCTCCGCGCCCGGGCGCATTTCCGCGCGCCGCTTCCCGCCGGCCCGCTGATTGCCCAGCGCTATGTGGTGTTTGATCTGGAATCGACCGGGCTTGATGTCAGCGGCGGCGACCGGCTGCTGTCCATCGGCGCGGTCCGGCTACGCGATGGCGAGGCGCGCGAAAGCTTCACCACACTGGTCAACCCCGCCCGCAGCATCCCGCCCGGGTCCATCCGCTATCACGGCATCACTGAAGCGATGGTGGCCGACGCACCGCCCGCCGCCGAAGCCCTTGCGCAGTTTCAGGAATTTATCGGCGATGATGTGCTGGTCGCGCATAATGCTGCCTTTGACCGCGCCCTGATTTTTGCTGAGGAGTTTCGCGGCGCGCCGGCCATCGGCAATCCCTTCCTGTGCAGTGTTGCGACGTCACGCTGGCTCGATCCTCAGGAAGCGGATCATTCGCTTGATGGGCTTTGTGGCAGGGCGGGGATTGTGATTGCCGGGCGGCATCAGGCGCTGGGTGATGCGGAAGCAACCGCGGCGCTTTGGGTCAGCCTGATCGCGCGGGCCGCTGCGCGCGGCGTGGATGATCTGGCCGAATTGGCCCGGCGCAGCCGCATGACCGCCGCCATGGCCGCGACGGCAGAGCATTTCTAAGCGGGCTGCCTACCAGACCTCACCGGTAAAGCCCGCGAAGCTGGAGCGGGAGAAGCTGCGCACCGCCTTCAAAGCCTCCCGCAATGCCTGCCGCGCTTCCTTGGGCATGGCCGCGGTGTCCACCAGATTGCCGGGGCGGCGGCCGGCGGCGTGATCGGCCAATTGCTGGCGCAAGACAACATCCAGCAGCAGGGCAAAGCCGGCCTGCAAGCTGCTCGCTTCCCGCGCGGCGATGCTGCCCCGCGCGGCCAGGGCCGCAATGCGCTGAGATGTCCCCGTTTCAGTGACGCCATCGCGCAACGCCAAAAGCCGGGTGGCGGCCACCAGCGGCATCAGCCCATGCAGCTTCAAATCCGTCCGGCTGCCGGGGCCGGGCTCATCATCCGCGAAGCCGCCAAATAGTGTGATCCCCACCTGCAGGCTGCTATTTTGCGCTGCCATGGCCGCCAGCCAGGCGGGGCGCGACGCCAATAGCGCGGCCAGATGTTGCCTGAGCGAAGCCGCCTCTGCCTCGCCCCCCTGCGCCGGGCGGAAATCAAACACGATATCGCCAAACAGCAAGGCGGCGCCGGCGCGGCGATTGGCCCAGACGCCCATTTGATCGCGCCATTGCCGCGCTGTTTTCCGCCAGAGCGGATTGCGCGCCATGATCCCGCCGGGACAGAGCGGAAACCCCGCCTGATCCAGGCGCTGATTGAAATCCTCGGTAAAGGGGCGGAACCAGGCATCCACGCTGCCGTGGTCCTGATCCGGGTAGTCTTCCAATATCAGGCCATTATCCTGATCAGGTGTCAGCAGGCTTTCGCCGCGCCCCAGGCTGCCCATGACCAGCAGGGTGAAGGGCACCGGCGCTGGGCCATGATCGGCGAGTGTTTCCGCCAGAATGCGCCGATGCAGATCCAGATTGATGCCATTCACCAGCCGCACCACGGCTTCCGCGCTCAGCCCCTCCGCGAGCAGCGCGCGCGCAATGCCGGCCTGGGCGGCCTTGATGGCAGCGACATCGCCCGACAGCGCCTCAAGATGCGTCAGCAGCCCGCCGGAGACAGCCGCAAGCGCCTCGGCCCGATGCAGCATGCCGAGGCAGCGACCTGCTGCATCCAGCACCGGCACATGCCTGAGGCCATGTTGGCGGAGCAGGGCAATGGCGCGCCAGAGGCCTTCTTCCGGGGTGCAGGCGATCAGCGGCGCGGTCATGGCGGCCGCAAGCGGTGCCTCGGGGCCAAGCTGAAACGCCACGCGGCGCGCGATATCCTGTTCGGTCAGAATGCCAATGGCGCGGCCTGTGTCATCCACCACCATCAGGGCCGAAGTGCGCGCCGCCGCCATGGTGGCGATGGCTTGGCCCAAGGGCGTTGCCGCAGGCAGCGCGGGCGGCGCCGCGCCCATGGCAGCACGGGCCGGGCCAGTCAGCACGGCGATGGGGGCATGGCCAGATAGGGTCGTGGGCATGATTTATTTTATGCCAGACCCGCCCCGCCAAGGCACAAAAAAAGCGACGCCGTCCTCCGGCGCCGCTTCCAGTCTCTCAGCAGGGCAGGGCGGCAGCGCCGCCCCGACCAAGGCTTACTTGTCGTCTTCCGCGTAAATGTCGCGATCCTTGGTTTCCGGCACGAAGAAGGTGCCGATCACCACCGTCATCAGCGCTATCACAATCGGGTACCAGAGCCCGTAATAAACATCCCCCGTCTGCGCGATCATGGCGAAGCTGGTCGCCGGCAGCAGCCCGCCGAACCAGCCATTGCCGATGTGATAGGGCAGCGACATGGAGGTATAGCGGATGCGCGTTGGGAATAGCTCCACCAGCGCTGCCGCGATCGGCCCGTAGACCATGGTGACATAGATCACGAGCAGCGTGAGAACCCCAATCAACACCGCCGGCTGTTCCCGGAAAATGTCGAAAGGCGAGGACATTTTCACGACCGAGGGGTTGGATGCCGCCGGATAACCGGCCGCCGTCAGCGCTGCCGCCAAATCCCGCGCGAAGGTCGGGCTATTGGCCGCAATCGGCGGTTGGCCCTGGATATGCACGGTGGCAACCGTGCCCGCCGGGGCTGATTCGACGCTGTAGTTCACGGAAGCCCGCGCCAGCGCTGCCTTGGCGATATCGCAAGGTGCGGTGAAGCGCGCCGTGCCGGTTGGGTTGAACTGGAAGGAACAAGCCGCCGTATCGGTCACTACCCGCACCGCAATAGTCTGGTGCGCCTTATGCAGATCAGGATTGGCTTCCGCGCTCAGCAGCTTGAACAGCGGGAAATAGGTCAGCGCCGCGATCAGGCAGCCGCCCAGGATGATCGGCTTGCGGCCAATCCTGTCCGACAGCCAGCCAAACAGCACAAAGCCACCAGAACCCAGCACCAGCGACCAGGCGATCAGCATGTTGGTGGTAAAGCTATCAACCTTGAGCACCTGGCCCAGGAAGAACAGCGCGTAGAATTGGCCCGTATACCAAACCACCGCCTGACCAGCGACCAGGCCAAGCAGCGCAAACAACGCAACCTTGGCATTCTTCCACTGGAAGAAGGCTTCGGAGATCGGCGCCTTGGAATGCTTGCCTTCCGCCTTCATCTTTTGGAAGGCCGGGCTTTCTTCCATCTGCAAGCGGATCCAGACGGAAATACCCAGTAGCACGATGGACAGCAGGAAGGGCACGCGCCAGCCCCAGGCCTTGAAGGCATCCGGCCCGACCGCAAGCTGCGTGAACAGGATCACCAGCAGCGAAAGGAAAAGCCCCGCCGTTGCCGTGATCTGGATGAAGCTGGTGTAGAAACCGCGCCTTCCATGGGGCGCGTGTTCGGCCACATAGGTCGCGGCGCCACCATATTCGCCGCCCAGCGCCAAGCCTTGCAGCAGGCGGAGGATGATCAGGGTGACCGGGGCAATGATGCCGATCTGATCAGATGTGGGCAGGATGCCGACCACGAAGGTGGAAGCACCCATGATCAGGATGGTGATCAGGAAGGTATATTTGCGCCCGACCAGGTCGCCCAGGCGGCCAAACACCAGCGCGCCGAAGGGGCGCACCAGGAAGCCGGCGGCAAAGGCGATCAGCGCAAAGATATTGCGGGTGGTTTCGGGATATTGGCTGAAGAAGTTGGCGCCGATAACGGCCGCCAGAGAGCCGTAAAGATAGAAATCATACCATTCGAAAACCGTACCGAGGGAGGAGGCAAGAATGACCTTCCTCTCTTCACGGGACATTGGCCGGGGTTCCGCCCCGCCGCCCGCTGTTGTTGCACTCATTGAGACGCCTTCCTTCTCTTCTGTCGTTGCCCGCTTGCCGCCGGTTGGCAGGACGCGCCGCCCAAGGCGGTTTTGGCGCTCGGCACGCACAAAGGGGGCCGGGGCAAAGCCACAGGGCAAGCGCGACTGTGATGCGCGGGAATTGGGCATTTCGCAACAAAAAATTAAGCGTAAAGACAAAAATTACAGAAAATTTCTTGGTAATTACGAAAAATTCAGGATAATTGTAAAATTCTTGTCATGCAAATCAAGTCTCACGGTGGGCGCAATTTCCTAATTCCAGACGCAGCTGAGGCTGGGCGCCAGCCCGCAGCGCCCGCAAAACCGCCCATAATGTGTTCGGATCAGGTCGCCGCGTTCATTCCGGCTGCAAGCCGCGCCGAAAGCCCCGCCGGGTCAAATCCGCGTTCCATTTCCTGCTGTGTCGAGAGCATATGAAACCGCAAGGCACCGCGGATCGCGGGGCCTTCATCCTTCCTTTGGTCGGGATGGATCGGCAGGGTCGCAAAAAGCGGCGCCTCGGCAAGCAGGGGGAGCGTCCGCGCATCATGCGGCGCGGCCAATTGCAGGCGCGCCAGATGCCCCGGCAAGGCGGTCAGGCTGGCGGCAAAGGCTGCCTTTTCCTCCTCTGGCGGCGTGTCATCGGCCATGAAATCGGCATGCAGCGCGACCAGCCGATCCGCCAAAAGCGGCTCCTGACCCCGCCAGAAGGGCCGGAGCCAAGCCTCGGCCAGGGCCATGACATCGCTTTGCGCGGCCAGAAACACCTGCCAGCGGCAATGGTTCAGCGCGGCCTGAAAATCCGGATCGCCGAAGAAGGCGACCTCATTCCGCCCCACCTTCACCCGGCAATAATCCAGCACGGTCTTTTGCGCCACAAAGGCGCCCTGGCGGTGCAGGAATTCGCCAAAAGCCCCTGGTTCCTGAGAGGGCGGGCTGCCCAGCAAGCGGCGTAGAAAGCGCATCAGAGGCCGGATTCCTTAAAAAAGCTTGTTGCGACTGGATTAACAGCATGTTATCGCGATTCTTGAATCGGGCTGTCAAATGCCCGAATCAGGTCATGTCTAGCCATGGCCAGGGCAGGTCAAACAGGTCGCCCCAAGGGTCGATCATGAGGAGGAGGCAAATTTATGCCATTGGTTGAATCTGGGGGTGCGCCGTCAAACACGGAAGCCCCCGCGGTGGATAAGGCCACCGCCAAGGCCCATTGGGCCAAAACTTCCAGCCTGATGCTCCTTGTTTTGGGCATTTGGTTTTTCTTCAGCTTTGTGGTGCATATTTTTGCCCCTTCACTCAATAGCATCCGCATTCTCGGCTTCCCCTTTGGCTTTTACATGGCCGCGCAGGGCAGCCTGATCATCTTCGTCGTGGCGCTTTTCTGGTTCGGCAAGCGCCAGAACCAGATCGACGAAGAATTCGGCGTGCAGGAGGATTGATCCCATGAGCGGAGCTTCCAAGGAAAAAGACCCCTTTATCGCCTCGCTCGGCAAGATTTA
>JBIKWX010000098.1:0-11511 GCA_044356095.1 Roseomonas sp.
GCCGCGTTCCGGCGCGACACCCGCATGCGCTGCCTTGCCCTTGATGGTGACTTCCCAATTCTGCTGACCGACCGCGCCAATGGTGAGCAAAGCCGCATGGGTGCTGTCCACATTGAAGCCCATCACCGCGCCGCCCAGGTCCTTCGGGTCCAATTCCCGCGCGCCATGCAGGCCGCTTTCCTCGCGCACCGTGAACAGCATCGTGATCGGCGGATGCGGCAGCTTGTGTTCGATCAGGCTTTTCGCAAGCGCAATCAGCACCGCGCAACCCGTGCCATTATCGCCGCCCAAGGCCGTGGTGCCGTCAGAGACGATCCGGTCGCCTTCCCGCCTTGGCTTGGCCCCTTTGCAGAGCGGCACAGTATCCATATGGGTGGAAAACAACAGCCGCGGGCCTGGCTTGGTGCCAGGTAGGTCAACGATCAGATTACCCACTTCGGTCGGCAGCTTGATGCGCTGATGGGCGGTATCGTAGCGAAGGGCGCTGGCCGGCACGCCGACTTTTTTCAGCTCATCCACGATGGCAGCGCCAATCGCGGCCTCATGCCCCGTGACACTGTCAATCGCGAGCAGGCGGATCAGCATTTCCGTCGCGTAATCAACATCAACAAGTTCGGCGGTGTTTCCCATGGTCGTGTCCTTTTGCTTCTGAATTGGCGCGGCGCGTTACCGCATCGTGAGAAGAGGCTTCAGGGCGTCAAGCACGCCCGTCAGCATGATTTGTGCACCGATGCATAGCAGCACAAAAGCCGCGAGTTTTGCCGCGATTAGCATGCCTGTCGGGCCAAGCCGGCGGGCGACAGTGGCGGCATTGGCATAGGCGATCCAGACAATGATGGCGACGGTAGCTGCAATCAGCGTAAAGGCCAGCATATTAACGACGATGCCGCTGATCTCTGAGGAACGTCGTTCCGCCGAAAGGGCGATGGAGGCAGCGATGGTGCCGGGGCCGGTGGTGAGCGGCAGGGTGAGCGGGAAGAAGGCCATGCGCTCCACCGGGGCGGTATCCAGGGCAGCGGGGGCCTTTGCTTCGCGGCGCTGATTATCTTCTTCCTCATTCAGCATTTGCCAGCCGGCCACCGCGACCGTAAGCCCGCCCGCGATCCTGAGCGCTTCCAGGGAAATGCCAAAAAAGCCAAGAATCGGCGTGCCGAGGAAAAGTGCCGCCAGCAGAACAATGAAGCTGTTGATGGCAATGGACCGCGCAAGCCGCGCGCGTTCCTGTTCGGTCAGCCAACGCGTCATGCCATGGAAGATCAGCGCGCCGGCGGGCGGGTTGATGATGCTGATCAGTGCCGAAAAGCCGAAAAGCCAGGCGGCGAATAATTCCCCGAAAATGGCGGCAGCGGTCATGATGCTGCAGACGTTACTGGAAGACGGGCTGACGCGTGAGGCTATTGCGCCCCGAGGCTGTGCGCTGCATCCCAGCAGGTGAGAGGGTATGCACCAACAACAAGAAACCCCGAAGCGCATGACGCGCAACGGGGTCACATTGCTGAGCCGCCCAGAAAGGCGGCAATGACAAACCCCGAAGGCGGCGCCGCAGCACCGCCAAAGGGTCAGTCAAATCAGCCGCGAGCGCGCGGGGCCGGGGCCGGGGCCGGCGCGGGGGCCGGAGCCGGCGCCGGAGCGGGCTCAGAGGCGCAGGCAGCGAGCAGGGCAGCCGGGGCCAGGATAGCGACGGCGGCAGCCTTGCGGAGCAGCGCCTTGCGGGTCATTTCTTTCGAATCGGTGTTCATGTTGCACATCCAGGTTGCTAGAGACTAGGAAACAGGCCACATAAGAATCAAATATTCGCGAGTTGTCAAACCCTTTTCTTGTGTGGAATGTGAAGTTTCAGGAGTTGGACGCGTGAAACGGTCTTGGGACAGGCCAGAATTGGTTGCGGAAGGGCTGGTTGAGCCATCAACCGCCCCGATTTCACGGCGCGTCTCCCTTTTGCGGGGGGCAGCGGGCTTGGCTGGCATACTCGCGCTGGTGGGCTGTGCCGCGTCTGAAGGCGATTCGCTGGCGCCAATGGCGGCGAATCAGCCCGAAGAGCCCCCTGACCACACGGTGGAGGAGCCGCCACCTGTGGTTGCCGGCGAAGCCCTGGATGGTCCGCTATTGCGGCGCTTCTACGCGCGTCGTGATTTTGAACCGGTCTGGACCACGCGCGAGGCCGAGGCCAGGGCCTTCAAGGCCTTGGTGCTGCGCGCGCGAGATCACGGGCTGGACCCGGAATTGTTTCAGGCCGATCTGCTGCGCCGGATGGAGGCTTTTCCGCCCGACCGGCGGGATTTGCTGCTGACGCACGCCGTGCTGACCTATGCCGAGGCGCTTGCTTTTGGTGCTTTGCCGCCCAGCCGGCGCAAGGATCGGGAAGCGATCAAGGCCGAGCCGGTGGATGTGACGGAAGTGCTGCATGAAGCGCTGGATGGCACCGATCCCGTCGCTGCCATTGAAGCGCTGGCGCCGCAAACCCCGGCCTATCAGGCGCTGCGTGAGGCGCTGCAGCGCCATCGCACGTCCTTGCGGCCGGACCGCAACCGCGTGAACCGCTTGCGCGTGATTGAGGCCAATCTGGAACGCCAGCGCTGGCTGCCGCGCGAACTACCGGCCGATCGCGTCTGGGTGAATGTACCGGATCAGCAGCTTGTGCTGTATCGTGAAGGTCGGCCTGTTTTTGTGACGCGCGTTGTTGTCGGCGATCCAACAGATCGCAAGCAAAGCCCGGAATTGAGCACCGTGATCGAATCCGCGTTGTTCAACCCGCCCTGGATCATTCCGCATGACATTGTGGAGGCGGATATCCGCCCGATGCTCAAGCAGGATCCGCTCTATTTGGTGAAGAACAAGATCACGCTGCTGCCGAATGGCGACGCGAAACAGGCTCCAGGACCGCAAGCCGGGCTTGGTGCCGTGATGTTTGAAATGCCGAACCGCTTCGATGTCTACCTGCATGATACGCCAGACAAGGAAGTCTTCAGTCGCGACAATCGGCGTCTCAGCAATGGCTGTATTCGTGTGCAAAACCCGCTGGAGTTGGCGTCATTGCTGATGGATGAGCCGATGGAGCTTATTCAGAAGAAAGTCGCAACTGGCGATACGGTGCGGAAATCGCTGCCCGAACCTGTGCCGGTTTTTTTGCTGTATCACACGGCGCTGGCTGCCCCCGGGCGCGACGTGGAAATGCGCCCTGATTTCTATGATCGGGACGAGGCGCTATGGCTGCGCCTGCAAAAACGCCCACCGGAACAGCTTGTATCGCGTGCTGGCCAAGTGGTTGCGGCGCAGCGCCCTTCGCCGGCTGTCCGGCCCGCGCCCACATTACCGACCCGACCTGCGGTGCAACGGCGCATTTGACAAGCGCTTTGCAGCGCACCGCAGCATGTCATACGCCGTGGTTGCAGGCAGTCGCGCAGCCTTGATTTGCCCTGCCGCGTAAGGAAAAAATCCTTGCCAGAAAATCAAACAAAAATATCGCGCGCAAGAAGCGCCAGATTGTCATGGCCCATGCGCGCATAGCTGAGGGGATGCGCCTTGGCGGGATCCTGTTCAGCCTCCACCACCAGCCAACCTTTGTAGCCAGCTTCTGCCAAGGGCTTCAGCACCGCAGCGTAATCCACGCAGCCATCGCCGGGGACGGTAAAGACGCCTTCAAGCACCGCCGCCAGAAAGGGAAGATCACGCGCGATCACGTCTTGCAGCACTGCCGCGCGAATATCCTTGCAATGCAAATGGACAATCCGCGCCGCATGCTGGCGCGCCGCCAGCGCGGGATCACCGCCGGCAAAAGTGAGATGCCCGGTATCGAGCAAAAGCCCGACCTCGGGGCCCGTCACTACCATCAGCCGATCAATTTCGGCCTGGGTTTCGATCACCGTGCCCATGTGGTGGTGATAGGCAAGCCAAAGCCCGCGCGCCTTCAGGCGCTTTGCAAATTCCGTGATGCGCGGCGTGAAAATTGCCCAATCCGCACCTGACATTACGGGACGTTGTGATAAAGGAACAGTCTTTTCGCCATGAATGGCGCGTGCCACTTCCGCATGCACCATCACCTTGCAGCCCATCGCCACCAAAAGGCTGATATGCGCTTCCGCCGCTGCCATTTCGGCATCCACATCGCGTTCTAATAAGCGCGAGCCATACCAGCCGGACACCAGATCAAGCCCATGCCGTGCCAGGATGGGGCTGAGCAGCGCAGCATCGCGCGGGAATTTATTGCCAAGCTCAAACCCCGCAAAGCCGGCCTGCTTGCCTTCAGCGAGGCAGGTCTCGAGCGGCGTGGCCGCGCCCAATTCCGGCATGTCGTCATTGGTCCAGGTGAGTGGATTGATGCCAAGGCGAATACGCATGATCAGCCCCCTTCCGCCTGGTTGCGGCGTTTGGTTTCATAATCGCGGCGCGCGGCTTTTTGCGCTTCGGAATGCGGCGCGGCGCTGACCGGCACTTCCCACCAGGCGCCACCTTCGGCCGTGCCAGTCTCAGGGTCTGTTTCAATTACGATTACCTGCGTGCGCTTGGCGGAGAAGGCAACGGGCAGGGCGGCTTCCAATGTCGCGATATCACTGACCTTGCGTGCCTCGGCGCCCAAGGCCGCCGCATGGGCTGCGAAATCAATGCGTGGTGC
Organism: Roseomonas sp.; assembly: GCA_044356095.1. Classification (GTDB taxonomy): domain Bacteria; phylum Pseudomonadota; class Alphaproteobacteria; order Acetobacterales; family Acetobacteraceae; genus Neoroseomonas. The sequence continues at coordinate 4,613 of JBIKWX010000098.1, forward strand.
GCTATCGGCCAGCAGGTTATTGAAGGGCGCGCCGCCTGTGCCGCGTTGCAGGCGATGGATGCAGCCAAAGCCGCGATTATCAAGCACGATGATCGTGAGCTTGGCGCCAAGCGCGATGGAAGTCGCGATTTCGCTATTCATCATCAGATAGCTGCCATCACCGACCATGACCACGACCTCACGTTCGGGCGCTGCGAGTTTCGCACCAAGCCCGCCCGCGATTTCATAGCCCATGCAGGAATAGCCATATTCCAGATGATACCCGGTGCCATCTGTTGCACGCCAAAGCTTGTGCAATTCGCCGGGCAGGCCGCCAGCAGCGCAAACCACCATGCCCTGGCGCGGTATGGCGCGATTGACTGCGCCGACAACCTGCGCATCGGTTGGCAGGGGAGTATTTTTGCCTTTGGGTGCGGCGGTGACGCGGTCCATCACGCGCTGCCATTGCTGGATGGCGTTGCGCGCCTTCGCTTGCCAGGCTTGCGGCGCGCCCCAGGCGCCAAGCGCGGTTGAAAGCGCCACAAGCCCTCGTGCCGCATCGGCCACCAGCGGTAGCGCGCCATGCTTATGCGCATCAAAGCCCGCGACATTCAGGCCAATCACGCGCGCCTTCGCAAACAGCGCACGGGAGCCGGTGGAGAAATCCTGCAACCTTGTGCCGATTGCCAAAACAACATCAACCTTTGCGGCCAGCGCATTGGCCGCAGCCGTGCCAGTCACGCCAATAGCGCCCAGATTGCCCGGCGCATCCCAAGCGAGGCTGCCCTTGCCGGCCTGGGTTTCGGCATAGGGAATGCCGTGGCGCGCGACAAACTTCTCAAGCGCCGCTTCCGCGCGCGCATATTTCACGCCGCCACCGATGATGATGATCGGGCGCTTCGCCTGCCCAAGCAGTGCGGCGGCAGCGGCGAGTTCCCGAGTATCGGGTTCCGCAGCACGTGGGCGCCACAGGCGCTTGCGGAAGAAAGCAGCCGGCCATGCCATGGCTTCCGTCTGCACATCCTGCGGGAAGGCCAGCGTGACGGGGCCGCATTCGGCGGGATCAGTCAGCACCCGCATGGCAGCGGGCAGTGCTGCCAGCAATTGCTCGGCGCGGGTGATACGATCGAAAAGGCGCGATACGGGGCGGAAGCAATCATTGGCGGAAAGCGTCGCATCGCTGAAATTTTCGATCTGCTGCAAGACCGGATCAGGGCGCCGGCTGGCAAAGACATCGCCGGGCAACAACAAAAGCGGCAGGCGATTCGCATGCGCAACCGCGGCTGCCGTCACCATGTTTGTCGCCCCCGGCCCGATGGAGCTGGTGCAAGCCATGATGCGCCGCCGCGCATGGGTCTTGGCATAGGCAATCGCGGCCAGCGCCATGGCCTGTTCATTATGCGCACGAAAAACCGGCAAGTGGCGGCGCTGCGCTTCCAAAGCTGGCCCCAGCCCAGCGACATTGCCATGGCCGAAAATCGCCCAAACGCCGCCGAACAGCGGCAGCGCCCGGCCATCAATCTCGGTTTCCTGCGCTGCCAGGAAGCGGACCACGGCCTCGGCCGCGGTCAGAGTGAGGCTCGCCATGGAATCTCCTCGCCTGGGGGTATTGTCCCGCCTTTCTTGCGTGTTACGGTCATTGAAACCACCGCGCAAGAACCACCCAGGAAACGCCAGGCCAAGCATGCTGACCTTCGCCCAATTCGGCGCCGGACGTATCGGCGCCATTCATGCCGGCAATCTTGCCGCATCCGGTCGCGCCAGGCTGAAGCATGTGGTGGATGTCAATGCCGAAGCGGCGGCCGCGCTTGCCGGGCGCCATGGTGCGCTTGTCAGTGACACCGCAAGCGCCTTGACCGATCCGGAAGTCGGCGCGGTGATTATCGCATCTTCCACCGATACCCATGCTGATCTGGTGATTGCTGCGGCGCGGCAGGGCAAGGCGATATTCTGTGAAAAGCCGATTGATCTGGCGCTGCCGCGCGTGGATGCCTGCCTTGCCGAAGTCGCCAAGGCCAGCGTGCCCATGCTGGTTGGTTTCAATCGGCGCTTTGATCCATCCTTCGCGGAATTGCATCGCCGCATCGCTGCCGGCGCAATTGGCGCGGTGGAACAAGTGATCATTACCAGCCGCGATCCTGCGCCGCCGCCGATTTCCTATGTGAAGGTCTCGGGCGGATTGTTCCGTGACATGACCATTCATGATTTCGACATGGCGCGCTGGATGCTGGGCGAAGAACCGCATGAGGTCTTCGCCTATGGCGCCAATCTGGTGGATCAGGCGATTGGTGCTGCCGGCGATATTGATAGCGCCATGGTGCTGCTGCGCACGCCAAGCGGGCGCATGGCGCATATCAATAACAGCCGCCGAGCGAGTTACGGGTATGACCAGCGCGTGGAGGTTTTTGGCAGTAGCGGACGCCTGCTGGCGGGCAATCGCACGCCTACCACAGTGGAATTGGCCGATGGCCAGGCGGTTGCTGCTGACAAGCCGCTGCATTTCTTTCTGGAACGCTATGCCGATGCCTATCGCATCGAATTGGCGGCCTTCATTGATGCGGTGCTGAACAAGACACCGATGCCGGTCGGCGCGGAAGATGGCCGCCGCGCCTTGGTTTTGGCGGAGGCCGCCAATGCTTCACTCAGCAGCGGCAAGCCCGTGAGGCTGTGATGGGCGCTTTGCCGAAAATCTCCCTCGCGGGGCGGCATATCCTGATCACCGGTGGCACACAGGGCATTGGCGAAGGCTGCGCCCTGGCCGCCGCGGAAGCGGGTGCTGGCGCCATTACCATCACGGGTCGGCATGAGGCGCGCGGCGATGCCGTGGTGGCAAAGCTCTGCGCCCTTGGCGTGCGCGCGCAGTTTTGTGCGGCTGATCTGGCAGATGCCGAAAGCGTCGCGCGCATTATCCCTGATGCGGGAGCGAAGCTTGGCCTGGTGGATGGGCTGATCAATGCGGCGGGGCTTACGGATCGCGGCAGCATTCTGGATACATCCGTGGCGCTTTGGGATCGGCTATTTGCTGTGAATGCGCGCGCCCCTTTTCAATTGACGCAGGCAATGGCGCAACGCCTGGCCGAAGCAAAACGCCCCGGCGCCATTGTGAATATCATCACCATGTCGAGCCATGGCGGCCAGCCTTTTCTGACCGGTTATGCGGCTTCCAAGGGCGCGCTTGCGACACTCACCAAGAATACCGCCCTTGGTCTCAGGCGCATGCGCATTCGGGTGAATGGCATCAATCTTGGCTGGGCGGATACGCCCGGCGAACATGTGATCCAGCAGCGTGATGGCAATCCGCCCGATTGGCTGCCCAAGGCCGAAGCGGCGCAACCTTTTGGGCGATTGATCAGGCCCGCTGATGTGGCGGGGCTTGCGATTTATCTTTTGTCAGACGCCGCCGAGATGATGACCGGCGCCCTGGTGGATTTCGATCAGAATATCATGGGGGCCTATACATGAACCCCGCTGAATTGCAGCGCCGCCTGGCGCTTTTGGCGCCCATGGCGCGGGATGCCGCCGCTCTTGCTGCGCGGCTGCGCGATGAAGGCAAGGGCGCCGCGCGCTTGAAGGGCGCGCAGGATTTCCTGACCGAAGCCGATGGCGCGACCGAGGATTTCATTCGCGGCGAACTCGCGCGGCTTTTTCCGGGTGAGGCGATATTGGGTGAGGAAGGCGGCGGTGAGGTTCCGGCTTCCGGCCCGCTTTGGATCATTGATCCGATTGACGGCACATCCAATTTCACGCGTGGTGGGGATCGCTGGTGTGTCTCCATCGGTCTTGCGTTGGATGGCCGCGCGATACTCGGCGCCATCGCGCGCCACGCGCCGCAGGAATTGATCCTCGGCGCGCAGGGCTGTGGCGCTACGCTGAATGGCGTGCCGATACGGGCAGCGGCCACGCATGATTTTGGCCGTGCAACGATTGAAATCGGCTGGTCGCTCCGTCGGCCTGTGGGCGACTACATCGCACTTGCTGGGCGTGTCATGGCAAGCGGCGCTGGCATGCGCTGTGGCGGTTCTGGTACGCTCGGGCTCGTGGAAACCGCGATCGGGCGGCTTGATGGCTATATGGAATTGCACATCAATGCTTGGGATGCCTGTGGCGCACTCGCCATCGCGCGCGAAGCCGGCTGCTGGACGAACGCCTTCGACAGCGGCGATTGGCTCGCCATCGGCAATCCCATCTGCTTTGCCGCGCCCGCTTTGGGGGCAGGTTTGATGCGTTTGATGTCACCATGACCGGGAACAGGGAGAGGAAAAAATGAAAAAGGGAATGATCGGCGCGGCGCTCGGCCTTGCCATTACGGCTTTGCTGCCGATGGCGGCGAAGGCGCAGGGCAATCTTTCGGTCTATTGTTCGGTGCAGGAAGAATGGTGCCGCCCAATGATGGCGGCTTTCGAACGCGCCACCGGCATCAGCGTTGCCATGACGCGCAAAAGCTCTGGCGAGACTCTCACGCAAATTCGTGCCGAGGCGCAAAACCCGCGCGGCGATGTCTGGTGGGGCGGCACGGGCGATCCGCATATGCAGGCCGGACAGGAGAATCTAACGGTCGAGTATCGTTCACCGATGCTCGAGCAATTGCACCCCTGGGCGGTGCGGCAGGCGGAACAGACCAACTTCCGCACCGTTGGCATTTATGCGGGTGCTTTGGGGTATTCCTTCAATGCGCCCGAATTGCAGCGCCGCCGCATTGCAACACCGCGTTGCTGGGCCGATTTGGCGAAGCCAGAATTCCGTGGCGAGGTACAGGTGGCGGACCCGAATACCTCCGGCACTGCCTATACCATGTTGGCGACACTCGTGCAGATCATGGGTGACGAACCGGCTTTCCAATTCCTTCGCGCGCTGCATCGCAATGTCAATCAATATACGCGTTCTGGCGCGGCGCCGGCGCGTGCAGCAGCGACGGGCGAGACGCTGGTCGGCATCACCTTTCTGCATGATGCGGTAGCGCAAAAAGTGACCGGCGCGCCGGTGGAATTGGTCGGCCCTTGTGAGGGCACGGGCTATGAAATCGGGTCCATGTCCATCATTCGCGGCGCACGCAATATGGCCAATGCGCGGCGGTTTTTTGATTGGGCGCTGACCGCGGAAGCCCAGGCGCTGGCGGCGGATGCGAAAGCGTATCAATTGCCGTCCAACCGCAATGCGCCGATCCCGCCGCAGGCGCCGCGCTTCGAAAACGTGCCGCTGATTGATTATGATTTCGCGCGTTGGGGCAGTGCCGAGGAACGCACGCGCTTGATTGACCGTTGGCAGCGCGAAGTGCGTGCCGGGGCGCGCTGAAGCAGAAGGCACTTCACAGGGCTTGCCTTGGGCGCGCTGAAACTGGCTCGCCTGGCGCTGCTTTGTGCGGCGCTGGGACTGCTATTGCCTTGGCATGGGCTGGAAGACGGGTTCAAGGAATTCCGCGCCTGGCCGCACGGCAATGCCGCGCCCTTGCCGATGCTGCTCGGCACCGGTGTGCGCTGGTGGCTTTGGCCGCTGCCTTGCCTTGTGTTGTTGGGTGCTGCCGCTGCACTCGGCAAGCGCGCCCATGCCGCGCTGTTGCTGCTGGCCGGCGGTAGCATCACCTTCTGGATTTTCCTGATGGGGGAAGCCATCGGCTTGCGCGGGCTGGAATGGCAATGGCTCGGCCCCTGGCTTGGCGAGGCACCGCCACAGCCCTCTCTTGGTTGGGGCGCCTTGTTGTTGCTTGTTGGCGCGACAGGGTTTCTCGCCGCTGGTTTTGCGGCACTTGGCGGTTTTCGCGGTGATGCCTTCATCGCCTTTCTTGTGACCGGCAGCGGCTTTCTGCTGTTGCTGTTTGTCTTTGCGCCGCTCACGACCATTCTTCTCGCCGCGGTTTATGAGGGCAAGGACTTCGTACCCCATGCCTTGGTTGCGCGACTTTCCGCGCAGGAAGCCTGGAGCCTTGCCTGCCTTTCCACCCATCAGGGCTGCGGTGTGGTGTGGAATACGCTGCTGCTGGCAACGCTGACGGCGGCGATCTCGACCGCCATTGGCCTGTTCTTTGCGCTGCTTGCAGTACGCGGCGGCATGCGCGCGACGCCGCTGTATCGCGCCATGACCTTGCTGCCGCTGATCACGCCGCCCTTCGTTGTCGCCATGGCGCTGATTGTGCTGTTTGGCAGGACGGGGATTGTGACGACGCTGCTGTGGGAATGGTTCGCCATTCCGCGCAGCCGCTGGATTTATGGCCTGCCCGGCGTGCTTTTGGCGCAGGTGCTTGCGCAGGCGCCGATTGCCTTTCTGTTGCTGGATGGTGCGCTGCGTGCCATTTCGCCGAGCCTGGAAGAAGCATCCGCCACCATGGGGGCAAGACGCTTCACTGTATTTCGCACCGTGACCTGGCCCTTGCTGCGCCCTGCCTTGGCGGCGGCATTTCTGCTCGGTTTTGTCGAATCCCTCGCCGATTTCGGCAATCCGTTGGTACTGGGGGGCGATTTTGATGTGCTGTCCACGCGCATCTTTTTCGCCATTGCCGGCGCGCGGCATGATCCGGGGCGCGCGGCAGCGCTTGCCTTGCTGTTGTTGTTCCTCACTTTTGGCGCCTTTGCACTGCAGGCGCTTTGGCTCGGCAAGCGGCGCTATACCACCGTCACCGGCAAGGGCGATTCCGGCCTGCCGGCGCCCTTGCCCAAAGGGCTGAAATTCACCGCCGCGGCGATTGTCTGGCCCTGGATGATCTTCACCGCCGTTGTCTATGGCATCATTCTGGTGGGCGGCTTTGTGCATGATATTGGCCGTGGCGACATGAGCTTCACCTGGCGGCATTTGACCACCGCCTTTGAGGTGGAATGGCAGGATGGCATGGCGCTGCGCGGTTCTGCCTGGGATAGCCTGCTCACCACGCTGGAAGTCGCGGCCATTTCGGCGCCGCTCACGGCCGGGCTTGGCATCTTGCTTGCGTG
>JBIKWX010000002.1:0-35352 GCA_044356095.1 Roseomonas sp.
CCCCCGCTCGTGTGACCCATTCGCCCCGCCTCCTACCTCCTTTTCGATTGCTTAGGCCGGATTTTGTGTAAGTGTGTTTCAAATCCAAGCCACGCCAGCGACTTTCCGCCCCCAGTTCCATTCCCCCAGGCATCTATTTCACCAACCCATGCTGCATCGCAGCATAAGAAAACCATTACAGATCAACGCGTTAAACCTTGTAGGAAAAATCGGCCAACCCTCAAGCTTTGGAGAGAATCCTCCGATTCGGAGAGAAAAAGCCCGACCATTCCGCCCTCGCACCATCAAGGTTTCTGGCCAAAAGCCCGCAAATACTCGTGAATTTCAAAGCCCACGCAGGGCTGAGAGCCTGTTTGCGTGAGGGGAGGTGGCGTAGGAAAGGCCTCCCTGAAGGCAACCGTCTCTGGGCAAACGCGCGGTACCATCCGCTGCGTGGTATGCGCACCGCAAGCATGGCAGGCCCGGCAATGAACCGCGACGATGCCATTCACCGACGTGAATATAGCGACGTAGGGGGAGACCAGATCTAATCCGGCCAGTTCGGAATGCGGCCAACGACGGAAACGACGAGAAACAGGTCCCGTAGGTCGCCGTTGGTAAAGCGCTGCCGAATGTCGTCTGTGTTGGGCAGTTCGAGTTCCCACTCGCCTACGGGACTGCGGCCAATCATGCCGGCCCAGGCCGCGCCGCTGCCCGTCCGTGTGCTGGCCAGTCCGTCCACCGTCCGCGCCGCGCCGCCGATCGCACCTGGAGCACCTACCTGGCGCAGAACCAACCGACTGATCGGCAGTTCGGCCATGCTACGGCGGGAGGCGTACAGTGCTATGTGCTCAATTCGGGGCTCCTCCAGGTTGGGCGGGAAGTCGTCCGCAAGCAATCTGAAACTGACCCTCATCGGGGATGCGGTCTGCGTTGGGTTATTCAGATCGAACCACTGGTCGGGCAGCTGGTTGCGGAAGCTGAACGCAGCGTCCACCCGGTTCGTCGAGGGCAGTGCTCGCAGAACTTGTTGGCGGTAGTCCGGACTGTCGAGCGCCGTGTAGTCGATTGTAAGGAGAACGTCGGCGATGGTCCGGTAATCAAAGGGGTTCGAAGCACGTGGCATTCTTAGCTCCCATACACCCTCTACGCCGCAGCCTTCGAAAGGCCGCAGCATGTCAGGCTGGGGCTCGAGGTCGAGCAGGCCGGTTGCGTTCGCCGCAGCGCTGAGCGCGATCTGCTCCGGCTCGCGACGTATCGGCACCGTCTGGAACACGTCGGGGCCGATCACCACGCGCGAGAGGCCCGAACTCGAGAGGGTTGCTCGGACGCCGTGCAACGGCGGGATCAGCGCGACGACGGAGAGGGCGACGCGACTCACGAGGCGAAGGTAGTGGCCCGGAAAATCCCGGTCGAACATCTCCATCGGCGTCGCGAAGGTGATCACGCCCGTCTCGCGGAAGCGTTGGAACTCCACGGGCGCGAGACGCGAAAGCGAGAACGTTTTCGTCAACTGTAGTTTGCGCTTGCGTGTTTCGAACGCGTGCTGGTCGAGCCGCGTGATATCGCGCAGCAGGCGGGCCGATCCGGTCACACCACGCCGGTCGGGCTGCGCGTCATTGCCGGCGGAAGCTGCCCCGTCAGCACGCCAATAGTCAGAAAGCAGGATCGCTGGCGGCGGCTCCTGCCGCTCGAAGGCCAACTGAGCCTCGGCCAGGCGCGCTGTCGCCGTCGCCTGCTGGAGGAAGTAGCGGTAGACGTCCTGCAGGACGCCACCCATCCATTCGTAGAGTTCGGCGCTGCCGAACTGCTTCGTAGTCAGGAACTCCAACGTATCGCGCGCATGCCGCTGCTGGATAGCGGCTATCTCACGCTCCTGCTTGCTGATTGAGACATCGCCCTCCGAGTTCTGGGTCTGCTGATGCGCTAGCTCGATGTCCACGTCCGCGAGGTCGCTCTGGAACTGCCATTCCTGGGCTCGGCGCTCGAAAGTCGCCCTCATTGACCAGATCGACGAACGGGTAGAGCGAATCTGCGCCCGCGTTGTCAGGGCTGATGCATATGAGTTGATGCCCGTCGCAACGGCTGAGAGGTTCTGTAGGGCCCCGACGAGGGCGCCGACGCCTGCGCCGATCGGCGTGCCCCCGCCAGGAACTGGTAAGTTGCCCGTAATCGCCCCCGCGAAGGCACTAGCCGCGACCTGCGCCATGTAGATGACCGCCGCAGCAACTTGTAGATCATCCGCAGTGTCAAGAAATTCCACCGCGTCCTCAAGCAGCGCGATGGCCATCCTCTCGGCCTCGCTTTCTCCCTTTGCGATCATGTTGGCAAAGTGGTCCTTCTGCACGCGCGCCCGTTTCTCGCCTAGCTTTGCGAGCGACACCCGCCCCTGAGCTGCGTTGACACGAAAATCCTGCAGTCTCACTCCAGCTCCGGCGAGTTCCAAGTCTTGTCTTGCCTTCAGAACGGCTAGAGCCGCCGCATCGCGCCGCTCCAGTGCGGCTAACATCGCACCCTCCATTTGTGACGCCATCTGCGCCATCTGCTTCGCCCTCTCGACTAGAGCGAGGTAGCGGTAAAGCGTCGGCGGCAGTGTGCGCAGCCCGGGAAGCACGAGCACCCCGCCAGCGCCGAGGATGGGCATGCCGGAAACTGCGTCCGTCGGTGCGCCGTAGGGGTCCACCGCACGGCGTAGGCCTGATATGCTGCGGCAAGTGCGCAGCTTGCGCAGGTTAACCTCCGCCCGTGCCCGCAGCGCCGCCAGCACTGGATTGGGCGGAATGCAGAAGGCAAGAGAGCCTGACGGCCCTATTGCCGATGGAAAGGCGGTCAGAATGCCCATGGCAGTCTGGGGTGCCTGCTCGAAGACAGTGGTGAAGGCAGACAGCCGGGTCGGAGCGAGCACGTCCTCGATCGAACCGTCCGCCATCCCGCGAAGGACAGCCAGTGAGGCTGGACGCGGCTTGGCCGTCGCCACAGCCACCTCTCTCAGGAAACCGAGTGATGCAGGGCTGCGCAGCAGCTTTGGCTGCGGCAAGCCAGCAACGATCGAAGCGGCACGGCGAAATTCCGACGCCACGCTGTCCCGGATGCCCGCGACGGCCGTCGCCACGGGTTCCGAGGCCGAGAGGGCACGTTGCGCGGCCGAGCGGCGCGCAACGTCGAGGCGTATGACCTCGGACAGGTTTATCTGTGGTGCCATCGGAAGTGCATCGACAATCTGGCGCGCGGCAGCGAAAGCCTCGAGAGAGCTTTTGGCGCCATCAAGGGCAGCCTTCACCTCGCCGACCACCTTGATAAGGCTCGTATGCTGACCGATGCTCCGCAGGGCGACCTTCATTGGTTCAAGCGCTCGCACCCAGCGCGGGTCCACTCGGTCGTCGAGCGTTCCGATGACCGCCTCGCAACTCGGCGAGATACCCTGGGATAGTTCGGGCGAGGCTAACCCGTCCAACACATCCTGGTACAAGCGTCGCGCGATCGGCCGCGACTCTGGCGTGTCCCGGGTGAACTCCTCGTCGGCCCAATCGAGCTGGCAACGCAGGATGGCGATCCGGACGAAGCGGGTATGGGTGTTCTGCCGCGTGGCGGCGATCGCATGGGGGTCAAGCGGATCGAGCAGCCAATCCAAGGCCCGCTTGAATGTCACGGGTAGCTTTTCCTCGGCCACAAGTCCGGGGTGGATCTTCCGGCTACCGAGCGCCGCAGTATCGTCGAAAACCGTACGCAAACAGTCGAGCGCTGCTTCGTACTCGCGGCTACGGTGCAAAGCGAGACCTAGGGCAACACGGGCACTGTACCAGGCTTCGTCGAAGTAGGCGCGAAGCCACGCGGGATAGGCTTCGATCGAGGCGGCGGCGCTCTGCTGCTGTGTGCGCCGGACCTCACGCTGCTCCCGAGTGAGGCTAATCGGCAGGTCGAGCGGCCCATTCGCGTCCGGCAGCACCGGCTGCGGCGCAAGATCGCGCATGAAGTGGCTTGGGCGAGGTGCTCCGACCTGCCGAATTAGCATTGGACGGTGGTGTTCCGTCCGCGGCAGCGAGCGATAGACGAAGCGCGCCGATTTTCCAACGGTGTCGTCCGTCGCGCCCCAGCTCGGCAGCACCTGGCGGAACCGCTTGCCGGTTCCGAAGGCCCCGTCCTGCTGCTGCGACATCCCCGCAAGGGGAAACGGCGAGGAGAGGAAGAGCGTGGCCGTGAGTTGTTGCGGATGGGAGCCCAGGCTTTCGTCAGGCTCGAGCAAGCGGAAACTGTCCGGTCCAACGGCCAAATTAAAGTTCGGGTCGTCAACGGCCACGTTGGAGCCGAACTTCTGCTTCGGTGGCGTGTCATTTGTTAGCAGAAAGACGCCGTCGATGCCTTTCCATGCGAAGGCGCCTACGTAGCGCCCGCCAAAGCTGTAATGGGCATTGGGATTAATGCGGTAGCGCTGTGGACTCAGACTATCCGTACTCCGGTAGCACCAATAGCTGCCCAACCAACCGCCCTGTACGATGAGCACGAAATCGTTCTCGCGAAAGCGAATCATCCCGACCGGGGGGCGATAGTCGTTGCCAAAAAGTTGAAGCGGCCGGAATTCGCCGTCCCAGGCTGTACCAGCCGCGTTCATGTGGCACTCCATGTAGGTCGTGCCCGCGCCATTTGGATTGTGCACGACGACATGAGGTGGCTCGTCCTCGTCGTCAGTTTGCTTGACGACGGCATTGAAGCGGCGGTTGTCAAACGCTGGCATCTTCAGGTCCGGCATCGTCGTCCCCCAGTTGCTCAGGGGCTCCCCGCCGTCCAGATCGTACTTCGCGCATACCAGCCCGCTCTCGTTGGCGGCCTCGCGATGGCCGATCAGGAAGATGAAGCGTCGGCCGGCGCTGGTTCGGTACGGCACAGCGCCGATGAGCGCCGTCAGGTTATCGAAGCCCGGTACTTTGTCGATCGGCGTCCACCACGACTGCCCACCGCCCTGCACGTCGTATCGCGCGACGTACGGTCGCCCGGAGGCGTCGCCGAGACCGAACATGTAGAAGAAGCAGCGCTCATCACGCTGCGGTGGGTTGCAGTCGCCACCCTCCGACACGACGGTTCGGGCCGTGCATGTCACCTCGACGCTCATGCGGGCAACGTCGCGCAGGTAAGTCGCGTAGTCGCGCGCGGCCGCGCAGGCATCCTTTCGGCCGATCGCCCCGCTCGTCGCCTTTAGCAGATCCGCCAGGGCTGGGCTCTTGTCACGCCGGAGCACCGGATGGAGCAAATTCTCCGGATAGAGCTGCACGAACGCTGCCGAGCGCCACGCCGCATAGCTGCCCATCCATGGCCATTCCCGGTCGTGCTCCGCGATGTCTAGCGCCCAACCCGCGAGCGCCGGCCCCGCCTGTCCCGCGCGCAGCATCAGGACAAGGCTCTGCAGCGTCTCGATTGCCTGCGCGATGCGGGTTGTTTTTGCGCAGGCACCAGTGCGCGCGTCGATCAAGAGATTGGCGCCGACCCACTTCGCCCCGGCCTCAAGCCGGCTCACGGCATCGGTCGGAGCGCCTGGCGGCTGCGGGAGCGCCGCGACGAGCGCATCGCGCAGTGCAGGCAGAACCGCCTCCTCCGCCCCATCGACCACCGCCGCCATCGCCGCGGCGACGGACGTGTCGGCGTCGAACCGCGCCTGGAGAGCGTCGCGGAAGGCCTGACGCGCGGAGGCTGGCGCGCGCCATGGGTTGGCGGTCCATCCGGTATCGTCGGCCGCCGGCGGCAGGAAGATGTCCGGCCCAAGCAATACTCCGGCCCTCCGCTCTTCTTCGAGCCAGTCCGCCGATTGCAGCCGCTTCCATGCAACGAGCAGCACGTCATGCGCCGCGTCCCACTCGGCGGAGGTCACTCCGGCCCCCACCTTTAGGAGGCGCGCCACGCGCTCAAGCAGGCCGAAGCCCGCAAAGTCGATCCGCAGCTGCGCGAGCCGGGAGGCTACAGCGCGTCCTGCATCGCGGGCCGCGGCAATGCCGAGAAGGTGCGCCGTCCCGTAGCCGAGAACCTGCGTGAGCCGCGCGTCGAACCCGATCGCAGACTTTGCGAGCTTTGCCAACTCGCTACGCTTCGCATTCACTGCCTTCTCGCGAGCGTCGAGGACCTTGAAGGCAGCATCGGTCTTAACGGGCGCGCGGAGGTCACCCGGCACGATGAGGTCCGGGTCGAGGACGGGCGCCTCGCTCCGCGCGCGGAGCGCGGTCTGCCAGGCGGCCCTCGCCTCGGCCGAGGTACGCCATGGCGGCAGGCGAGCCTTGAGCGCCGCCCAGTAGGGTAGGGGCCCGATAGGCTTCTCGCCCTCTTTCTCCCGCCACACGTTTCGCTCATGCTTGGCGATCCTCGCAGGGAGTAGCAGGGCCACCGCCTCGTCCCAGTCGGCCGCCGTCGGCGGGATCGCTTTGGCGGCCGCGGCTGCCCGAATCGCGAGGAGCCGCCGGAAGTCCTCAATCCGGAGCCCGAGATCCTCCGTCACCCGCCGCTGGGCCTCGTCGGCCGTCGCTTGCACCGAGCTGCCGAGATCCGCTCGCAGTTGGTCAATGTCGTGCTGTAGGTTGTTGCCGGGCTTCGGGTCGCCGAGCGCAGCCCGGAACAGGAGATCGAAGTCGCGTGCCTCCGCCGCCTTGCGGAGCTCCGCCTTGACCGCAGCGAGCTGCGCGCGCCGCTCCGCCAAAAGCCCCGCAGCCGCCTCGCCCGCCACCGGGTCCGGCAGATCCGTGTCCTCCATGCGTAGCGGATCGAGCAAGGGTGCCGGACGCGGCTCCGGCGGCCACGCGCCCTCGACGGGCGTCGTTAGGGATGGCCAGAAGATGGCAGGGCCGAAGCGCAGGCCCGCTGCCACCTCCTCGGCACGCCAGATTTCGGAGAACCTAGCCTTCATGGACTGTACGAGTATGGAGCGGACCTCAATCGCCTCCGCCGCACTCGGCGCCTCCGTCCGAACGTCGGCCATTCGGGCCGCCAACTTGCCGCGGAGCGCCAGCAGCCTGCCCAGCGCTGGCTCACTCAAGTTCAGCTCCTGCTCCAGCCGGAAGCGAGCCAGCTCGGCGTCTGTGCCCGAAAGCGCGGCGCCAAGCGCGGTGAGGTCAGGGATGACACCAGGCCAGGGCTCGAGCTTGCTGCCGGCATAGTCGAGCGGCTTCGCCATCTCGGCGACCATTTCCTCGAAGTCCGGCAGCTTGGTCCCGTCCTTTACCTTCGTTTTCGCTGCCAGGACCGCGAGGCGCGCGTCCACCCAGTCCCGGCGCTTCGTCCAAAGGTCAAAGGCCGCCTCGCCCGGACGTGGTGTCCGCAGGTCGTCCGGCCCTACAAGGTCCGGGTCAATTGCGGGCAGGCAGCGCGCCGCAGCATAGAGGGTGCGCAGCGCGCGCTGCCAGTCTTGGCTGGGCGCCAAGCCTGCCATCGTCTCTAAATCTGCGCGCAACATCTCACCGTCGCAAATGAGCAGCTGTGCCGCCTCATCGAAGGAGAGCGGCTTCGGCAAGGCGCCTGGGCCGACAAGTGCTGGGGGTAGCGCGGCCAGCGGCGCCGTGACACGGCGCGGCGCGTAGCGGTCGTCTGGTTGGTCCTGCCGGCGCCAAGCCTCGCGCAACGCATCGCGCCGCCAGTTGAGGAGGTTGGAAGCGACCTCAGAATCGAGGGGGGCCTTGGTGGTGTCACGGATGCCGAAATTAGCCTCGATCTCGGCCTCTGGCCCTGGCTCTGGCTTTGGCCTTGGCTTGGTGAAGTCGATGTGCAGCTTGTTTAAGTTCGCCAGCGGAACCTGCAACCGCTCGGCGAGCGCAGCGCGTGCCGCTCCGTCCGCCGTGGCGGCGAGCCGGATCTCGGCCGACGAGGTGCCGAGCCGCAGTAGAAGCGCCTCATAGGCCGCGAGGCTGTAAGCCGCCTCCGCCGCCGCCAGCGCGGCCTCGTCCGCCGCGTTGGCAAGCGGCCGCGGCCCAAGCGCAGCGCGCACTACCTCGATGCAGATGCGGACCTGGCGCACCTCGCGGTCCACTTCGCCGCACTTGGCCGGCAACGTGGCGATGGGTTGATGGAAAGCGCTTTCCAGTATTGAGACGGTCGCTGGGTTACCGTTAGCGGAGACGCGCCGCTCGACGAAGGCGATAAGGTCGACCAAGTAGGCGAGTGGGCTTACCGCGGTCTCGCAGTCTCGGCATTCGCAGCGCTCGGGCCCGAGGACGACCTCTGCCGCGTCGGGGTCGGCCTGCCCGTTCGCCCGTTCGGCTGCAAGAGCAAAGGTCGCGTTGTTCAGCAGGGCCGTCTGTGCGCCGGCGGCCGCATGCAGTTGCCCCGCCACGAGGTCGCCAATTTTCGGGCCGAGCGCCGCAACAAAGCGCGCCCGCGGCGCCATGGCAACGGCGGCGATACCATCGAAGCCGGCCTCGATCACGGCGGTGTTGGCGGGGACGTCGTCGGAAGCTCGGAGCAAGTCGGCGTGGGCCTCGAGGAGTTTCAGCGACGGGTGACCATCCGCCACCGGAAGGCCGGCGAGGCCAGATAGGCCGCCGCGTCGGGTAATCTCAGCGAGCGACCGCACTCCCTGTCTTGCGAGTGCGGCAGCGAGCCCGGCCGGCAGGGCGAGCTTAGCCGTTGCGTCAAGCGCGTCTATGTCTGGCGCATCGGGCGGCGCCGGCCTGGGCACGCGCAATTCGATCACCTCCTCCGCGAGTGGGAGGGTCAGTTGCACTTCCAGACGCGGTGCGTCCTCCGCCCCGCGCACGGTGAGGACCAGCACTGTACCAGCCGCATCGCCATCTGGCGGTGCTAGGATCGGCACGTAGCCGCGTGGGTCGGAGGGTATGGTTGCGTGCGCCTGGCCGCCAGGAGGCCCGAAGCTTACCTCAAGGTTTGGAAGCGGCGCGCCGTCCTCCCTGTCAACCAGCCGCGCAGTGCCGACGCGGCGCATCGGCCGTGACTGTGCGAGACTTCGTTCCAGCACGTCCCGCATCCCAGCGATCCGCTCCGGTATGATCTCCTTCGCGACGGCGTCTTCCAGAAACTTCTGGCGCTGATCGGGATCCAAGGCTGCAAGGCGAGCGAGGATCTCCTCCAGACGATCGGGCGGCGTTGCGGCGAGGCTCGTGAAACGGTCCGGCAAATCGAGCCGGCCCCAGCCATAGAATGCTTCCGTCGGCAGACCCGAGCGTTCGGCCAAGGCTGCCGCGCGGCGCAGCCATTCGACGCGCTGCCGGTCCTGCTCCGATAGCGGCACCTCCGCGGCGAGGAAGGCGACGTCCTCCGCGGTCAGTTCGGCCGGCGCGAGGTCGCGCAGCGCAGGCGCGATGCGCGCGAGCAGGCGTTCGTATTCGGAGAGGCCGCGCAGCGTCTCCGCGTTCACCGTCACCTGCATCTCGCAGCGCGGCGGGATATTGAAGAGGATCGCGTGCGGATCGTCGAGCGTCTTGCCGTCCAGCCGGAGCTCGATGATCGCAACCGGCTCGCCGGCGGCGTCGGCGATGGCGAGGCTGACATCCGCGGCGGCGGCCTCGTCGCCCTCGCCCTCGGGGGTCGGCGCGTAGCGGATATCGAAGCGGCCACCTTCGCCGCTGATGTCGTGGCCGAGCTCGGACGGGGGGCGGCGGCGCTCGATTGAGGGCAGGTCGCGTTCGAGCGCGGCGACGCGCAGGCCGGCGATGCCATTGCCGCGCAGGCCGACGACGCGGCCAGAGATCGTGCGACGCGCGCCGAGCGCGGCCTCGAGCTCGCCGATAAGCCAGTCTACCCATTCGCCTGAGCGCGGGCGGAGCTGCGGCGGCGCGATGAGGCCGGCGCGGTCGAGGAAGGCCTCGACGGCGTCGAGCGTCGCGGGGCCGAGCGTGCCGGCTGCGCCGAGGCGGACGTCCTCGGGCGAAAGCGCGAGGGAGAGGAACTGCGCGAGGTAGCGCTGGAGGAGGGGGATGGGGTTCATGGCCTCAAGTCCCGTCGTGGCACCGCGAGTGGTGCGCGTAATGGGTTGTGGTGGGGTAAGCGCAACTCGGGCTTCTTCCGTCGGTCATTTCAGCCAGCCGGAAGGCATGCCGCCGCCGAGGAAAAAGACCCATGGCCCGATTTGGTAGGTGGGGCGCGCGGCGTGCGCCTCAAGTTGCGCGAATGTCGTCCAATCCGCCTTGACGCTCTGACCTGCCAAACGGACGATCGCGTCGGCTTGGCGTGCGCCACCGAGCACCTTCTCCACGTTGGGCGTGGCCTGGATACACAGCCGCTCCCAGGCCTTCCCGTACACAGCCGGGGCGAGCCTCGGGTTCCGCACGGCGGCAAAGAGGAAGTTCGAGCTGAGCCGGAGCGGCTCGGCCAGGGTCTGCACGACGGCCGGATTGCTGCTGAGCCGCGCCGCTGCAGCCCCGTAGATGGGTGCCCCGGGTATTCCGGCCTCCATGACGCGTCGAGCGGGGGAGGCGACGCCGATCGTGGCGCCTCCTCCTACGGCCACATTGGTGAGCCAGAAGGACGTTTCCCCCAATGTGACGTAAGTGGCGGCCGCGAGCGAGGCGAGGCCGCCTTTGGCTGCAAGGGCGCCCGGTGGCAGAGCGAGGGACTGAGCGGCCGCAGGCACCACTTCGGCCAGGGCCGGACCGGCGGCGGCACCCCCGGCAATGATCGAAAGGGCAGCAGTGCGCACGAGATTTGCGTGCGCCGCACCCGAGATGGCCTGCTGCGTGGCCTCGGCATGCCAAGCCTGCCATCCTTGGTGAGCGGACAGGGCCGGCGAGAGCGGCGGGCGGGTCGCGCCCGACATATGGCTCGGAAACAACGAGGACAGGATGCCTGGGCTGGGCGTGGGAGGCTTGGATGCCGGAGGTGGCGGCGGGCGAGCGGAAGGAGCTGCTTGCTGGCTGGAATCCGAGGACGCGGCCGGACTGCTGGAAAGGCCAATGCTCTGCGTCACGCCTGTCGGCAAATTCGCAGCAGCTTGGTCGTTGGATCGCTTGAGTCCCGGCGCGTCGTCGGCTGCGGTTCCGGTCGGATCCGCAAGGCCAATGGGATTGCCGCGGACAAACGCGTAAAGGTTATGGCCGTCCATCGCACCCGCCGGATCACAGCTAGTCCACCGGCCCAGATGAGGCGCGTAATGCCGCGCCCCATGCAGCGCTAGCCCGCTCTCCTCGTCCCGCTCCATGCCCGCGAACTGATACCGCTTCCGCGCATAGCCGCCGAAGCTCGTCTCGCCGTAGGGCGTGAACTCCTCCCGATTCACCCAGGCGCCCGCCTCGTCTAAGCTGAGCGTCGTCGATCCGAGGTGATCGGCGAGCTCGTAGACGAGAGCCGGGCTGGCGTCCTGCCCGAACCCACGCCCCTGATCGGCGAAGCCCTGCCCCACGCGGATCCGCGCCACGCGCGACGCATCGTCCATCACATGCAGCGTGTTGTTCTCACGCCGCGCACCGCCGGGCGAGACGCGCATGTGGTGCTCGAACAGCCCATCCACATACACCGTCACCGCCAGGCTGCCGTCCTGCCGACGCACCAGCTTCTTTGCGCGCATCCCCGCCGCGTCATACAGGTAGAACGCTTGAAGGCTCGCCGGCCCGGCGCCGGCCTGCTCGCGGAAGGACACCAACCGGTCCGACCAGTTCCAGCCGAAGCGGCGGGAGCCCGTCTCCTCCTCCAGATTGCCGTTTGCGTCGTAGCGATGCGTCACCGCGGGCAGCGCCGCGCCATCGGCCACATGCGTCAGGCGGTTGCCTGGCGCCGCCGGCCAAGCCCGCCCTTCGAGATGCGGCGCGATCGCCGCCTCCCACGCATCGGGCGCCAGCCCGCCCATGCCGAAGCGACGCACCCAGGCCGCGCCGCCGCTTTCGTGGCGCAGCGCCAGCAGGTTGCCGGCGGGGTCGTAGCGGTAGCTCTCAACATAGAAGCGGGTGAGGTTCGGCGCGTTGTCCTGGTCCGGCGTGCCGTGCTGGCCGCTGCCATACCCGATGCGCGGTGCATCATCCCAGGGGCGCGGCACCGGGATGGCCGAATCCTCGCGCCCGGTCGCGCGGCGCAGGCGGTACAGCGCGTCATAGTCGAATCGTCGGTCCAGCATGTCGCGCGCCGGCGCCGGCCCGTTCAACGTCCCGCATCCCGGCGTACGGTCGGCAATCCGCAAGATGTTGCCGACCAGATCATATGTGTAGCCGAGGTCGAGCTGCGGCGCGGCTGGCGCCTGCGGTCGCCAGCCCAGCGCTCCGCCGCCCAGCTCGGCGCAGGCACCCGTCCAGGCGCGCGTCAGGCGCGAAGTCGCTCGGTCATGCGTCAGGACGGTGACCAGCCCGTTGCCATACGCCACGACGCTGCGTTGGCCGCGCGCGTCATAGGCGATACGCGCGACGATGGGTTGGCCGTCCAGCTCCATCGCTTCAAGCCCACCGGCGCGGTTGTGGCGCGGGCGCAGCTCCTTCCGCGCGCCGGTGACGTCCCGCGGATAAGTCAGGCGCGCAAGCCGGCCCAGCGCGTCCTGCCGCTGCGACGTGACGTAGTCCTCCGGGGCGAGCAGCGCCGCGACATGAGCCTCTTGCGTGGTTGCGGGCGGCGGCTCCCAATCCACCGGCGCGCCGGTCAGCATCTGCGCGTCCGACAGCACACGTCGCGACTTCTCGGCGATGCCACCCTTGAAGTCGTAGCGTTCAATCGTCAGCAGCCCGGCCTCATCGAAATGCCGATGCAGCCGGCCGAGGCGGTTGGCAGCCTGCTGCTGTGCCCGCATTACAGGCGGCTGCGCCGGATCACCGCCATCGCCGTATTCCAGGCTTTCCCTCAGGGCCAACGCTGCCCCAGCCCCGTCGCGCGCCCAGGTCCGCGTCGGGCGGCCGAGCGCATCGTGCGCATGGAGCGTCCAGGCCCCCTTGGCGTCGCGCCCCTCGATCGGGCGCCCCGCCGCATCGTGTGCGGTCAGCCGCAGGCCGGCATCCTGGCTATCCACGCGCAGCCGCCGGTTTGCCAAATCATAAGCGTAGCGGAAGGCCGTGCGTCCGAGCTGGTCCACCAGTTCAATTAGATTGCCGCGGATGTCGTAGCGGCTCCGCGTGCGGTGTGTCTCGATGGGATCGCCGACAGACGCACGGTTGCGCGCCACTGCCTCCACTACGCGGCCGAGAGGATCCAGCACAATGCTCGAGGGGGTATCGTGGTGGTGGGTCGGCGCGGTGCCACCTGCCGGCGCGCGGCCTGCATTGTCATTCGCGTCGTAGCTCCAGGATTCCCAGGGCGTCGGCGTGAAGCTGTCGGGTGAGGCGAAGTCGGGAACGCCAGTCGCGCCCGGGATGCCGAAGACCACACGCGTCTCCGACCCATCGGGCTGCACCACCCGCACAGCCTGGCCGCGCGGGTCGTAGAAGGTGGTCACGCGCATCCCAGCCGTGTCGCGGCCGCGCGCCTTGGCCTCCGCCGCGGGGGTGCGGTAGTCCCAACCGGTCGAGAAGAAGGGCTCAAAGGCCTGAACCACCCGCCCCTTGTTGTCGTGCACGCGCCAACCGCTGACGACGACATTCGGCGGATCGCCGGGAGCGCGTTGGCGGCCAACGATATCGCCTGGCGCCTGGCCCGGCTGCGGTGGAATCAGGCCGTGGCCGAACAGAGTGTCGCCGAACAGCGCGTCCTCCGCCTGTTCGCGCGTCTGCAGCACGCGGCCAAACCCGTCCGAATACTCCACCCGTTCGAGCGTCTCCGCCCGCTCCGCCGCGCTCGCCTGGGCGTCGCCGTCGTGATGGATGCGCCGTATCGTGCGGACAGAGATCGGCTGCGGCGCCTCAGGGGTACTCCGTGCGAAGGCGTCGAGATTATACTCCATGCGGATTGAGGGGTTCGCGCCATCGCCCTCGCCGTCGCGACCGCGAGCGAACACCGCCGCGACAAGTCCGAGCGGCGTGAAGGCGACTTCTGTAGCCTGCCCGTTCGCGTCTGTGATGCGCCGTGGTTGCAGGAGCCTCGGATCATTCTCCACGCTGGTAACTAGCCCAGCCGGGTCGGTCACCGTCTTCACCAACACAGCCCAGGGCATTTCGTGGGTGATGCGGGTGTCGTGTCCAAGCGGGTCACGCCGCGCCACGAGCAGGCCAAGCGGTGGCAGGCCAGCCTGGAAATCATGCTCGCGGCGGTCGGATGCCACGTACCAGCCGGGCAGGAAGGGCGCGGCGTTGCGGAGAACATTGCCGGCGCCAGGCGGCAGGGCGGCACGGAACGCCTGTGGGTAGCCGTTCGGCCAGGCCGCCTGACCGCCTGCCGCGATCCAGGGGGGGCAATGGACGCCGTAGGCTTCCTTGAATTGCGCTTCGGTCGCTACCAGCGTTTCGGTGCGGGTCTGCGCGCCATGCTCGCCGGCCTGCCCAAAGGGCAGCCCGACGAAGGCAGGACCATCGTAGAAGTTGACCTCATGCGCGACCACCGCGAGTCCGATGCCGGATGCCGCATCCAGCCGCAACTCGGCCACTGTCTTCCCGGCGGTACCCGTCACCTCCCATGTTGTACGAAGCGCGACGCGGTCCCGCATGTGCCGGCCAGGCACGGGTTCGGCGTATCTGGTCTCAGCGATGGTTGCGAGGAAAGGCTCCGCTGGCCGGTCGCCCAGGTTGCGCCAACCGCGTGGGCACGCGATCGCTTCCTCGCGCAAGACCTGCCCGAATGCATCGCGTTGCGGGCTGAAGGCGAGCCGGGTCATCGGATCGTCGCCGCGTTCCCACTGCGTGGTGCGGCTCGCTATCTCGAACGGAAGAAAGACGCGTCGGCGAATTTCGCCTTCCGCCGGGGGCATTTCCTCGCGCAGCTCATGCGCGTGTTCCGTCACCGTGTAAGGTCTGTCGTCCCATGCTGCGCCGTCCAGGGCATAGACCTCGGTTCGCAAAATCCTGCCGCGGAGCGCACGCAGCGCATCTCGCCTGTCGCGCGCCGCCTCTGGGCGTGCCGGCTCGCCTTGCCCAAGGCTGCGCAAGAACCGAGCGATGCCTTTGCCATGGCCGAGCATCGGCGGGTCGCCCGACCAGTATTCCTCGCTGTGATCGCTCTCTGTCCAGCCGCCTACGCCGTCCTCGACCGCGCCCTGATGGAACCAAGTCCGGGTCAGCGTGGGTGGTGAGACATGCTCGCGCGCAAGCAGAGAAGCGATGGCATCCGTCGCCGAAGCGGCGCTTTCAAAACTTTCGGTGTCGCGTTGTTCGACGAGGCCGAAGCCGCGGAACTCCCGCTCCTCCCCATCCCAGTAGCCATGTCGATAATGGTACTCCGTCGTCAGTCGGCCTCCCGACAGACGGTCCTCAACCTCCACGCCCTCGACGACGTGCACTGGGAAAGGCAGGGGGGTGCGCCAGCGGGTCGACGGTCTTGCTTCGTCCAACAAAAAAAAATGGGTCGAAGGCGCGTAACTGATGGTTGTGACAGCGCCGATCCGGTTGTCGATGGTGGACAGCAGGTACGGCTTCTTGCCGCCGATCGGGTCGAGGAAGAAGAAGCGGTTCCGCGCCCCGGTCATGGCCGGGCGAGACCAGAGCACCCCCTGGACGCCAGTGCCGAGCACGTCCGCGAGGCGCACTTCCGCCATGTCGGTGACAGGGGGCGTCCCATCTATGCGGACGGGTGGACTCCACGCCTCGCCGGCGATGTTCAGCCATATTGTGATGCGGCCGTCCTCGACGAGGACGAGGTCGGCTAAGCCATCACCGTCCAGGTCCCCAAGCAAAAGTCGCCGTGGGTCAGTGTCGAGCGGCAGCTCCGGCACCGCCCGCATCCGCACGGGCGCTTGCCAGTCGCCGTGCCCGAGGTTCGGCGTGTATTCGACGAGCCGCCCGTAAAGCATCACGCAATCCAGCAGCCCATCTCCGGACATATCGGCCCAACGCAGTCGCGGGTCGGAAAAACTGGCCATCGGCAGCTTCCCGCGCTCCACCACGCGCGTGCGGCTCCAGCCGGCGTGCCGGTCGCTGAAGAAGCATTCAAGCCGTGTGCCAGCGCGCAGCGCGTCCGTCACGCCGTCGCCGTCAAGGTCAAGCAGCTTCACCTCTGGACCCTTGAGGTCGAAGCTCGGGGCCAGCCGGTGCCGCCGAAAGGAACCAGGGTCCCACTCTGCCCCAAAGCGCATGGGGAAGTGTCCGGAGAGCGGGCCAGAGGTGACCATCAGGTCACTGCGCCCGTCGCCATCCGCATCGAGCAACTGAACGCCGGGGGCGCCTAGCGAGAGTCCGGTGGGGGCAGAGTGTAACGGGCGCGGTAGGTCAAAGCGGCCTCCCCGATTGCGCCAGACCCGCGCTACGCCATTCATTTCAAGCAGGTCCGGCAATCCATTACCAAACATGTCCACGAGTTCTATCTCAGGGCTCGCGAGGCCGCTGGCAGGCAAGTCCTCGCCGTGGAGCGCTCGCAGATCGCGGCGGCTTGGGTCGAAACGCGTGTAACTGAGGCGCAACGGCGGCAGTGCCTGCGTCGCCGGGCCGTCATGTCCAGACACGGTCACACCGACGAGCAGCGATGCGCGGTTCGGGGGCGCGCAATTCGCCTCCTCGGGACGATCATCCGCGTAGCGAAGTTCGTAGCTGCGCAGCAGCCTGTCTGCTCCTGCGTGAGTGCGCACCAGAAGGCGCTTGCAGCGCTTGCGTGTGCGGATCTCGAAGCCACTGCGGCGGTCCGAAATAGGGTCGGGGCGATCCTCGTATTCCAGCTCGACGGATACGAGGTGTTTCGCCGTGCCATTTTCCTCGAAATCGGCGTAGCGAATGGTGGAGAGGTAGAGCTGATCCCAGTGACGGTCGCCGTCGGCGGCGAGGTCGCGCACATATCCGTAAGAGATGTGGTTCCCGAAGCTGTCACGCGTGTCGGTCAGTCGCCATGCCTGGATCCGCAACCGGTCGCGCGGGTCGGCGACAACAGCCGGGTCCGCCCCTCGCATTCCGGGCGTGCCATAAATGCTGGTCAGACCGTCCTTGCCCTCCACTACCCAATGATCGTTGTTCGCGGCGCAGAGGTGGCGTATCTGCGCGAATAGACCCTCGGTGCGAGGTACGAAGCTGGTTTCGCCGGGTGCGGATGCGACCTGCACAAGATCCTCGGCGCCCGAAAGAACGAACACATCCTTCGCATCGTCGTAGCGCGGCAGTCCCTGTGAGGTACGTCGCGCCACGTCAGGCACGCCAATGGACCATCCCATTCCCAGGGGGCCGTTCCCATTGCCGGTACTGTAGGACAACGAGAGGCTCGGCTGGAGGCCGTTTCGCCCGGGCGGCAGCAGGATGGGGATACTAAAATTGCCGGTCCCTGTGTGCAGGTCTGGGTTGAAGGTTTCGCCAAGCCCCCGAACAGCACCGCCACCGCTGGGAAGCGATGGAGCGGTCATTCCTTCGCTGCTGGCTGACATGGAACCGTGGTCCTTCCATCCCTGTTCGGTTGAGATCTGCGGAGATGCGACTGGGCGCACCCTTGGCTCCAAGACATCAAAACGCTGCAATATCGAAATCGCGAAGTCAAGATTAATTTGCTTTTTTTATCCATCCTTGTGGGGATTGGCACAGCGTGTCCAACGTCAGCACCTATGGGACCAAACTGGTGATTTGGGTAGCGGAGGATTTGCGGCTCATCGTAACCCAATGTGGATTGTATGTTAGCGCGGTTGTTCAATTTTGGCGCTGCAACCAAACCCCTCACGCCCTCTCCACAACCCTGAACCCGCGCTACGCCAGCGGCAGGCTGTCCCGGCTGATAGCGGCGTCCTCGCCGGGGGCATTCATTGCGCCCCCTCACCTCACCCCACCCTTCGCTTCACCACCTGCACATGCAGCGCCGCCGCGGGCAGGTCCACCGTGGAAAGGCTCACATTCCGCGCTGTCACGCGCACCTTGTCGTTCGACCAGACATGACAGTCCAGCACAAAGGCAATGCTGCTGGTATCGAGCGACGCATCGGCAAAATCCCCCCGCCTTGCGCCAGGCACAGTCACATCCGCATTGGTAGTTGCGCTCGGCGGCATGCTCGGCAGATCCCAACTGGCGGAGAACATCAGCGTCCTCCCGCCAGCGGGCAGCGCAGGGCAGCCGGACAGGATCGCCGGCGCGTCCTCGGGCAGGCCGTAAAGGCGCAAGGCTTCCACCTCAATCTGCCCATCAAAGCCGATGATCCCGATTTGCGCAAAGGCAACCTCCGGCCCAAAGCGTACCGTCTGGCGGCGGTTCAGGTCGCTCTCCTGCATCACCGCGCCCGCCTGCCAGGATTTGGACGTTGGCGCCCATTGCAGCGTGGTGCCGGATGCGAGCGCATCGCCAGCGATGTTCTCGCGCACAATGCCGGCGCCATCAAAGCAGCGCAGACAAAGCCGCCCACCATCCGCACCGCCCACCAACCAATGCGCCAGCGCGAATTCCTTGGCGTGGGTGGTTTGCACCACAAAGCCGATACCGCGATTGGGGTTCAGCAGCAGGCCGCGCGCTGTCGGCGTGATGCCATTCAGCCCGTTCCAGGAAAGTGCGGCCATGGTGGTCTCGGCGGTAGTGGAAGTCGCCATGATGCAGGCGCCCTCCACGCCAATCTCCGTGCTGCTCTGCCAGAAAGCAGCGGCACGGATATTCGGGATATGCGCCAGCAGCCGCGTCAGCCGCGATGTCGGCGCGCGGTGACGGTTGAATACGGCATTGCCGGCGCGGGTCGCGCTTGGCGTGTAGTCCACGCCAATCGAATAGCTCTGCGCCCAGGCCACATCATATTCGCAATCGGTGGCGGCGGCGGTGTGGCGCGCGGCAAAGGGCGAACACCCCTCCATCCGCATGTTGCGCGCGATGATGGCCGTGCCGTTTGTCTCATTCAAAAATGGTATGGCGATATTGGGATCAAGCTGGCGCAGCTCGAAATTCGGTGCGTCAAAGACATGGCGGTTGTGGTTGTTATAGGCGTCCACGGCGCCGCGCGAAAAGCGCACGCCAAAGCGGTCCAGCGCCGGATTAATCCCCGTGCCGCAGGCGAAATGCCCGCCATAGTATCGGATGGAGGTATTCCAGGCCGTCGCCGTCGCGGCATGCGCATCAATGCCGTAGCGATTGTTCAGAATGCGCCCGAGGTTCAGCGTGCTATCCTCAAAACCCCGCCCGTCGCCCAGGGTGCGCAGCCCGATGGTGAACCCGGACACCAGGCGCAGATCAAGCAGCGAGGAATCCAGATTGCGCGCCAGGATGCCGATATCATTCTCACTGACCCAATCGGACTGGAACTGCCGGGTGACTTGCAGCCCGAGATAGAGCTTTTCCCCGTTGCGCATGGTACCGCCATCACCCAGCGTCAGCACAGTGGCCGGCGCATTGGTCGCCCCGGTGTACTGGATCATCCCCTGCATGATCAGCCCGCGCGCGCCGCCGCCAAGCGTGACGCCCGCATCCACGCGCCAGGTGCCGGGCGGGATGACGGCGAATTTCCTGTCCGCCGCCGCGCGATCAAAGCAGGCCTGGATGGCAGCGCGATCATTTGCCGCGCCATCGCCAAGCCCGCCGAAATCAAAGGGCAGCACCGCTTCCCGGTCGCGCAGATATTTCGCCAGATCGGTCTTCGAGATATTCTGTCCCAGCACCAGCAGATCATCGATGCGTGCGGCCATGGCAGCGCCCCTAGATTGCGGTAGCGGTGACCGGCCCGATCAGCGCGGAGACATTGCCCTCGGCCGAGACAGAGCGGAGCCAATACCAACGGGCTTGCCCAGCGCTTAACCCGGTGCGGTCCCAGGGCAGCGCTGTTGGTTCGCTAGCCAGCTTCACCGCTTGGGCAAGATTGGCGCTGCTCGCCTCAAACACCTGCAAGCGCACCACCTCCGGCGGCAGGATCCCCGAAAGCCGCACACCGCCCGCAATGCCAAGCGCTGCTGGCGCGGTGATACCGCCCGGAATGGCAGCCTCCTGCCAGCCAGATACCGCGCCACTGCGGGCCACGGCGCGGAGCCTGAACGCCGTCGGCTCGCTGGTGGCGATAGAGGCCGCAGTGGCACTCAGCGCCCCGCCATAGCCCTGCCAGGCCGCGACAGCGGCAGGGCGAAATTCCAATTCATAACCGGACAAATAGGCGCTGCCGACCGCCGCCCACGAAATGCTGAGCGCAGTGAATGCACTGCCCGCCGGTGTTTCCACACTTATCGTCGCTGGCGCGGCAATCACGCCCGGGTTGGGCAGCACCACCGATGGGCTATCGCCGGTCGCGCGTTCGTCCACGGCCGGGTCCCAATCCCAAATCGCAGGATCCTCCTCCGCCAGCGTCAAATCCACGCCACCATCAGGCGCTAGCCGCCAGCCCGTCACCCGCGCGGGAAAGGGCCCCAACCGATCCAGTGCCAGCGTCACGCTATCCCAGGGGCGCAGCCGCAGCGCAGAAAGATTGGCCGGAAAGGCCACTTCGCGCTGACGGCGATTGCGTTCCAATTCGGCCTTCATGATGCGCTGCACGGTCGCGACCGAAGTCGTCAGCGGAAATTCCATGCTGCGGTAAATCGCCTCACCCCCATCCTCGGCGACGTAATTTGCGGCAAGCAATGGCGGCGCATCGGTTGGCTGCCAGTTCTTGGCAGGGTCCACATAAACTGCGCGCACGCCGTTAAAGAGATCCCTGCGCGGCCTGCTGCCCTGGATGGTGACATCACCGCGCAGCGCATTGGCACTGAGTGTGAATGTCGGCAGCGCGGGTCCGCCCGCATGAATAAAAAACCGCCCGCCCGAGACCACCAGCGCGCCAGCCATGGCGGCCACCAGCTTGCGCGTGATGGCGATCTTTCCCTCACCAAGGGAGACACGGCCATTGACCGTGTAGCGCTTTTCATAAACCCCGGCGCGCGTGCCGATCAGCTCGTCACAGATATTGGCTGCGGCGATCAAGGCGGGGATGTCGATATCATCCCAGGATGCCTTCCAGCCAAAGGGGGCGGTGAGATACCAGGCAAGGCAAAGCGCGGGATTGTCCGACCAGCCAGTCGTATTGCTGCGCGGGTCCAGAATGGTATTCGCGCCCTGCACAAGTGCCGCGATATTGGGCGGGCCGGAGGGAAAGGCCTGGGCGGTGATTTTGAGCCGCACCGCGACATAGGCACGCCCGCGGCCGCGATGATTGGCGGTCCATTTGCCGCCGGTCTCGGCGATCAGATTCGCATTGGCGGCCTGGTCCGCCGCGCCCAAATGGCGATCTATCCGCACCAGGCCAGCGAATTTCGCATCAGTCGCCAGCGTGTCGCCCAACCAGACATCGCCAATGGAGTGCACGCGATGCGCGGCGAGCACGATGACCGTGTAGAAATACCCATCGGCGCGGCCCTGATCATCGGTCGCCGAATGGATGAACACCATGGGCCCACCCACCTTGATGCGGCCAAAGACGAGTTGATGTTCCGTCAGCGGTTGCCGAAACGATTGCGTGCGCCCTGCGCCGGGGGCGGTGGTATTATCGACCGCGCGGCTGGGAATAGCGGGGGATGAGGGCGGGCGCGAGGGAAAGACAGAACCGCCGACGCTGGTAATGGCAAAGGCAGTGCCGGCGCCAACCAAGGCACCGATGATGCCACCACCGACAGCAGCAGAGGCGACTGCACCGACGGCGACGGCGATGATCGGGATAGCGACGGGCATTCAGCCAATCCTCCAGGCAGTAATGCATGACGTAAGCGGCGCGTGGGTCAGGCCTTTTGGTCCGACAAAGACGGCGCGCCCTGCTTCGACCACCACGCCAAGGCGCGGCGGATCGCCGACAAGGACGATATCGCCAGGCCGCGCATAGGTAGGCGCGATGCGCGGAAAGCCCGCGCTATCAGCCGAGGCTTCAAGGCAGGGCCGCACAGTCACGCTGGGCTTATGACCTGTCACGGCCTCCACAGCCGCGAGCGCAAAGCTCGCGCAATTCCAATGTCGCGCATCGAATGGACGCGCTTCCGCCGCCGACAGCAGCGCCGCCAGCCGCGTTGCCCAATCCGCCCGCCGCATCACTGCGCCGGCAGGCGTATCTCTGCTTCCTGCAGGGCGGGCACATATTCGAAGAACCTGTCGCCCTGATATTCCGCCTGCTGATCGGCATCGGTGTAGCGCCGCACCTCGGCGCGCTCGAGATCCACAAGCCGGCTTTCGCAAGTCAGCGAAATGCGCGCCTCGGTCCCATCCGTCACTTCCATGACATCCATCAGCCCAGCCCAAAGCGGGAATGGATCGGCGACAAAGGCGCCCTCAGCATCCAGCAGAACGCCCCAAAGCCGTGCCGGGCGCAGGCGAAAGCTGCGCTCGGCCAGCGCAATATCCACAACCTCCTGCGGCACCGGTGAGAGCGAGAGCGTCAACCGCACCGCGCGCAATTCGACTGTTTCCTCAATTTCGCTGACGGCACCAATGGCGCCGAGCCCCTCAAACACCTTGCCCGCCCAATGCAATGGCCCAATTCCCGTCCAGGCGCGGAAAAAGCCCGAGGCGAAATCAAGCTCCACCAACACAACGGGGGCCGCGACGGGCGATGCTGCAGCGGCAATGGCAGCGGGCGTGAGGCGCGGAGACGGATTGCTGCCGGACATTACAGCGCCTCCTCAAGCCGGATGGTGATGGCCGTAAAGCCGCCCGGGCGTGTCGGGTTCGCGGCCTCATCATCCGATACCAACCGCATCGGCACGCTCGGCTTGGTCAGCACCAACGGCTGGTTCACCAGCAATGCCTCGCGCAAGGGTGGTGCAATCGGAATGGTGGCGGTGCCAGTGCCGGAGGCGGTGATCGCCTCGGTCGCGATGTAAAGCCGCCCGGCAAGGCCAATCATATCGCCCGCGCCAATCGCAATCGCATTGGGATACCAACCCTGCGTCTGGATTGAGAGCGCACCGCGCGGCGCGCCCGCCGCCAGCGCGGGATTACCCGAGCCCACGACAAAGCCGGTACCATCGGTAAAGATCGTCGCGTCGTTAAAGGAGAATGGACCGCTTGGCACTTGCCCCTGGCTGCGCGGATCGCCACTGCGGAATTCCCGCCGCCAGTCATAAATCCTGACCGTATTGAGCGATCCCGCCAGCGCCGCCAGCAACCCCTCCAAAATACCACCACGCCTGCGATCCAGCGGTTCAAAGCTCGCCTGCGCCACCCAGCGCGCACCTTCGCGTCGCAGCACCTGCGCCTGGCGCGTAATGGGCGAGACAAAGCGCGTGGTATTGTGCTGCAGATAGAATGTCAGCCGCGTCGGGCGCAGCGCCTCGGGCCAAGCATATTCAACCATGGCTGTTACCCCCGCACTGTTTCATAAGCGCTGCCGCCCCGGCGAATGGCATCCAGCGTCATGCTTGATGACTGCCGCGCAATCTGCCCGGCCAAAATCCGCAGCCGCGCCTCCACCCCCGCATCAGCGCCGCGCGCATCAATGGCAATGGAGGTATTGATCGTGGTGCCGGCAGGCGCGCTGCCATTGGGCAGCACCGTGCCGGCCTGGTTCGGCACAAACCATTCCGGGCCGCGTTCGCCAACAATGTAGGGCTGCCCCGCCGCCACCGGGCCACCATCGGCGCGGAACAATCCACCAATGGCGGTGCCGATATCATTCAGCCAATTCCCTGCGCCAATACTGGAAAGCCCGGCCGAGGCCGCATTCCCCAAGGGTTCGGTAATTGTGCGCCGGGCGATGATGCGCGTCATGTCCTGCAACAGGCCCTTGAGCACTTCAGACAGCCTGGCGCCGCGCACAATCGCGTCCTCAAAGGCCGAGGAAAAGGCAAAGCCCAATTCCCGCGCTGCATCGCGCGTATTTTCCGTGCTGCGCTTGATGCGCTGCTCGGCCTCCTCTAATTCGTTCAGCGCGCGTTCGCCTTCGCGGGCGATGGTCTCGGTTGGGATGGGCCGGCCAGCGCGCTCGGCACGCTCCGCCAAATCTCCAAGCCGTTCCAGGCGGCGCTGATAGCGTTCATAGGCATTCTCATTATCCAGGATCAGCCTTTCGCGTTCGCGCAGCAGATCGTTCAATTCGCGTTCCGCGGCGCGATCAGCGGGCGGGATGGCGGCCACACGGCGCGTGGTGCCTTCAATACGGCGCAGCGCCTCGTCACGTTCCTGTAGCGCCAGGGTTTCAAGCCGGCTGCGATCCGCGGCGGTGATGCCACCGGCGGCCTCAGCCTCACGCAGGCGGCGGACGCGGTCCTCATATTCGCTATTGATGCGAAAGCGATCATCGAGGGCGCGGCGCAATTCCTCGGCATCCGCGGCTGTGCGGCGGCGGCGAGCATCGGCGGCCTGGGCAGCGGCGCTTTCCGCCTCACGCTGCTGCCTCTCGCCGGAGGCCTGTTCGCCGCGCGTGATTTCCTCCGCGAGTTCCTGATATTGCCGACGCAATTCCTCCAGCCGGGCGGCGCGATCCACCCCGGCTTGTTGCTGCGCGGTGCCGACCAGGCCGCTGCGGATGGTGCCGCGCCGTGGTTCGGTGGGCAGGCTTTGGCCTTCGATTTCAGCCTCAAGCCGGGCGATTTGCGCGCGCAGCGCCGCAGCCTCCGCACGGCGCGCGGCCTCCTGCTCGGTGGGCAGCAAAAGGCCGGAGCCGCGCCGCACGCCATCCAGCACGCGCGCCGCACCGGACAGCGCCTGGGCCAGCGTATTGGAAAGGCCGATGGCTTGATCCAGCCGGGCAAGGAATTGATCCGTCGCGACGGTAAGCTGCCCAAAGGCACGCCCCACCGAAAGCGGCGCGCGTTCAAATTCGCCATTCAGCTTTTCAACGGCGCCCAGCAGCGCGGGGAAAACCGTATCGGCGGTGAGCTTGCCCTCAGAGCCGAGCTTGCGGAGTTCACCAATGGAAACGCCAAGCTCCCGCGCCAGCGCCTGCGCAAGGGTGGGCAGGCCTTCCAGGATGGAACGCAGTTCATCGCCTTGCAGCGTGCCAGAAGCCAGGGCCTGGGCTAGCTGCTGGGTGGCAGAGGAGATTTCCTGCTGCGATGCGCCCGAGGCGATGGCGATGCGCTGCAGGCCGCCGACGAGCGTGGCGACCTGGTCGGAGGTGGCGCCGATCTCACGGGCGGCGATCGAGAAGCGGGCGAAGGCGTCGACGCTCTCGCGGACGGCGACGCCGGTCTGTAGGCTGTCGCGATAGAGGCGCTCGTAGATTTCTCCGGCGCGCTCGACCGAGCCGAGCGTCGTGTTCAGCCGGCCCATGGACTGGGTGAGCGCGTCGCCGGCGACCACGACAGCGCGCAGCCCGGCGGCGATGCCGGCGATCTGAACGCCGCGCACGGCGACATCGAGCAGGTCGAGCGCGCGGGAGGCGCGGTCGGCACCGCCCTGGATCCGCTCCAGGGATCGTTGGCCGGTCTCGCCGACCTCGCGCAGCTCCTGCTTGACCCGGGCGGCATCGTCCAGCGACAGCCGGACCGAGACGCGGCGCGTGCTGTCGGCCATGCGTCACGCCTCCTGCGATGGGGTGGTCAGGATCCGGAGGGATCAGTGCGGCGGGCGGCGGCGCCGGCGGCGAGGCCCATGCGCAGGGCCAGGAGCAACTCGACGGCGGCCCAGCCGGTGGCGCCCATCTCGCGGGCGGTGGCGAGCGCGGCCGGCATGTCGAGGTCGAGGCCGGCCATGGTCGCCGCGGCGCAGGTGGTGCCGGCGGCCCAGCAGGCGGCGCCCTCGACGCTGGCGGGCGCGTGCGCGGCGTAGGGACAAGCCAGGCCGCAGTCGCGATCGAGGGCTGCGCAGCCGCGGCAGTAGTCAGGGCCCTGGCCGAAGTGCCATTCGGCCCGGGCCCTTAGCCGTTTCCCTCCAGGGCCACGGCGGCGACGGGGCCGGTGGCGCGATCCCAAAAGGCGGCCGCCATCTCGTCCATGTCCATCAGGCGCTCGACGGCCTCGGGCGATAGCGGCAACGGCTTGCCAGCGGCGTCGCCGACGCCCTCCCAGGCGGTGACGGCATGGCGGGCCAGCGCCTTGACCAGGAAGGCGAAGGCCAAGCCGCGCGCCATGTCGGGGTCGAGGTCGGCCTCCGCGGCCCGCAGCGCACCGAGGCGGCGGGCGGAGCCAGCCTGGGCAGCCGCCATCACGGCGGTGGTGACGGGGCGGATCTCCACGCGAACGCCGCGCGGCAGGTCGAGCCAGTATGGCTCGACCGGGAGGTCGAGGGTGAGCATGCAGACTTCCATTCGTGGCTGTTCGGTCTCAACAGGCTTTAAATCGCGCTGCTCTGTAGGCGGCAGAGAGCACGCGGAGCATCTTCTCGGTCTTGCACGATGCCGGACGGGGCCGTACTAAAATCGCAACAGATCTGGCTTAAGTGAGGTTTGCGTATTCGGACAGCCGACCCTTTCGGATGATCAACTAGACGTTCTTCTTCGAACCGTCCGTGTTGAGAAAAAACTGCCAGCCACCGTCGTCTTCGCCGGAGATTATAATGACGGGGAGATTCTGCATGTCGGAGTTGCTAGCTCCGGCAGTTCTTATAGTGATTACGAGCTCTGCATTCGACCGAAACCCGAGCGCAGTGATGGTAGGAGATGGGAGCTGGTCCGCCCTCTTTCTCTAAACGACTAGTCCAATTGCCTCAAGAACGCTGGCGCGAGTAGCTTAGCCTCCCTGGAAATTATCATCGCAAGGTGTTCCAAGCAGCATGGATTGGAGGAGGAGGTCAGGTTGGATTTTTTAACCTTCGTTGCTCGAATTGTCGAGGCATCTGCTTGGCCAATCGCCGCAGTGTTCGTGGTTTGGTACCTCCGAGGTGGCCTGATCGGCCTGATTGATCGGATTCGTCTATTAAAATGGAAGGACGCTGAAGCGAGTTTCGGTCAGCGGCTGGACCAAGCTGAAGCCGAAGCATCGGCTACTCCAGCACCAACTGAGTCCAAGGTTCGCGACATTCCGCTGCTCGCGGCTGAGGCAGAACTTCCCCCTGCATATATCGTTCAGCAGGCTTGGTTGAGGGTCGAAGAGGCACTGAAGAAAGCACAATACGGCGGTAGATTTATTGGAAATCGAGAGGGTCCCTTGCTGGTAAAGCAGATAACCGCACTTATTTCTGATCTCGGATTATCTCCCAAAGAGGCAAAAAATATCCACGAATTGAGAATACTGCGGAATGAAGCGGTACATCATTCGGGGATTAATTTAACACCAACTGATGCGCTTCGTTATAGAGATCTTGCTGATCGAGCAATCAGTGCGATCGAGGATCGAACAAAGAAAGTACTCGGCCGAGCCGAAAATTAGCTTAGCAAAGCCCGTGTCTTGAATCCGCCCGCTGAATCCGAATGCTTGCATCCCGGCTAGACATACTCGGTTCCAGCCTGCTGGTTCCGCAGCACCGCTGTCATCATCCGCGTCGCCGTCGCGTTGAACGCGGCCCTGAAGTCAAAGCTGGCCTCCACCCCAGCCGGCCCTTCGATCGGCGTCTTGGCCAGCGCCAGATAAACCTCATGCAGCGTGATCGTCAGGCTGCGATTGGCATCCATCGTGAATGCCATCGCGAATTCCGCGGCCGTGCCGCCCTGCGCCTGCGCCAGCAGCACGGTATTCTCAAACCGCACCGTGATTTGCCCGGTGCAGCGCGCAATGCCGGGATCAACGCCCTCCACCTTCCGGTCAGCGCGGATGGTGCGCACCGTCTCCATCCCATTCGAAAAGCTGATCCGCGCGCCGGTCACCTGCGCCAGCGCTGCACCAGCGCGCGTGATGGAACCCTGCGCCTTGTTGAAGGTCGTAAAGGCCGCGCCGCTTGGCGTGCCGCCGGAACTCGCCGCACCGCGGAGCGATCCCTGGCCTAGCAGCCCAATCGTCGCGTTGGCAGCACCGGTCGGCGTGAAATCCATCTCCAGCGTATCGGCACGTACGCCTGTGCACACATCGTAATTCGGCACATCGGGATAGCCGATCTCGATACTGTTGGAAGGCAGCGCTGCAAGCCCCGAGCCAAAGCTATGGATGAAATTCGGGCTTGTGCCACTTGTCGTTGGTGGGCCGAACAACAAGCGCAGCCAATGCCCGAAATTGATCAGGTCAATCGGCACCACCGCCTGGCCAGCCACCGTCACGGTATCCAAAAGCGGCGCGCCGGTGTCGCGATTGCCGCCAATGCCAATCACATCTGCATCAAGCAGCGGCTGCTCTGCGCCCAGATTGCAGGACAGAAAGGGCATGCGCCGCCAATTGCCACCTGGCGCGGTGCCATAGCTGGCCTCAGGAATCATGAGCAGGCGCGCATTCGCACCAATGGCACGGGGCATGGGTTTCTCCTGGTGGGCGATCAGGCCAGCGGTGACCCGGTGGCGGTAAAGAACAAGGCGACAGGCAAGTTCGCGGCACGCGCGCTGGCCGCGCCCTCGAATTCAATATCCTCGAAATCCGCGCTGCCGGGCTGCGCCCATTCCACCGCGCCGCCCAGCATGGGATCCGCGATGATGGCGGCGGCGATGGCAACCAGCAGCGCATCCAACAGCGCATTATCCGCTGCCAGCACCTCAATCTCCGCGCGATGCTCGATGGCAAAGGCCAGCGGCGATAGGATCGCCGTTTCCGAGACACTTTCACCATCGCGCAGCACAACCAGTCCGCCCGCGGGCAGGCGCTGCGGGACGGTTTCATTGCGGCGGATGACGGGCGCTGGGTTGCGCGCGGCCAGGCTGGCGTTCAGGCGCGCGAACAGGGCGGTCAGGGCGGCTTCGCGCAGGCTCATCGCGGTCTCCCTGCCTCGGCGGCCCAGGCCGCCACAAAACGCCCGGGCAGACGGCGCAGGCCACGCTCCGCGGCGCCCTTTACGTCCAGGCGTTTTGTGAGCTTCACCTGCGGCAGCAGCAGAAACATCGGCACCATGCCGCGCGCGAGTAGCCCGCGCGCCCAGGCCTCTCGGCCACGGCGATGGGCGGTGCCGACCTCGGTGACACCGCCGGCAATCAACCGTAGGCGTTGGCGCCGCCGCCCGGTCTGTTCCCCGGCGCGGAGTGGCAGACACCAGACAAAGCCGCGCCCCGATTTGAAGGGCCGCAGAAACGCCTGGCCCGAGGCCACCATCTGCGCTGGCGTCACGCGCATGCCTTTCTCGCCCCGCCCGCGCCTGCCACGCGCGGCGTTAAAGCCTGTCGGGATAGCGAGGAACTTCCGCCCGCCCTTGGCGCGGATCAGCGCGCCGCGCTCAAAAGCATCAATCACCTTGGGGACTTTGGTGAATACCAACCCGGCAGGCCGGAGAGATTGGCCCGTCCGAGGAAAAACGATGGACCGCCAGGCATTGGCGATGCCACGCGCATTGCCAGCAAAGGCGGTGGTGACCTGTTGGCGGAGTTCGGCTTTGACCTCGGCAGTCTCAGTGCGGATCGCCGCCATGGCGGCGCGTTCGCCCGCGCGTAGTTCTTCAGCCAGCATCTTGCGAAGATCACCGACCAGCTGCGCGCCAAGCCTCATGCCGTATGCCTATCGCTGGCAAAAGACGCGCCAGGCCGTGCCGCTGGCGTCGCGTTCGGCGTGGCGGACGGTGAGAACTTCGTCGCCAATCGAAAAACTGTCGCCCGCGGCAAGGTCAGGCAGAGTGGCGATGGCGAGGGAGAGAATATCGCTGGCGGAGATCACCTCCGTGCCAAAAGCATCCGCCATGCGGTCGGGCGAGGAACGCAGCACGCGCAGGCTGATCGGCGCGGCTGTGCCGCCCTGGCGATACTCAGCATCGCAGCCAAGATGTGGATCGGCGATAAGGTTTGCCATGGCGGTATCAAAGGCGCTCATCGCCTCAGCACCTCGACGATGCGCGGCAGCGTCTTTTCGGCGGAACGGCCAATGACGTAACCGCCAAGGCCGATCTCGACGATGTTCCAGAGCTTGAGCGCCTCGGCCTCACTGATCCCAGGCGCGGACCAGCCAAGCCAGCGAAGCACGATCAAGATGCCAAAGGTGATCATCATCAGCGGACGCCAGCATGCAGCGAGCCAATGTTCCGATTGGGCCTCGGTCTTGATGATATCGGCGGCCGCCTTTTCCAATTCGCCCGCGCGCGCAAGCAAGGCGGCGTTCAATTCCGCCTCGGCCTTTTGGCGCGCCTCGGCGTCGGGGAATAGGCGTTTCAGCGCATCGCCCAGGATCGGCACCAGCGCGGGGAGCAATGCGCCGATCATGGGTATTTCCCCCGATCCAATTCGAAATGTGGGCCGTCGGGGAAGCCTGGCCAATCACCGCCCCAGGTGATGGGCACACCGCATTGCCGCGCGGCGGCTTTCACGGCGCTGGCCAGTTGCGCGTACAACGGCCAGTCCCAACGGATTTCACCATTCTCCGGCACGCCATCGCCATCATCGAGCCAATAGCCGAGATCCACCGCATGGCCGGTCAGGTGACGGCTGTTCATGGTGCGCGATGCACCAAGCGCGACAAGCTTGGCTTGCCTTTCGCGGGAGCGCAGCCCCTCCAGCACGATGAAGGGTGCGGCCTTGCGCGCCTCAATCACCACGCGCACCAGATGGGGGTGTACGCCTTGCAGGCGCTCATGATCGCGCGGCAGCAGACTAGCCATGTTCACGCCCCCGCCGCCGGAACGCGGTTGAGCCAGACGCGCACCGTGGCATCGGCAGCAAGCGCGGCCTGGGTGGAGATGCCCACCTGGAAATTACCAGCGGCGGTCGCGGTAATGCGCCGGTTGGTATTGTCCCAGAACACGCGCACACCGGCGGCGATGGCCAGCGCTGGTTCCTTCGTGAGGTCGAACACGCCCATGGTCGCGGCCTCGATCATGGCGTTCTGCACGCCATCCACGGCGGCGACGCCGAACAGCGCACCGACCAGGACGCCCTGGCCGGCGGAAACCCCGGTCGCATAGGGCACGGCAATGGCCAGGCTATTGCCCGGCTGAATGAAGTTACGCATGGAAAGAACCTCCTGAAACGCAACAGGCGCCCCGAAGGACGCCCGTTGCGAGATTGCGATGATAAAAAAGGGTGATGCGGCTCAGGCGCCCGGATTGAACCAGGCCCCGCGCCAATCAATGGCACCGACGCCGAAGTCGAAGATCACGCTGACCTCAACCCCATCCACGCCGGAGACCGGACCAGTGGTGACTTGCGGTCCCTCGGCACCGTTCAGGTAGCCATAGACATAAACCGGCGCGGTGGGCGGGTCGGCAAAGAGGTACCAGCGATTATTCGGGATCAGCGGTTCAACCAGCGGCTGGACAAAGCCCGCATAGATATTGGCGTGGCTGATCTGCGTGGCACCGACACTCACCGTCAATTGCCGCGCGGGCAGTTCAAGGCTCGGGCCTACCAGCAGCTTCATGGCATTGCCGACGGAAATCGGCAGGCCATCCAGCGTCTTTTGCCGCAGGATCGCCGCGCGACCATTGGCAAGGTTGTTGATGTCCAGCGCACTGCCCGCCGCCGCCTTATTCAACCGGGCAGCAGCAGTGCCGAACACCGCAGCCGGGCCATTCGTCAGTGTCGGACCATCGCCATTCGCCTGATTGAGCAGCGCATAGGCCGTGACATTCTCGAAATCTGCCACGCGGCGGCCAATGGCGGCAGCGAAATCCGTGAAGGCCCCCAGGTCATCATTCACCAGCATTGGCCGCGTAACACGGATACGCCGGGCGAAGGTTTGCAGCAGGACGATTTCCTGGCTTTCCGACATGGTGCCAGCCTGGATTTCGCCGTTCTCCATTAGCGGCACGAGGGTCGGGAAATCACCAACACGCAGATGCCGGTGCGGCTTGAAGTCGCGAAAATCACGGCGGAGGAAGATCTGCCGATAGCTCGGCGCTGCCGGCTGATAGGCAGCGAGCAGCATTTTGTTTGCTGCAGCCGAGAGCAGCAGCGGAAAGTCGGAGGTGGTGTGAAAGGCACGTTCGGCCAACAGCGTCGGATTGCGCGGGACATTGCGTTCGCCGCGGACCCTCAGCAATTCGCCGATCATGTCCGAAGGCCGCCAGCCCATGAATTCAGCGTGGCGCCCCGCACCCTGCGGCTGGTAGCCGGGCATGCTGCGCGCGGCGAGCGCTTCCGCCATGGCGTCCAAGATTTCGGATGGCGAGTCATGCCCGGGCCCGGTTTCCGGTCGCGCGGGGATGGCGGGCGGTGCAGCGCTTTTCACCATGGCGTCGAACAGGGAACGGCGCGCCTGGTCCGGGTGCCAGCCACGCTCGACCGCCTCACGCCGGATATGTGCAGCGGTCTCGGTGCCGACCAGGGCGCGGGCGGCGTCAATGGCACCATCAATGCCGGAGATACGCTCACGCTCGGCGCGCTGTGCCTCACTGCGCAGTGCCTCAAGGTCAGGCGGTGTTTCCACCGTGGTGGTTGCGGGCGGCGACGCGGCAGGCGGCGCCGGAGGGGCTGCCGGGGTTTCCGGCGTCGTCTCGGTCATGGGGATTTCCTCATCAGGCAGGGCAGGTTCAATGGCGAAGGACGGCGCGCCCTGCGGCGCCGCGCCACGCACTTGCGCATCCCGATCAACGGGGATGGGCACGATGGAGATCTCGAAGGGTTCCCAATCGACGGCGCGGTAGATCATCTCACCGCTCACTGGATCGGGGCGCTGGTCATAGCGATGCACGCGATAGCCAATGCTGACCGCGCGCAACGTCCCATCGGCAATGCGCTGCCAGAGCGGTTCTACATCGGCAGCGCCAGAGAATTGCAGCCGCGCATGGCCGCGCCCGCCTTCAAGCCGCGCAGCTATCACACGGCCCAGCACATCGCGCGCATCGCTGCTGCGATGGGTGTTCAGCACCGGGGCATTGCCGGAGCCGAGCTGCGCCATGCGGACCGCATTGGGCGACATATCCAGTTCCTCGGTGATACCGCCGAGGGACGGGACAAAGTTGCGCGCCCGCGCGCCGGTGGACCAGACGACCTCCACCGTGCGTGCGGCACGATCCACGGTGGCGGGTGCTGTGATGGCGCGGCGGGCGGTGATCGATTGCCCATCGGTGGGAAGTCGATCGGGCAAAGCGGGATCAACAGGCGCGGGATCGCTCCCGCCCGGGTCGGTGGTTTCGGTCATGCGTGAGCCCTATGCTGTTTGGGTATCTGCCGGCGTTGGTGCCGCCGCCCCGGCCGCACCGGTGGCCGCGATTTCCACCGCCGCCATTTGCGCTGCGTCCTGCGCGCCGCCGGATTTGGCGACGCGCCTTGGATCGGTATCAAGCGAGATGCCAGCCGCATCCAGTGCCGCATTAGCTTCGCGGATCATCTCGACCGCCGAGCGGAAATCATAGCCAAAGGCACCGGCGGCTTCGGGCTGCGGCACAAAGCCGGCGCGCACCTGGGCGATCAAAGCCGTGGTGTCTTTCAGCGGATCAATCATCTCATGCGCTGGCGGCACATGCGCGACACCCTTGGGCATCACATCGCCCCAAAGCCCGACCAGCGCCCCTTGCGCATGAAAGCGCTCGGCGATTGGCCGCACCAACATCGGGATCAGCATGCCGTATTGCACCTGTTCGCAAAGGCGCCGGAATTCGATCTTGCCGGCGCGGAGGCTCGAGTAATTCGCCTGGGTCAGATCGCCGGAGACCTGGTCATAGGTGAGGCCCGCCCCGACAGCGGCGGCTTCAAGTGAGCGTCGCGCAAAGGCGGTGTGCGATCCTCCGCCCGAGGGGTTCACCACATTCACCTCGCCATGGCCACGCCGGTAGAGGATCATCCCAGGCTCAAAGCTTTCCACCGCGCGGCCTTGCGCATCGCGGAGCAGGCCAGGATTGGCGTCGCCCGGCTTAGTCAGTGTCTCCTCGCTCTCATCCGTCACCACGGCGGCAAGGCAGGCTTCGATCTTGGCCTTCATCAGCAGTGCGGCTTCGTAATCGCCAAGGTCACGAAGTCGGAGCAGCACGGGCGCGAGCCAGGAGACATCGCGCAATTGCCCAGGGCGCCGCTTGCGAAAGATATGCAGTACATCGCGCGCAGGGATGAAATTGCTCGCCAGCCGCGCACCCGGCAGCATCCAGGCGCCGGGATGGGTTGGGAAAAGCCAGTAGCCAATCGGCTCGCCAAAATCCCCAAGCGCGATGCCCTGGATGGTCGGCGCGCCATTCACCACGCCATTGCGCGCGGTATCCAGATGATCGCTTTCCAGCACCTGCAGGCTGAGGCCCATCGGGTTCCGCGGCGATGTCGGCACGGTCAATAGCCGGATGAAGCATTCGCCGCTTTCGACGACCGCGCGCATGGCCAGCGCTTGCAGGCCATAGAGATCGAGCTTGTCCTCCGCATCGCAGGCGGTGCTCTCCGCCCAGGCCTGCCAGGCAACGCCATGCGCATTCTCTGGCCAGCGGGTCGTGATGCCCGCACCGACCGCATTGCCGGTCCAAAGGTCCACGATGCGCGCGGCATAGGGGTCATTGCGCACAGCGTCGCGCGCGCGCCGTGCAACGCTGGCGGCGGCCATGCCGACCTCGCCATTCGCGCTGCCGCCCGAGGGTGACCAGGTCGAGGCGCGGTTCTCCTGCGCGGCCGCGTAACCCCGGAGGGTCTGCCAGGCAGCGCGCAGGTGAAGCTTCATCATGCGTTCCTTGTGAAGCTGGCGAGTGTCACGCCCGGGCGCCGGGACGCAGCATTCTCCGCGCCATACAGCGCCGCGATGGCGCGACCCAATTCATCCAGGCTGCGGTATTCCACCGTGCGACCTTCGAAGGTCACGCGGGTGACGCCGCCGGTATAGGCAGAGGCCAGCACGGCAGCGCGGCTGCCCGCGGGCTGCACCAGCGCCCAAGCGAGGGTGGCGGGGTCCAAGGCGGATCACCCGCCCGCGCCGCGCGCCAGCGCGCGCAGGATTGGCAGGATCTGCGCCCCGCCTGCACCAAGCGCTACCAGCACCGCGACGATGCCCCAGATCGCGCCCTCAATCCGGCGTGTCTGCTTGCGCAGGCCGCAGATCTCCGCGCGCACTGCCGTATAGCGTTCGGCACAACGCTCGACATGCAGCGACAGATCCTCGCGCTCACGCGCGTGGAGTTCCCCGTTACTCATGATTTCCTCCCGAAAGTAATCAGCGCAGCCAACCGCCACGCGGTGCCAACCAACCAGGCCGACGCATCATGGGTGGACGCTCCGGACTTGGCGCCGGCGCTGGGAATGCCGCAGCCGCTTCCACCTGCGGCACATCCACCGGCGCATTCGCGATGTCCTCACGCAGCCTCTGCCAGAACCGCTCGCCATACCGATCGGCGCCGAGTAACCACAGCGCCGCGCGCGCCAGAACGGCACAATCCAGCGCCTCATTCCTGTCCCGCAGCTTGGCCCATTCTTGGCGGATAAAGCCGCGACGGTCCTTCACCTGATGCAGCTGCTCCGCCACCAGCTGCTTGACCCATTCAACCTCAATCCCCTGCGGCAAATGCACCCAGCCGGGCGGGAATTCTGCTGCCTCGCCACGCCCAAGCCAAAGCCGGCGATAGAGATCAACCTTCCAGGTCGAAACCGACACGGTCCAAAGCTTCAGGCCACGCCGCAGCTTCCGCCCATCCACCAGCGCATCAACGGGCGTTGGGCCCTGCACCG
>JBIKWX010000099.1:0-11480 GCA_044356095.1 Roseomonas sp.
GAAGCGGCCGGCGCGCACTTCTTCCAGCGGATCGCGATTGGTGGCGCAGACAAAGCGCACATCGGTTTGCAGCGTCTTGCCGCTGCCCACGGGCTGGAAGGTGCCGGTCTGGATGAAGCGGAGCAGTTTGCCCTGCAGCGCCAAATCCATTTCGCAAATCTCATCCAGGAACAGCGTGCCGCCATCCGCTGCCCGCGCCGCGCCGATACGGTCCGCGACAGCGCCGGTAAAGGCGCCGCGCACATGGCCGAAGATTTCGCTTTCAATCAAATCCTTCGGGATCGCCGCGCAATTGATGGCGATAAACGGCCCGGCCTTGCGGGGCGAGATGCTGTGCACCGCCTCGGCGGCCAATTCCTTGCCGGTGCCGCTTTCACCCGTGACAAAAACTGTTGCCCGAGACGCGGCGGCATTTTCCAGAATGCGATAGGCCGCCTGCATGGTGGGTGCGGCACCGATGAAACCCGCAAAACCTTGCCGAGGCGCAACCGCGGCCAATTCCGCCACCTGCCGACGGAGAGCGGCGCGTTCCATCACATTGGCAACCGTGACGGTCAGGCGTTCCGGCGCAAAGGGTTTTACGAGGAAATCCGAAGCCCCCGCCTGCATCGCTTCCACCGCCAGCGCCACTGACCCATGCGCGGTCATCACCACCACTGGCAAATCAGGATCACGCCCGCGCAATTCGCGCAGCACTGAAAGCCCATCACCGTCGGGCAGGCGTAAATCCAAAAGCACCCCATCCGGCATGGCCTGATTGGCGAATTTCAGCGCATCCGCGATGCAATGCGCATGGCGTATTTGATACGGCCCCGCGCGCAGATATTCCTGATAGACGGTAGCGAGTGAGGGTGAATCCTCCACCAGCAAAAGCTGGTGATACGATGCGGCATCAGCCACGCGCGCGCATCCACCCTAAGATGGTCAGGGCAGCACCCAGCACCAGCGGCACGACCCAAACGGGCGCTTCCAGAACGGGCAGCAGCACATTGTCCCACAACATCGGCAGAAGATAGCGCTGCACCACGGCTTGCACCAAATTGAGCAAGCCGGGGTCAAGCCGGAACAGCACCGCGCCCAGCGGATCACTCCCGAACCCCAGGTAAAGCCCCGCAGCGAGCGCCAGCAGGGCAAGGCCAATCAGGCGCATCGGATACTCACGCCCAAAGCCTTTCGCGTTGCAGCCCGGTGTAGAGGTCAGCCACGAAATCGCCATAGCCATTGAAGAGCAGCGTTGGCACTGTCTCCCCCGTGCCGAGCATACGTTCCTGCGCCTGGCTCCAGCGCGGATGCGGCACGGCGGGGTTCACATTGGCCCAGAAGCCATATTCCTGCGACTGGATCTTCTCCCAGAAGGAAACCGGGCGCTGATCGGTCAGGCGGATGGAAACCAGGCTCTTGCCCGCCTTGAAGCCGTATTTCCACGGCTGATGGAAACGCAGCGGCCCGCCATTTTGCGGCGGCAATAGCTTGCCATAGGCACCAACCACCATGAAGGAAAGCTCATTGCCTGCCTCGGCGATGGTGCAGCCTTCCGTATAGGGCCAGGGATACCAGCTTTGCCGAAGGCCCGGCATGACGCTCGGCAAAGTCGCGGTCTGGAAGACGACATAGCGGGCGGAGGATAGCGGCTTCACCTCGGCCAGCAGGGCAGAAAGCGGGAAGCCGGTCCAAGGCACCACCATGGCCCAGGCTTCGACGCAGCGCAGGCGATAGACGCGTTCTTCAATCGGCATGCGGCGGATCAGATCGTCAATGTCATATTCGCGCGGCGCTTCGACCATGCCTTCCACCTTCACCGTCCAGGGGCGTTGAGGCATGCGCTGCGCCGCGGCGCTGATGGTCTTATGGCTGCCGAATTCATAGAAATTGTTGTAGGTGGTGACTTCGCGCTCGGCGGTAATGGCGCGGCCTGGCGCGTAGCGCGTATTGCGCATGGCGGGCGGCAATCCAGCCTGCTGCGCAAGCGCCGGGGTGGCAGCGAGCATCCCAGCGCCAAGCGCCAGCGCCTTGCGGCGGCCAAAGACCAGCGCTTCCGGGGTGGCGCTGCTTTCGGGCAGATTCCAGGGGCGGCTTTTCAGGATATGCATGGCGGGCGGCCTTTCTTTGAGACGGATAAAGGCCCGCCCATCCATAAGGTCAAGAAGATTAACGCCCCGGCCTTGGCAAAACCGCACTTGGCGGCTGGCCGGGCGTCGTTGTCACGCGAAACAGCCGATAGGCTTCGGCTTCCTGCCCTCGGCGGGCGCGGATCAGGCGCCCGGCATCGCCTTCAATCGGGGTCGCGCCGGGCCAGAGCGGCGGCCCCTCACCGCGTCTTTCGCTGCGGATCAGCAAGCCAGATGCGTCTTCGGGCGGCTTAGGCAGGGTGAAGAAGCGCCAGCGCGGGTCCATGGCCACAACGCGAAGCTCAGGCGGCAGGCGGAAGGCCATGCCGGAAGCGAGGCCATATTCC
This sequence comes from Roseomonas sp., assembly GCA_044356095.1. Lineage (GTDB taxonomy): Bacteria > Pseudomonadota > Alphaproteobacteria > Acetobacterales > Acetobacteraceae > Neoroseomonas. The sequence goes on from JBIKWX010000099.1 coordinate 2,456, forward strand.
TCGGCAGCGATGAAGGCTGCGCCTTCCCGTTGAGCAGCCTGTGCCAGATCAGCCGCCAGCCCATCCCAGCCGCCGAGCCGCGCCAGCGTTGGGTCCTGGCGGCGTGGCAGCGCCAAGGGCGCGGCGGTCGCTTGCAGATAGGCCGCCCCCGCCATGGCAAAACCCAGCACCAAGGCCGGCACGCGAAGCCGCAGCCAGGAAGCAGGCAGCAGCGCAGCGGCGGCAATGGCGGCACTGGGATAAAGGATCGCCGGCCAATTCCCCTGCACCCGGCTGCCCAGCGCCTGCCAGACGAAAATCGCTGCCCCCGGCAGGATCAGCGCGAGCAATAACCCAGCCCCGGCATCACGTGCGCGCCAGACCTGCCGCGCCGCCATGACGGCGCCGACAAGGCACAGCAGAAATACCAAGGGTGTGACCAAGGCCATCTGCCCGCCCAGCAATTCGCCGAGCCAGCGGAGACTCTGCCCCGCGCCGCCGGCTGCCGTGCGCCCGCCCTGCTTGGCGAAGGACGCCCATTCATGCGCGGCATTCCACAGGATCACCGGGGCAAAAAGCGCGACCGCAAGCGCGCCCCCCGCCCAAAGCTGCCAGCGCAGCAGCCAGCGCCGCGCTTCCGGCAGCAGCACCAACCACAGCACCAAGCCGAAGCCGAGCAAGGCAGCGGTGTATTTGGACAGCAGCGCACCGCCCGCGAAAATCCCGGCCAGCAGCCACCAGCGCGCATCGCCCGTGTGGTGCACCCGCGCCACGGCCCAAAGCGTCGCCACCCAGAAGAATAGCAAGGGCGTGTCGGGCGTCATGGTCACGGCACCGAGGGCAGCGAACAGCGTCGCATTCATCAGCGCTGCCGCCCAAGGCCCGGCACCTCGGCCGGGGAAAAGATCTTCCGCGCTGCGCGCCAGCATCAGGGAACCGATGAAGAGCGAGAGTGGCCCCAAAAGCCGCACGCCAAGCGCGTTTTCACCAACCAGCGCCGTGCCGAGCCAGATGAAGACCGCAACCATGGGCGGGTGGTCCAGATAGCCTGGCTGGAGATGGCGCGACCAGACCCAGTAATAAGCCTCATCCGGGGAAAGCGGCAGGATCGCCGCCAGCAGCAGCCGCAAACCCGTCAGCGCCAGCAGTGCAACCAGCCAAGGACTCACTTGGCGCGCCAAACGAGCGTTGCCGAAACCGCGTAATTCCACACCACCGTCAGCGCCGCCCCGGCCGCGCCGGCCAAGCCCCAGGCCAGCACGCCATCGCGCAGCAGCAGATTGGCAATGCCGATATTGGCCGCCGCGCCCAATCCGCAGACCAGATAAAACAGCGCCAATCCACGCAGTAGCGCGGGGCCACGTAGGCGCCGATCACGGTAGGTGATGCGATTATTCAACAGGAAATTCGCTGTCATGGCGACCAGCGTTGCCGCCCATTGCGCTGCGTTGAAGCCCGCCCCGCCCAAGCCATGCAGCAGCCCAAGCACCGCCAGATGCACCAGCACACCAATCGCCCCAACGGCGGCGAAGGACAGGAAGCGCAGCGGCACCACACCGCCCAAAGCCTTATCCGCCAGCAGCCCGGCAAATTCCAACAATACCGCCGCATCCAGCTTGCTTTCGCCCGCCACGCGCGCGCGGAAGGAATAGGGAATTTCCAGGCTCCGCAAAGGCCGTTTTGCCGACAGCAAAATATCCAACAGGATCTTGAAGCCCGTACCGGTCAGGCGCGGTGCGACTTCCTCAAACAACTCTCGCGGCAGGGCGAAAAAACCGCTCATCGGGTCACTCACGCGGATCGGCAAGGCAACATTGGCAAGCGCCGCGCCAGTATCGGAAATCATTTGCCGCGCGGCGGTCAGCCCGCCCTGCTTGTCGCCGCCTTCGATATTGCGGCTGCCGATCACGATATCGGCTTCACCTGCTTCAAGCGCTTCCAGCATGCGCGGCAGCAGGGTTTCATCATGCTGCAAATCGCCATCAATCACCGCAAGAAAAGGCGCTGACGTCGCAAGCATGCCCTCAATACAAGCGGAAGCCAGGCCGCGCCGCCCGATGCGCCTGATGCCCCTGATACGCGCATCCTGCGCGGCAATCGCGCGCACGGCAGCGCTGGTGCCATCGGGGCTGTCATCATCTACAAAAATCGCTTCCCAGGCGATGCCAGCCAGCGTGGCATCAAGCCGCGCCACCATGGGCGCCACATTGGCCGCTTCATTGAAGCAGGGGATCACCACGCAAAGGCGCGGCAGTGCCGCGGCGGTCACTTGTCTTCTTGCCAGGCCTGCCCTGCTTTACGGGTGGCCAATTCCATCTTCGGCTTGCCGAAAAGATAGCCCTGGCCATAGCGCACGCCGAGTTCCAGCATCAGCGCCGCTTCTTCTTCCGTTTCAATGCGTTCAGCCACCACCTGGGCGCCGACCGTGCGGGCAAGATCAACCATGGCGGCGATAAAGCCCCGATCACGTTCGCTCTGCAAGGCATTGGCGACATAAATGCCATCCACCTTCACATAATCCACCTTGAAGGCACGCAGATACCGAAACGCCGCAGCGCCAGCGCCGAAATCATCCAGGCAGACCGGTATCTTATGCTCCCGCAGCAAGGCGATCATGCGGGCGGCTTCATCCTCATCCTCGATTTCGGCGGTTTCGGTGATTTCCACCACCAGGCGGTCTGCCATGCCTGGGGTGTTTTCCAGCAAGGTCTTCATATCCTCGCGGAATTTGGGGCTTTGCAGGGAAAGCCCGGACAGGTTGCAGGCAACCCGCGTGCCGCCGGCGGCCCCCGCTGCCTCGCACACCGCACTCACCACCGCCCAATCCAGTTCCTCAGTCAGCCCAACGGCTTCAGCCAAGGCGACGAATTCGCCAGGATGAGACATGGCCGTATCATCGGCCTGCAGCGGGCGGATCAGCGCCTCATAATGATGCGGGGTACGGTCGGAAAGGGCCACGATGGGCTGGAAGGCCATGCGGAAGCGCCGTTCCGCAATGCTACGGCGGAGCAGATTGGCGCGTTCCGAAGCACTATCCAGAAAGCCCGCCAGCCCCCCGGCAAAGCCAGCCTTTTCAAGCGCATCATTACCGCCGCGCGCAAAAGCCGCCAGCGCAAAGCGCAGCGCCCGGGTGGCCTGAACTGGGCTCAGCCCCTCCGCTTCCAGCCCGACAGCCATGGCGCCGACCGACACATCATTGACGCCGCGATCCTTGAGGATTTCCGCAACCGCCGAGGTCAGCGCGGGCAGATCAAATGGCGCCTGACCCGGCAAGACACCGTAGCGCCCGGCGGCGAGTTCGGTAGTGACAGCGCCCTCCCCGGCTTGCTTGTTCAATTTAGCCTGGATTTCCCGATTGACCTCACCGCCCGGCACATATCGGCCCGCAGGGCCGGTCAATTCCAGAAAGCCGACCGGCCCACCCGGTTCGCCCGAACGCAGCATTTCCTCGGCCAGGCTGGCAAGCCCAGGCCCGCCTGGCAGCGGACCGCTCGGCAATTCGCGCGGCAAGGGGGCGAAGGTCAGCACCAGCTTGGCTTCACCATCACCCAGCCTAAGCCCCGCCACGCTGAAGGCAGTACTGGCTTCATCCGCAAGCTTCAAAGCGGCTGGTTTCAGGCGGCCTTGTTCCGACAAAAGACCCAAAGCCGTAGCAAAAGCCGGCCGGTCTGTCGGAGCAACAAGGGAAATCACGGGCTGCCCAATAAAGCTCTGTGGCGTGCGGCCAAAGCGCGCACGAAAGGCACCTTCGGCGAAGGAAATACGTCCGCGTAGGTCAGTTTCCACCAATAATTCCGCAGACGCGAAGGCAAAGACCACAAAGCGGTCCCTGTTTCGGCGCGATGAACCAAGGTGCTGCAAGGGCACGACGCTTTCCATCATTCCTTCGGGTTGGTTTTCCTCTAAAGGCCACCCTAAAGATTAAGGGATCGTTAAACCCGGTAAGATAGGGCATGCTACGAGAAAGAATTGTTCTTCCCAATGGCATTGATCGAGCTTGCTGCCGTCCACGCCAAAGCGCAACGGCGCCCATGGCATGATTTTCGAAATTGGGCCAATTAGACGTCCGAAACTGAGGAGCCTCCGCATGAGCAGCACCAGCGATTACACGCCCCCCAAGGTCTGGACCTGGAACAAGGCCAATGGCGGGCGCTTTGCCAATATCAACCGCCCCATCGCCGGCCCGACGCATGACAAGGAATTGCCGGTGGGCCGCCACCCGATGCAGCTTTATTCGCTGGGCACGCCCAATGGCCAGAAGGTGACGATCCTGTTGGAGGAGCTTTTGGCACTCGGCCACAAGGGCGCGGAATATGACGCCTGGCTGATCCGCATTGGTGAGGGCCAACAATTCGGCAGCGGCTTTGTGGAGGTAAACCCGAATTCCAAAATCCCGGCGCTATTGGATCGCAGCGGGCCCAAGCCCATTCGCGTTTTCGAAAGCGGCGCGATTCTGGTGCATCTGGCCGAGAAATTCGGCGCCTTCCTGCCGAAAGACCCGGCGCTACGTGCCGAATGCCTTTCCTGGCTATTCTGGCAAATGGGCAGCGCGCCTTATCTCGGCGGTGGCTTTGGGCATTTCTATGCCTATGCGCCAGTGAAGATCGAATACGCGATTGACCGCTTCGCCATGGAAACCAAACGGCAATTGGATGTGCTGGACCGCAGGTTGGCAGAAAGCGCCTATCTGGGTGGGGATGATTACACCATCGCCGATATCGCCGTTTGGCCCTGGTATGGCGGGCTGGTGCGCGGATACCTTTATGGCGCCGCGGAATTCCTGGCCGTGCATGAATACAAGCATGTGCAGCGCTGGGCCGAGGCGATTTTCGCTCGCCCCGCTGTGAAGCGCGGGCGCATGGTGAACCGCGTGACCGGCGATCCATCCGAACAATTGCATGAACGCCATGACGCAAGTGATTTCGAGACGAAAACCCAGGATAAGTTGGCCGGTGGCACCTGATGGTCCGATGGCCGCTATTGGTTCCCGATAGCGGCGTCAATCGCACCATGAGCACCATCCTGGACTTTGGCGCTTAACCTGGCGTAACAGGGCAAGCATCTCAGCCCCAGCTATTCAGGCAGGATCATTTTGCAGAAGCCGCGCGTCTATATTGATGGCTATAATCTTTCCCTGCAGCAGGGCACGGGGGTTGCGACCTATGCGCGTAATCTTTCAGTTGCACTGCGGGAACTTGGGGCAGAAGTGGGTGTTCTTTATGGTGGCCAATCGCGCACCGTGAGCCGCAACCCTCTGCTGCGTGAGGTTGCCTTTTTTGATGCGCCGTTGGAACGTCGCCCCCGCTTGAAGGATATGCCGCGCAATATTCTGCGCACCCTTGCATTGCCCTTTGGTGAGATTGCAACACGCGTTCCCGTCACCGGCAGCGTCATACGCGAACCCTTGCAAAACCGGCTGCCGCATTTCGATCATATCTGGAATGTTAAAGGCCTGTATGATAAGCAACGGCTGGCGTCAAAAATCGCTGCGGGGCGAATCCCCATTCATTTTCTTGAACCGCCCGAATTGATGCATTGGACCTTTCCCTTGGCGCTGCGCGCCATGGGTGCCAAGAACATCTATACCCTGCATGATCTGGTGCCCTTGCGCCTGCCCTACGCCACGCTTGACAATAAGCGCACCTATTTCCGTCTGCTCAATCATATCGCCAAGCATGCGGATCATCTGGTCACTATCAGCGAATCCTCCAAGAAAGACATCATGAGCTTCTTCGGCGTGCCGGAGGATCGCATCACCGTTACCTATCAGGCGGTGGATATTCCGACCGCACTCCGCAACAAGCCGCTGCATGAGGTGAAGAACGAGGTTGAGGGTAATTTTGGCATTCCCTTCAAGGGATATTTTCTCTATTTTGGCGCGCTTGAACCGCGCAAGAATGTCACGCGGATGATTGAGGCGCATCTTGCGTCCGGCGTTGCCGATCCCTTGGTGCTGGTGGGCAAGAAGGTTTGGCGACGCAAACGAGACCTGCGCTTTCTGGCCCAACATGACAGGTTGCTGTCAATGCTGGACAAGAATGTTTCCGGCGGGCCGCTTTCGCGCGTTGTGCAGCTTGAATACCTTACCTTCCCTGCGCTTGTCAGCCTGATCCGCGGCGCCAAAGCCGTGCTTTTCCCTTCATTATATGAAGGCTTCGGTCTGCCGGCGCTTGAGGCCATGACGCTTGGCACACCGGTCTTGACCTCCAACACCTCATCCATGCCGGAATTGGTCGGCGATGCGGCGCTGCAAATTGATCCTTATGATACGCAAGCAATGGTGGAAGCCATACGCGCCCTGGCAAGTGATGAGGCACTGCGTGGGCGATTGGCTGAAGCGGGCCCGGCGCGTGCGGAAATGTTTTCGGCTGATCGGTATCATGCGCGGCTCGCAGCGCTTTACGGGCGCTTCGTGACGCTGCCGGGCAGCTAGCCCTTGGCTCGGTTTTTTGATGAATTGCTAAGACCCTTGTGGCGGCTGATCACCAAGCCGCGGGGCATTTCCTCCGTGAAGCCAGTGTCAGTATCAGTCGCGGAAACCGAACCCATGCGACGCACCAAGGCCGTTGAAAATACGTCCATCGCAGCATCGCCACCCATAATCCAGGCGACGCGTCAGCGCATTATCTTCGATATCTCCGACCTTATCTTGTATCTTCAGGAAAGCCGTGTGCCGACCGGTATCCAACGCGTACAACTCAATATCATTCATTACGCCGTCACGGAACTGCGGGGAAAAGCCAATCCCATCATCGTCTATTTCGACCAGATCCGGAATGACTGGATATTCATGGATGACGCCATCTTCCTGGCGCTCTATCAGGCAACCGAGGCCCAGGCGGCAACAGATGAGGAAGCGTTTCAGGCGCTGATGCAAAGCCTCAGGCAAGGCGCGCCCTTGCCAGCCTATCTTGCCGCCGAAGCCTCACGGGATCAGTTCTTTTTGGTCAATCTTGGTTCATCCTGGTGGATCGAAAACTACTTCCAGAAGGTGCGTGAATTACGCAAGCTGCATGATCTTCGCTATGTGCCGATGATCCATGATTGCATTCCCCTGATGGTGCCTGAGCATTGCCCAGAGGCCTTGGTTGAGGATTTTCGTCACTGGTTCCTGGCCGCCATGCTTGAAGCAGACGCCGTGCTCACCAATTCGCATTGGTCCGCCGGGGATATTCGCCGCAATTTGGATGTGGCGCTTCCGGATGCACAACTTCCCATTCACCCCATTGCCCTGAATGGTGATATGCGCAGCCATATCGCGCTGCGTGATCTGGCAGAACAGCACGCAGTGCAGCATATCATTCCTGCGGGTGCATCCTTTGTTCTTTCGGTTGGCACGCTTGAAAGCCGGAAGAATCACATCTTACTATTCAAGGCCTGGGCAAGGCTGATGCAGCGCCATGATGCGGCGGCGATTCCCTATCTGGTATGCCTAGGTCGCGCAGGCTGGCTTTTTGATGAGGCGTCTGCGTTTCTTCGCAGCCATCCGGCACTGCATGAGCGCATCTTTCTGATTTCCGGCGTGACGGATGGCGCACTCGCGACGTTGTATGAGCAATGCCTTTTTTCCATTTTCAACAGTTTTTATGAAGGCTGGGGATTGCCGATTACCGAAAGCCTATCCTTTGGCGCGCTGCCTTTGGTCGCACGCAATACATCATTGACCGAAGCAGGCGGTGCTGGCGCCATCTATTTCGAGGGCAATGATCCGGACGATCTTGATAGCAAGCTGGAGATGCTGATCTTCGATGATGCAAAACGTACGATGCTGAAAGATCAGGCACGCGCCAAAGCTCAGATAAGGAATTGGCGCAGTATTTCAGATGAGTTCATACAGCATATCCTGGACACAAGGCGCAGCGCTCCCGCGCGCCAGGCGCAGTTTCTTCACGTACCACTGGGTCGGCTGATACATCTTGGCAAGGCGCCGCAAGAAACGCCAGCGCTTGAGACTGCCTTGGGCGCCAGGCTGCGTAATGGGTTGAATTGGCACCGACCCGAAGATTGGGGTTGCTGGACCAAGCCAGGCGTGGCGCGGCTTTGTCTTCCTTTCCCTGATGAATTGACGGAAGAGGATGCGCTGTGTTGCCTGCGACTCCGTGGGCCAGCTTTTGCGACACCGATCAAGATCAGCGTCCTGGCCGATGATGAGCGTATCTTTGGACCGATCGAACGTGAGATAGGTCGTGGCAAGCGCCTTGGCCTTTGGTTCCAACTGCGCCTGAAGGCGCGGCTTCTCTGCATTGATATTGATGGCGGTCCCGGCACCTCGCTCGGCCCAAATGACCGCGATGTTGGCATTGGCGTCACGCATCTTATGCTCTGCAGGGCAGAAGATGCCGAAGCGCGGCGCAATTTCCTGAACGCCTTTCCAGAATTCGGCTTGGCATCCCGTCTGAAAGGGCGAGCCATATTGGAACGGATTGATATTCCTGCTGCATGAACGCTATGCTCACTCTCGCGATTTAGCATGATTGATTACTTGTCGTTACGTGAAGGATCTTCCCCCATGCTCAGCGAACCCGGCCATTACGATTATATGCCCTGGCGGAGACGCCCCAAGATCTCCTGGCCCAATGGCGCACGCATCGCCTTTTGGGTGGCGCCCAATATCGAGCATTATGAGCTTGACCCGCCACCCAATGCGCGCCGCATGCCCTGGACCAGACCGCAGCCCGATGTGCTTGGCTATTCCTGGCGTGATTATGGCAATCGCGTTGGTTTCTGGCGCATGGCTGATGTCATGGCGCGCCATGGCGTTCGGGGCAGTGTTTCGCTCAATGTTGCGGTCTGTGATCACTATCCGGAAATCATTGAGCGTTGCTGCGAACTTGATTGGGAATTGTTCAGCCACGGCACTTATAATACGCGCTATTTCTACGGCATGAATGAGGATCAGCAGCGTGCCGTCATTCGTGAAAATCGTGAGACCATCAAGCGCGCCAGCGGGCAGGAATTGGATGGCTGGCTGACGCCGGCGATATCAAACGACGAAACCACGCAGCATTTGCTGGCGGAAGAGGGCATCAAATACACTCTCGATATG
>JBIKWX010000341.1:0-3249 GCA_044356095.1 Roseomonas sp.
CCGCCTATGCCGCGCATCACGCTACCGTCTTTGCCGGTGAGGCACCGCCGCTTGCCATCAGCGAAAGGCTGGCGGGCCGGGTGCTGTCGCTGCCGATGCATGCCTATATGAATGAAGAAGATGCCGCGCGCGTGACCGAAATTGTTCTGAAAAACTTGTAAAGCGCCTGGCGCCGGTCAATCCGAGGTCGTAACCCTCATGTGACCGGCGCGAGGCGTAAGAGCACTTCGAGTGGCCTCAAAATCCGCAATCATGCGTTTGGTTTTTTCCTTGATTGCCCGAAGGTTATGCTGCTCGGGCAAATTTAGGAACTCTTCAGGGAAAATCTCATTCAGACTACTATAATGCAGTATCGCGTAATCAACCCCAATGTCGGCGGCCATCCGCAGGAACGGGCGGTCAATGTAGCCGGCGACGGATAGCGTCACCCCGAATGCGGTCGTCTTTGCGCGCGCCATTGAGATCAGCTCCCGCATTGCGGGGTGTCTGAAACATGCCTTATCTTTTCCCCGCTCAATCCCAAGCGCCAGGCCCGTCAGATCATTCATCCCGATCAACACGCATTCAACGCCAAGCTTCAGAAAGTCTTCCAGCCGCAGAATGGCGGCTGGTATTTCCGCCATCATGCCGAAAGGCGGTGATACACCCCTGCGCGTGAGCTCTGTCTTGACGAAAACGACCTCGGAGGGGTCGCCCACGAAAGGCACGATCACACCAAGTTGAGAGTATTTGCGCAGGCAGGGAAGGATGGCATCAATTTCTGCGCCTAAGCTGTCCGGATATCGCATCGCCCGCCTTACCCCACGCAAGCCAATAACCGGATTGCGCTCAACCGGCAGGACATGGTCCACCTCGGCCAAGGCATTCGCCTCGGCAACCTCCAATTCGCAAAAACGATACCAGACGGGCTGCGACGGAAACAGCCGGCACACCTGTTCGAGATACGCTCTGATGACAGACTTAGCTTGGGGGTGGGTGGAGAATATTCCGGTCTTCCTCAGGATATACTCGCCGCGCAGCAAGCCGACGCCGGCAAATTCCTGCCAGACTTGGTCTCTGATATCTTCCGCGCTGAGTGCCAGTTGATACCGCATCTTTAGATGGCCTCCGCAAGCAAAGGGTGGTGACCAGGGGAATGCTTGGAATGGTTTCGCTATGGTCACTGAGATCTGGTCTTGCCCCGACTTTCAGCGTGCCGCGCCGAACCTCACCTGACCGGAGTATCGCGGACAAGAAAGAGAAAGCGAGCATGACGCGACTTGAAGCCCGCCGCAAGGCTGGCGGGTCAGGTGCTGTCGCTCCCGATGGACGCCTATATGAATGAGGACGATGCCGCGCGGCTGGCCGAGGTTCTGCTGAAAAACTTGTAAAGCGCCTGGCTTTTCGCCAGCATGGCTGCGTCCAACCAAAGGGGCGCGTCATGCATCGTCGCAGGCTTTTGGCCGCCACTGGCGGCGCCGTTCTCGCCGTCTCTACCAGGGCGCGCGCGGAAGAACCCGTTGATGTCGCGCTGGTGCTGGCGGTGGATGTCTCGCGCTCGATTGATGAGGATGAGGCGAAGCTGCAACGCGAAGGCTACCGCGAAGCGGTGAGCGATCCCGCAGTGCTGGCGGCCATTCGCGGCGGGATGATAGGCGCGATTGGCTTGGTCTATATCGAATGGGCGGGGATTGAGTATCAGCGCACCGTGCTGCCCTGGACACGCATCGCGACCGAAGCGGATGCGCGGAAATGGGCCGAAGATCTCGCCCGGGCGCCGCGTGCGTCATTGTCCTGGACCTCCATTTCCGGCGCCATCATTCATGCAAGGCGCGAATTGGCGGCTTGCCCGTTTGAGGCAACACGTCGCGTGATTGATGTATCCGGCGATGGGCTGAACAATAGCGGCCCCCCGGTCACTGTGCTACGCGATGAGGCCGTGGCGGAGGGCATTGTCATTAATGGCCTGCCGATTGTGAATGACCGACCAACCTTTGGCCGCCCACCACCGGCCAATCTCGATCTCTATTTCCGTGACTACGTGATCGGGGGGCCGGGTGCCTTTTATATCGTCGCCGAGGATTTCAACAGCTTCGGCCAGGCGGTGAAGCGGAAGCTGATTCGCGAGATTGCCTGAGGCATGTTGCGTTCACATGGGTTCACGCAACATGCTCTACATTTTTGTTTTTCGAGCATCTTCACGGGTTCATATTTTCCATCTGAATGCGATCTGCTTTGAGGCCGCACGCTCTGCGGCGTTACATGCGCCGGTCAATACGCGTGATGATGATAGTGCTCTCACCGCGCGCGCGGGCCTTGCGGAGCCGCCACCAAAGCGTGACGGCACCAATGGCGCCGGCAGTCAGCACGATTGGTAGCAGGACACCAATCGCCAATAAGGCCAGGGCAGCCACCAATAGTCCGCCGGTGGCAAGCGCGACGAGCATCGCCGCGCCTCCCAGCCGCGCCAGCACCAAATCAAAGCCGCGCGGCGCCGGGGGCGGCGGCGGGTCCCGGAATTCGCCCTCAGGCGTCATGTCAATGATGATGGGCGGGCGCTTTTCGCTCATGATTTGAGACATGGGGCGCAGCCCGCCCCTGGGTCAAGGCCGAATTTGTTACAGACGGTGTCGTATTGCATCCAGCCGTTCAAAGATATCGGCATGCGGCAGGCTGGTCAGGTCGTGATGTTCCTGCCCCGTGACAGCCTTGCGCGCAGGGGCGGGGAGATGGGTGGTAACGGCCTCGGCCACCCGCGCCGGGGCGATCAGGGTCATGGTTTCCATATCACCTGAGGCCAAGGCTGAGGCCAAATCATGGGCCAAACCCTCCAGGAAATCGCGTCTGGCATGTTCCTTCGGGCTGTCATCCTTGCCATCGCGTTCCATGGCGCTGCGATGCGTCGCCCCCGCGCCAGCAAAGGCACGGCCGGGCTTGTCTTCGCCCAATTCCGCATCGCGCATGCGCGCTTCCGGCGCGTCCCAGGCGCGGGGCTGATCATAGCCGGAATCTTCCCGGCGCTTCACATAGGCCTGGGCACGACTGCCATTGGCCAGGACAAACCAATGGTGGCGGGGATCGGTGCTGCGTGCGGCATTGGACATGGTTGGGTTCCTCCAAATCACCGCTGCCTTTTGCCGCAAATCGCCGCTGGTATTCTTGCGCCTGATCAAGCGTGCAGGGGGGTGTTGCCGGCTTGACGTTGCTGGCCCCGGCGCCCATTCCGGGGGCTTGAAGACCGATCTTTCCATCCTGCCGCTGCTCGCCCTG
>JBIKWX010000343.1:0-3229 GCA_044356095.1 Roseomonas sp.
CGCGATGTGGTGAAGGAAAGCCGCACGCCTGGGCTGCATACGCCCATCGTGCGCATTGGGCTCCGCTACGGCATGACGCTGTTCATCGCCTCCGAAGTCATGTTCTTCGTCGCCTTCTTCTGGGCCTATTTCCATTTCGCGCTGTTCCCGGAACATGTCTCGGGCGCTGAGGTCGCGATCTGGCCACCCAAGGGCACGCTCACCTTCGATCCCTTCGATCTGCCCTTCCTGAATACGATGATCCTGCTGCTGTCGGGCTGCACGGTCACTTGGGCGCATCACGCGCTGCTGAACAATGACCGCAAGGGGCTGATCCGGGGGCTGACGATTACGGTGCTGCTCGGCGTGCTGTTCACCACCTTGCAGATTTGGGAATACAGCATGGCGCCGTTCAAGTTTTACGGTGGCGGCGTCTATTCCTCGACCTTCTTCCTCGCCACAGGCTTCCATGGCTTCCATGTGTTTGTGGGCACGACCTTCCTGTTCGTCTGCCTGATCCGTGCCATGAAGGGGCATTTCTCGCCGGAGCGTCATTTCGGCTTTGAAGCGGCTGCCTGGTATTGGCACTTCGTGGACGTGGTGTGGCTGTTCCTGTTTGTCTGCATCTATTGGTGGGGCGCAGGCGAAATCGCGCATCACTGAAGGGCGCCGGGTTTTCCGGCGTGCTGAAATCAGCCCTGCTTGGCCGCTGCCCGCGATGTGGGCGCGGCCATGTTTTTGCGGGCCTATTGGATATCCGCCCAGCCTGCAGCGAATGCGGGCTTGATTTCACCGCGCATGACGCCGGCGATGGGCCGGCTGTGGCGGGCATTTTCCTGATTGGTGCCATTGCCGTTGGGCTGGCGCTTTGGGTGGATCGGCGGTTTGAACCTGACCTTTGGGTGCATGCGCTGATCTGGCCCGTGCTGGTGCTGCCGCTTTCGATGCTGGTGATGCGCTTTGCCAAGGCCATGCTGCTTGGCTTGCAATGGCGGCATCGTAGCACAAGCTAGTTTGGGGATGATGTCGCGCCGCCTGCTCTGGCCCGCCTTGGCGGGGCTGCCTGTTCTGATCATTCTGCTCGGGCTTGGGACTTGGCAGGCGCAGCGCCTCGCCTGGAAGAATGATGTGCTGGCGCGCATCGCAGCGGCTGAAGGCGCGCCGCCTGCGCCCTTCAGCGACCCGCCAGTGCCCTACGCCAAGCTTGAAGTGCTTGGGCGCTTTGATCATGGGCGCGAGGCGCTGCTCGGCGTTGAAATCCGCGCCAATCGGATGGGTGCGCGGCTGGTGGTGCCCTTCCTGCGAGATTCCGGGCCGCCCTTGCTGGTGGATCGCGGCTGGGTGCCACTTGATGGGCTGGCCGGCCTGCCCCGCCCCGAAGGCCCGCAACGCATCATGGGCTATGTGCGCTTTGGCGAGCCCGCCGGGCGCTTCGCCGCGCAGGATGATGTCGCGGGGCGGCGCTTTTATCACTATGACCCTACGGCGATTGGCGCGGCGCTTGGCGTGCCTGGGATGGCGCCCTATGGCCTTGTGCTGCTGGGCCAGGCGGGCAGCCTGCCAGAGCCCGCGCAGACCCTGCCGCGCCCGCGCAACAATCACCTTGGCTATGCCATCACCTGGTATGGCTTGGCTGCTTCATTGGTTGGGGTTTTCCTGGCCTTTGCGTGGCTTCAGAGGAAGAAGGCCAGTGTGGCGGAGTGATTAGCGTATGTTTCTTTCAAGCGTGAGCATATGAACCGCCCCGGGTAATACCAAATCCTGCGCCTGATGACTCATTTGCGGTCTTCCCCGACGCGGTAGGTATGTGATTCAACATGGTGAGCATAGGAGGCTTACCATGCCACGGGCGATCAGCTTACGTTCTGACTTCACCGCTTCGGACCTTCGCCGCCTAGCGCGACTGAGCAGGGATGCGCCCCAAGCGCGCCGCCTGCTGGCGCTGGCGGCGATTTATGATAGCGGTAAGCGCACGGAGGCAGCGCGTCTCGGCAATGTCACATTGCAGATTGTTCGGTCAAACCTATACGTTTGACGGGCGGTGAGGTTCAACGCCGAAGGGCCGGAAGGCCTGCTTGACCGCAAAGCCTCAGGCCCGAGCCCGATCCTGACCGATACCCATCGCCAGGCGCTGGCTGCGCAGATTGACAGTGGCCCGATACCAGCGGTTCACGGAGTGGTGCGCTGGCGACTTTGCGATCTCGGGCATTGGCTGTGGCGGGAATTTCGTGTCTCGGCATCGGTGCAAACGCTGAGCCGGGAATTGCGCGCGATGGGCTACCGTAGGCTTGCGGCCCGCCAGCGCCATCATGCGCAGGCGGAAGGCGCGATTGAGGCGTTTAAAAAAACTTCCCCGCCACGCTGGCGGGCATCGCGCGTCAGCAGGGCTGCGAAGCTGGCGCAATAGAGGTCTGGTTCGCGGACGAAGGGCGCATCGGGCAGAAGAATGGGATCACCCGCCGCTGGGCTCGGCGCGGCACCCGGCTTTCAGCGCCGCGGGACCAGCGCTACGCTTCGACCTATATCTTTGGTGCTGTCTGCCCGCAGGAGGGCAAGGGCGCGGCCCTGGTGCAGCCCTTCTGCAACACCGCAGCGATGAACCTGCATTTGGCTGAAATCAGCGCTATGGTCAGCCCTGGCAAGCATGCGGTGCTGCTGCTCGATCAGGCCGGATGGCACCTCTCGGGTGAGGTCAACGTGCCCGCCAACATCACCTTGCTGCCGCTGCCGCCGAAATGTCCCGAATTGAACGCGATGGAAAACATCTGGCAATTCATGCGCGACAATTGGCTATCCAATCGCGTGCTTCGTCATCACGATGATATCGTTGATCACTGCTGTCACGCATGGAACAGGCTCATCAGCCAGCCATGGCGCATCATGTCTATCGCGCTGCGGAAATGGGTAAGTGGGTATTAAACTGTGAGAATTGGCATAATCCATGATCTGCACACGCTGCTGACAAGCAGGCTTTGAGAAACCCGGGGGCCTATCAGTAATTTTGTGCGCGGGGTCGTTTTCGTTCATCAGACCACGAACCTATCGCCGAACAGGATGGCGAACTGGGTCTTGGCCTCGTACCACTCGCGCGGCGGTCGCTTCCATTCTTCGGCCGCCCGATTGAGAACAAGGTATAGCAGTTTCATCGCCGCCTCGTCACCCGGGAAATGTCCCCGCGTGCGCACCGCCCGCCGGAGCTTCGAATTCAGCGCCTCAATCGCATTCGTCGTGTAAATGATGCGGCGTATCG
>JBIKWX010000100.1:0-11397 GCA_044356095.1 Roseomonas sp.
GTGAAGGGCAAGGGCGGCTTGCGCTGATACTTGCCAGCCACGACCAATTGTGTGGCGAAGGAAACCCCCGCCGCCGCGACCTTGATCCGCACACTACCTGGGCGCAGCGCCGGGCGCGGCACATCCTTGATTTCAAGTTCCGCAAATTCCCGCCAGCTTTCGCAAATGATCGCGCGCATTACGCGGCCTCATCCTGCATGATCATATCCGCACCTTTTTCGCCAATCATGATGGTGGGCACATTGGTATTGCCGGTGGTGAGCGTCGGCATGATCGAGGCATCAATCACCCGCAACCCCGCAATGCCGCGCAACCGAAGCCGGCTATCCACCACACTCGCAGGGTCTTCACCCATGCGGCAGGTGCCAACCGGGTGATAGATGGTGGTGCCATATTGCCGCGCGAAGGCGAGCAATTCGTCATCGCTCTGTACTGCTGACCCCGGTAGCAATTCCCGCACACTATAGGGCGTCATGGCAGCCTGCGCGAATATCTGCCGTACCATACGCAGCCCACGCGCAAGCAATTCCTGATCGCTGCGTGCCGAGAGGTAATTTGGTCGGATGGCGGGTCTCTCAAACGGATCAGCGGATTTTGTCATGACCGTGCCGCGGCTATCAGGCTTCACTGGGCAAATCGCGCAGGTCATGCCGGGTTCTTTCTCAAGCACGCCGAACTGACCCAGTGCATAGCTTGCCGGCGTGAACAGCAATTGCAGGTCGGGGCTGGCCAGCCCTTCACGCGAACGCGCAAAAACCTGCGCTGTGGTCACGCCAAAAGTCAGCGCGCCGTTGCCAATCGTGAAAAACCGCGCCACCTGTTCCACCAGGCGCAAGCCGCGCGCCAATTGATTGGTGCTGATGCTGTCCTTCACACGATGCTGCACGCGCGTCACGTAATGATCCTGCAAATTGGCGCCGACCTGGGGCATATCCTGCACAACCTCAATGCCCAGCCCACGCAAATGCTCGGCGGGGCCAATGCCGGAGATTTGTAGCACATGCGGCGAATTCACCGCGCCACCTGACAGGATGACTTCTCGCCTGGCGCGGATTTGCTTGAGTGTGCCGCCCTGGCGGAACTCCGCACCCACGCAGCGCTTGCCTTCAAACAACAATCGCGTGACCTGAGCTTCGGTTTCCACCTGCACCTTATCCGCCGCCTGCGCCAGATAGGTGCGTGCGGTCGAACCACGCCAACGGCCAATGCGCGTCATTTGCGAGTAGCCAACGCCTTCCTGTTCAACGCCGTTCAAATCCTGGCGGAAGGGATGGCCCGCCTGTTGTGCCGCTTCGATGAAGCGATGCGTGAGCGGCAGGATGGTGCGATAATCTTCCACCTGCAAAGGCCCATCCTGACCGCGCACGGAAGGATCGCCACCATTGCGATAGGTTTCGCTGCGGCGGAACAGTGGAAGCACTTCCTCATAACTCCAACCACGGCAGCCCATTTGCGCCCAAAGATCAAAATCGGCCGGATTGCCGCGCACATAAAGCATGCCGTTGATGGAAGATGTGCCGCCCAAGGTGCGGCCACGCGGCCAGCGGATTTCGCGATTATTGCTGCCGCCATCCGCTTCCGTCGTATAGCCCCAATTCACCAGTTTCTGATTCTGCATCAGCTTCAGCATGCCGGCGGGGATGTGAATCCAAGGGTGGCGATCCTTCGGCCCTGCTTCCAGCAAGGTCACGCGCCGCCCGGCCATGCCCAACCGGCTTGCCACGACACAGCCCGCAGAACCCGCGCCAATCACCAGATAATCCGTTTCCATCACTTCGCCCTCAATCCAGTTTTATTTTCGCATCCCGCACCAAGGCACCCCAGCGATCATATTCCGCGCGCACGAAACGCGCATAATCTTCTGGGCTGTCCGCAACGGGCTCTGCACCCAGGGCATCAAAACGCCCGCGGGTTTCTGGGTTGCGTGCGGCGGCGGCAACCGCCTGTTGCAAACGCGCGATAATGGCGGGCGGCGTGCGCGCCGGCGCCCAAATGCCGTACCAGGTGGAAATCTCAAAGCCAGGCACGCCGGCTTCAGCGATGGTCGGCAAATCCGGGAAGGGTGCGATGCGATTGCGTGTGGTGACGCCCAGCGCGCGCAAGCGCCCATCCCGCACCGCGCCCGCGGTTGCCGGCACCGAGTCGAACATCGCCTGCACCGTGCCCGCGATCAGATCCTGCCCGGCCGGGCCACTGCCGCGATAGGGCACATGTACCAGATCGGTTCCTGTCATGAGCTTGAACAATTCGCCGGCCAAATGTGGCGCACCGCCCTGCGAGGAAGACGCATAAGCAATCCGCCCCGGATTGGCGCGCGCATAGGCGATGAATTCCGCGACACTGCGCACTGGTAGCGCCGGATTCACCACCAACCAGAGCGGCACGGCAGCAATGTTCGTCACCGGCGCGAAATCCGCCAGCACATCAATCGGCATATTGGGTGTCAGATGCGGCACAATCACATGGGCCGAGGCATTGACCAGAAAGGTACTGCCATCCGGTGCCGCGCGCGCCGCTTGTTCAGACCCGATCAGCCCATTGGCGCCGGCGCGATTTTCCACCACGAATGGCTGTCCGAGCGGGCCTTGTACGGTTTGCGCGATGATGCGGCCCATAATGTCGGTGGGTCCTCCCGGGGGATAGGGCACAATGAAGCGCACCGGACGGCTTGGCCATTCTGGCGCCTGTGCGCGCGCCGCCCATGGCAGCATGGCACCGGCGATTGCGGCGCGGCGAGTGATCTTCATGGCTGGCCCCTTCCCTTATTCAGCTTTGGCGTCAGGATAGGCATGATTTGGCGCTGGAGGAAACGCGATGAATGAAGCGATGCGGCCCTATAAGGGGCTTCGGGTGCTGGATGCCGGCCAGGGCATTGCCGGGCCCTATTGCGGCATGATGCTGGCCGCCTGCGGTGCCGATGTGATCAAGCTGGAACCGCCAGAAGGCGATTGGTCGCGCGGGCTTGGCACGGCCAAGGATACGGTTTCGGTCATGACTGTGTGCTTCAATCGCGGCAAGCGTTCCGTGGTGCTGGATTTGAAATCAGATGAGGGCAAACGCGCCGCTGCCGCCCTGGCAGCACAAGCCGATGTACTGATTGAAGCCTTCCGGCCAGGTGTCGCCGCGCGCATCGGGCTTGGGCCGGAAAACGCCAAGCCGGATGCGGTCTGTCTTTCCATCTCCGGCTTCGGCCAAAGCGGCCCCTATGCGGAACGGCCGTGCACGGATTCGGTCGCGCAAGCCTTTTCCGGCTTTGTCAGCCTGAATGAAGGTGCGGATGGCGCGCCGCATAAGGCCGGCGCCTTTATCGCTGATATGGCGACGGGGATTTATGCCTTCTCAGCGGTGCAAGTCGCCCTCGCCGCGCGCGCGCAGGATAGCACGCCACGACAGCGCGTGATTGACATGTCGCTGATGGCCGCGACATCCAATCTGCTGACGCATCAAATCGGCGAATGGGGCGTGCAGGGCAAATCAGCCGCGCCACCCAATGCGCCGGCGGGGGCCTATCGCGCGGCGGATGGCGGCTGGGTGATGATTACGCTGGTGCGTGAAGCGGAATGGCCGAGGCTTTGCGGCGCGCTGGGCCTGGCTGATATCGCCGCCGATCCGCGCTTCTTGAATTTCGATTTGCGTTGGCAGAACAGGGATGCGCTTTACGCCATTATTCGCGCGGCCTTCATGAAAAAACCCGTCGCGGAATGGGTGACGATCTTGCAGGGCGAAAGACTGCTCGCGGATCGCGTGAATACACCGCTTGATTGGCTGGCGAATGACCATGTGGTGGCCTATGGCGCCGCGGCGCGTATTCCGCAGCCGCAATTGGGCGCGGTACCGCTGCCGATGCTGCCGGGGCTCGGCCATTGGATGGCGGAAGCCCCGGCGCTTGGTCAGCATACGGCGGATGTGCTGGCCGAATTGGGCTAACGCGCGCCCCTTCTCAATTATGGGGGAGTCTTAGGCCCGGCTCATCCCATTGCATCGCGACCAACTTCCCTGTGTTGGACAGCGTGATGTAAGCCGTGCGCATATCCGGCCCGCCAAAGCAGATATTGGTCGGCATGCGTTCCGGCATTTTCACGGTGCGGAGAATCTCGCCCGAAGGTGACACGGTGGTGATCTCCCCCGCCACCAGCGTCGCCACAATGATATTGCCCGAAGCAGCGATCGCGATGCTGTCCAGGCGCCGATAGCCGGGGAATTGGCACAGCACGCGCCCGCCGGCACTGGATGGCCAGGGTTCCTTCTTCAGCTTACCAGGCGCTTCAATATCCCAAGCCCAAAGCCGGCCGGTTTCGGTCTCGGCCACATAAAGCACCTTGCCATCCGGGCTGATGCCAATGCCATTGGCACCGCCAAACACAGGGAAGGCCGCTTCTACGACGCGCGAGCCATCTTCTGATGCCCAATAGGCGCCGCCATGGTCGCGATCCCGCGCGCGCACCTTGCCCAGATCAGAAAACCAAAAACCGCCCTTGCCATCGAACATCAAATCATTCGGGCCGCGCAAAGGCCGCCCATCACATACACGGATCAGCGCTTCAACCTTGCCCGTGGCGCCATCAATCTTCTCAATCCGCCCGCCCGAATAATCCGGGGATTGGCCGCTCGGGCGCAGCATCCCGGGTTCCTCATGCCAAGTGAAGCCGCCATTATTGCAGACGTAAAAACTGCCATTCGGCCCAAGGGCCAGGCCATTCGGCGCGCCTTCCACCGTCGCGATCGTGGCTTTCGCGCCATTGGGTGCCACTTTGGTGATGCGCCGCGCCTCGATTTCCACCAGCGCCACGGACCCATCGGGCATGGCAACCGGGCCTTCGGGGAAGCGCAGCCCTTCGGCAATGATTTTCAGGTCGGGTGATGCAACATGAACGGCCATGGTTTCCTCCTGGTTTGGTTGCCCTGATCATGGCCCCGTTTTGCCCGGCTGCGAAGCCTTGACGGCAGGCGCCTTCGGGGGAAGCCTTCACCCCATGAAACCCGCCCCTGATCCCGTCACGCTCTCGGTCCTCGATAACCGTTTCCGCGCCATTGTGGAGGAAATGGGTGAGGCGATGCTGCGCACCGCCTATTCGCAAATCCTGAATTCGTCGCGCGATTTTTCCATTGCGCTCTGCGATGCGGAAGCGCGGCTGGTGGCGCAGGCGGATCACATCCCGGTGCATGTCGGCGCCATGCCCTTCGCCGTGCAGGCAGTGCGCGATGCCTTTGGCGATAGCGTGCGGGAAGGCGACATCTATCTGTTGAACGACCCCTATCATGGCGGGTCGCATTTGCCGGACCTTACCGCCATTGTGCCGGTCTTTGCCGAAGGGCGTTTGGTATTCTGGTCGGTGGTGCGCGCGCATCATACGGATATCGGTGGCGCCACCCATGGCGGCTATAATCCGGGTGCGACAGAGATTTGGCAGGAAGGGCTGCGCGTGCCGCCCATTCTACTGGGCCAAGGGCGCCTGCCGCGCGAAGACCTTGTGCGTATGATCATCACCAATACGCGGTTGGCGCGCGATGTGCGCGGTGATCTGATGGCGATGATCGGTGCCGCGCATCTCGGCGAAAAGCGCCTGCTGTCAGTGCTGGCGCGTTACGGCGCTGATACCACCGTCGCCGCAGTGGACGCCATCTTGAAGCTTGCGGAAGCGCATACGCGGCGCATCATTTCCACCTGGGCCGATGGCACCTGGCTCGGTGAGGCATTTCTGGATGATGATGGCTTTGGCGGCAAGGATATCGCCATTCGCGCGCGCGTCACGAAACAGGGCGATCATCTGACCGTGGATCTCACGGAAAGCGCGCCGCAAACACCTGGCTTCGTCAATTCATCCTATCCCAATATGGCGAGTGCGGTGCGCATGGCGCTTGCCTTTCTGCTCGATCCGGAAGTCGCGAAGAATGATGGCTGCTTCCGCCCGCTCACCATCAAGGCGCGCGAAGGTACGGTGGTTTGGGCCGCGGAAGGCGCGCCGGTCACCATGTGCACATCGCATTGTTCGAATGAGATTGTGGAGGCGGTGGTGAAGGCGCTGGCAAACGCCTGCCCGGATCGTGCCATGGGCGGCTGGGGGCGGCGTTTTCGCGTGGCGATCAAAGGGAAAGACCCACGCCGGCCGGGGCGGTTTTTCGTCTGGCATATGTTCCATGCGCGGCCAGGTGGTGGCGGTTCATCGGGCGGCGATGGCTGGTCCACGGCCGGCGAATGGCATTCCGCCGGCGGTTTGAAATTCGGCAGTGTGGAAATGGCAGAAGCGCGTTTCCCGCTGTTCTTCGCGCGGCATGAATTCCGCCCCGGCAGCGCGGGTGATGGCACCTATCGCGGCGGGCTTGGTGGCGATTTGCTGCTGAAGCTGGAAACCGATGGCCCATCGGTCGCGAATACCGCCGGCGATGGCGTGCGTTATGGTGCGGCGGGGATGCTGGGTGGTCAGGATGGCGCACCACACCACTACCGGCTGGAACGCGCCGATGGCAGCGCGCGGGATTTGCGCACCAAGGAAGTCGGTATTCCGCTTTCGCCGGGGGATCAATTGCATGTGCTTTCCGGTGGCGGCGGCGGTTGGGGGCCGCCCGAAAAACGCGACCCCGCCGCGCGCGCGGCTGATGCGGCGGAGGGCTTGGTATGACCTATCGTATCGGCGTTGATGTTGGCGGCACTTTCACCGATGTGGTCTGTGTCGCGGCGGATGGAACAACCACTCTCGCGAAGGCGGCCAGTACGCCGGCAGATCAATCCGAAGGCGTGGTTGCGGGGCTTGCCGTTCTCGCGGAAACCCTTGGTGTCACGCTGGCCGATCTGCTGCGCCAGGCAGAACGCATCGTGCATGGCACCACCGTTGCCACCAATGCCTTGTTGGAACGCAAGGGCGCGAAGATTGCGATGCTCACCACCGAAGGGCATCGCGATGTGATTGAAATGCGGGAAGGCCTTAAGCCCGAACGCTACAATATGCGCCTGCCCGCCGCGCCCGCGCTGGTGCCGCGCCGCTTGCGGCTTGCGGTGCGCGAAAGGCTGCGCCCGGATGGGCGGGTGGAAGTGCCGTTGGATCACGCTTCGCTTGACGCTGCGATTGCACAATTGCGCGCGGAAAAAGTGGAAGCGGTCGCGGTATGTTTCCTCCATTCCTGGCGCGATGCGCGGCATGAAAACGCGGCAGCCGAGGCTTTGCGCGTGGCCTTGCCTGGGGTTTTCATCACGACATCGGCGGAAGTTCTGCCGCAGATCAAGGAATTTGAACGTTTCTCGACCGCGGCGGTGAATGCCTATGTGGGGCCGATTGTCTCGCGCTATCTGGCGCGGCTGCGCGGGCGCTTGGAACAGGCGGGCTATGGCGGGCCGGTATTCGTCATCCTCTCCCATGGCGGTGTTGCGCCGGTGGAAGAAGCGGCGCGCTTGGCAGCAGGCACGGCGCTTTCAGGCCCGGCGGGCGGTGTGGCGGCCGGTGTTGCCCTGGCGGAACGTGGCCTCGGGCAGGATTTGATCACTTTTGATGTCGGCGGCACCTCCACCGATATTGCGCTGATCCAGGAAGGTGACGCCGCGCTTGGCCGAGGCCGCGATGTGGCTGGCGAACGCATTGCGCTGGAAAGCCTGGATATCGTGACCCTTGGCGCAGGTGGCGGTTCCATCGGCCATGTCGGTGCCGGAGGTACCTTACAGGTTGGCCCGCGCAGCGCTGGCGCCGTGCCGGGGCCGGCGGCCTATGGGCAGGGCGGCACGGAACCAGCGGTGACGGATGCCAATCTCGTGCTGGGCTATCTGGATGCCGCGAATTTCCTGGGTGGCAAACGCAAGTTGGATATGGCAGCGGCGGAACGCGCTTTTGCAACACTCGGCGCGAGGCTTGGGCTTGATGCCATGGCCGCGGCGGCGGGCGTGCACAGGCTTGCGAATATCCGCATGGCGGATGGGATACGGGTGGCGACGGTCAGGCGCGGCGT
Organism: Roseomonas sp.; assembly: GCA_044356095.1. Taxonomy (GTDB): domain Bacteria; phylum Pseudomonadota; class Alphaproteobacteria; order Acetobacterales; family Acetobacteraceae; genus Neoroseomonas. The sequence continues at coordinate 7,936 of JBIKWX010000100.1, forward strand.
TGATCCGCGCGATTTCTGCTTGCTCGCTTTTGGTGGGGCGGCGGGGTTGCATGCCAGCGCCGTGGCGCGGGAACTCAGCATGCGGCGCGTGGCGGTGCCCTTCTTCGCCGCCGGGCTTTCCGCCTGGGGCATGCTGCATACGGATTTGCGGTACGAGATGGCGCGCAGCGAATTGAACACGGGTGGCGTGCCGGATGATGATGCGCTGCGCACCATTTGGGCCGCCTTGGAAAAGGAAGGCCGCGCGCGAGTCGCCAGCTGGTTTGGCGGCACTGTGGAGACACGCCGCGCGGCGGATATGCGCTATGGTGAACAGGTTTTTGATATCGCCGTGCCGCTTGATCATGTCGCTTGGGAAGGGGCGGGGCTTGCAGATCGGCTGCGCGATGCTTTTCACGCGCGGCACGAAGCGCTGTTCACCTATGCGCTACGGCAGGAAGAAGTTGTGCTGGTGAATGCCAGGCTGGCGGTGATTGGCCGGTTACCACCGATGCCAGCACCTGCTGGCAAGGCAGCGGGCGCCATGGTGACGCCGCGCAGCGCGCGCCGCATTACGTTGGAAGGCGGCGTGGCCGAGGTGCCGGTTTATGATTTCGCCGCACTCGGCGCGGATCAGCCGGTGACGGGGCCGGCGATTGTGGAAAGCGATACCACCACCGTTTTGCTGCTACCCGGTGATGCCGCGCGGATGGATGCGCGCGGGTGGTTGGAGATGACGCTGCCCGAACAGGGGTGAAGGCGTTCAGCGCACCGGAACAGGCGGCGGCAAGGGCTGCGCTGGTGCGGCAGGTGTCGCCGCCGTCTCTGGCTTGTCGGTGGCGATGTTTTCACCCTGCCGCGCGGTCCATTGACCTGCGCTTTCCAATTGCCGGCCAGTCCAATTCATGGCGCGCCCGAAGGCCGAGGTGGTTTCCTCTGCCGCCTTCCCAACCGCTGCGCCGGCGCGTTCACCCAAGCTGCGTTCGGCAGGCGCGGCGGCTTGTGGTGCGGGCGCCGCGACGGCAGGTGCATCACTGGCTGCCGGGGTGCCGGGCGTAAGCGGCACAGGCGGGGGCAGGCTTTGCGCCAGGCTAGTGCCGCCAAGCCCAAGCAGAAAGACGAAAATCAGATAATGCATGCGCGCCACTCCCCGGAATTGACTGTTCCTGATCAGCCTAGCACCAGCATCACCCAAAATGGGAGAGTGATGATAGAAGCGATATGCTCCGTCGTGGTGATCGCGGCCATCAACTTCGCATCGCCGCCCATGGCGCGCGCCATGACATAGGAAGTGGCCGCCGTTGGCAGCGCCATGAAAATCACCGCCGCCGCCAGGGGCAAATGCGGCAGGCCCGCGAATGTCCCCAAGCCATAAGTGATGGCGGGCATGCCCACCAGCTTCAGAACGCCCGTCAGCGCCTGGGTTGGGATGCGATCGGTAAAACTCTCCCAGGATAGCGCCGCACCAACACAAAGCAGGCCAAGGGCCACTGAGGCGCGACCGAGCGTTTGAATGGTTGGCTTCACGCCGGGCGGAAAGCCGCCAAGGGCAGCGATGGTGAAGCCCAGGATGCAGGCGATGATCAGCGGGTTCAGGATCAATTGCCGCAGGATCGTGAGTGGTTTTGGCCGGCCCCGGCTGCCATCCATGGCGAAGGCGAGTGTTGTGACACTTTGCACAAAGGGCACGATGATGCCGGTAGCTACGGCGCCGAAGCTGATGCCCTCGGCGCCGAAAATCGCGCCCACAATCGCAAATCCCATCAGGTTGTTGAAGCGAATGCCGCCCTGCAGGATAGACGTCATGGCCGCATGCCCATGCCCCATGCTACGCGACAGCAGCACGGAAATCAGCGTGCCGATCGCAAGCGCGCCCCAAATGGTGAAGGCCATGGCGCCGAGTGGCAGGCTTGCGGGATCAAGCGCGGCGAGGGCGGAAAGAATCAGGCTCGGCAGCAGGACCCAATAGATCAGCTTTTCCATGCCCGCCCAAACCGCATCCAGGGGCAGCAGAATGCGGCGCAGCAGGGCACCAAGGCCAAGCAGCGCAAAGGCCGGTACAAAGGCATCAAGCCAAAGGTTCATGCGCGCTATTCAGCCTCCGCCGCCGGGGGCGGTCCAGGGGGGCGGATTGGGCGCGCGGGCAATCGCCCCCATGCAGGCTGATTCAGTCAGGCGCCGGGCACCAAAGGCCCGCGCCGCAGCATGGGTCAAAACCAGGCGCGAGGCTTCGGCGTAAAAGACCAAATCCAGCCGACAATCCGGCGCCTGATAAAGCCAGATCTCGGCATCGCCCTCGCGCCGGCGCAGGGCGGGCTCCCCAAGGGCGGAGATCACCGCCTCGGGCTCTCGGCCCTGCAAGGCGCTGGCGGCGGCGGGTGGGTTGGCACCCTGGCGGCGCGGGGCGCTGGCGCTGCTGGGCGGGGGTGGCATAGGTGCGGGGCGTTCGGTTTGCGGGGCGTCTGGCGCAGATGGCAGGCCAATGGCAGCCAAGCTTGCTCTGGTATCACGCAAGGCCTGTTCCAAGCCAAGCGTTGCCCCCTCGGCTTCAGATTTGCGGCAGGCGGGGGTGAGCATGAGCGCCGCCACGGCCAAGCTGGCGGCGCCAAGGGGAAGCAACCGCGGCGCCATGCGGCGCCGCGGCGAATGGATTATTGGCCTCGGCCTCTGGCGCACGCGGCGCCAGATCAGGAATCGCTAGGCTCGACCACGCGCACCGGCGGCGTCACTGCCATCGGCGCACTCGCAGGTGCCTCGGTGAGCATTTCCATGCGCCCCGTCAGCTGGCCGCCATCTTCCACGGAAAGGCGGCGGGACCGCGCTACACCCAAAACTCGGCCGGTGGCGCGGATGATCAGGCTGCCGGTTGCAGTCAAAGTGCCGTCAAAGACGCCGGCGATATCGGCATCTTCGACCTGCACTTCACCCTTGAAGACGCCGGAATGGCTGATGGCCAATTCCTGGCACTGCAAAAGCTGGCTTTCCATGGTGCCTTCAATGACGATGCGCTCGGCTTCCGTCACGCTGCCCTGGATGCTGATGCCCTTGCCCAATTGCAGGACGCGCTTTTCACCAGCCTCGGCACGGCCGGTGGGGCGGCCAGCGGTTGGCGTCGTGGGGCGCGCGGCGGGGGATGGCGCGATGGTCGGCTTGGCCGGCGTGGTGGCAGGGCTGGCGGCGGGCGGCACCACCGCCGCTGCAGGCCGGAAGGGCGGCACCGCCAGGTCAGGATCGCGCGCTGTCGGCACGCTGCTGGGTTCCGGTGCTGACGGAGTAGTGGCTTCATCCTTGCGACGGAAAAGCGACATATTAGCCCCCTTGATGATTCGCGTTGCTGATGCCTTCGGCTAGCATGCGACTCTGGCACGCCACAACGGGCGAAAACAGGTTATCCCCCGCTTTCTGGTGATGCACTCGGAAATTTATCGAAGCCGGCCAAGCCGCGGATCAGCAAATGCGCCGCCGTCGCAATGCCAATGATCG
>JBIKWX010000344.1:0-3212 GCA_044356095.1 Roseomonas sp.
GTCATGCAGCCAGGCGTGTTCGGGGCCAACGCCGGGATAATCCAGGCCCGCGCTGATGGAATGCGCTTCCAGGATTTGGCCGAATTCATCCTGCAACAAATAGGTGCGATTGCCATGCAGCACGCCCGGCCGGCCTTTGGTGAGGGACGCCGCGTGTTCTTCCGTATCCACACCCTTGCCGGCGGCTTCCACGCCATGCATGGCAACGCTTGCATCATCCAGGAAGGGGTAGAACAACCCCATCGCGTTGGAACCACCGCCAATCGCCGCCACCAGCAAATCCGGCAGGCGCCCTTCGGCAGCGAGCATTTGTTCACGCGCTTCCGTGCCGATCACGGATTGGAAATCCCGCACCATCATCGGGAAGGGATGCGGGCCGGCCACCGTGCCGATGCAGTAATAGGTATCGCGCACATTGGCGACCCAATCACGCAGCCCCTCATTCATCGCATCCTTGAGCGTCGCAGCGCCCGAGGTCACGGGCACAACCTCGGCCCCCAATAGCTTCATGCGGAACACATTGGGCTGCTGGCGTTCAACATCGGTCGCACCCATGAACACGGTGCAAGGCAGGTCGAACAGCGCGCAGGCTGTCGCGGTCGCAACGCCATGCTGCCCGGCGCCGGTTTCCGCGATGATGCGCGTTTTGCCCATGCGCTTGGCCAGCATGATCTGCCCCAGCACGGCATTGATCTTATGGGCGCCGGTGTGGTTCAGCTCATCACGCTTGAAATAGATCTTGGCCCCGCCGAGCTTCTCTGTCAGGCGTTCGGCAAACCATAGCGGGCTTGGCCGGCCGACATAATGCGTCAGCAGGCGGCGCCATTCATTCATGAAGGCGGGGTCGCGCTTCGCTTCCTCATAGGCCTTTTCGACCTCAAGGATCAGCGGCATCAGGGTTTCGGCGACGAAACGCCCGCCATAGGGGCCGAAGCGGCCACGGGCGTCAGGCCCCTGGCGGAAGGAATTGGGCAGCGGCTTGTTCAAGGCAGTCTCTCAAATTGCTGGATTGAGAGCCTCTTTAAGCCAGAACCCGCCGGGGTCAAACCCGGCGGGCGGGGCGCCGGCTATTCCAGCCGCGCCGCCTCATCAAAGGAAAGCCGCGGGCTGCGTGGGAACAGCCCGGCAGGGTCGCCATAGCCCAGATTGACCAGGAAATTGGACTTCCAGCCGGTGCCGAACAGGAACAGCTCATCCACCTTGGCATTGTCAAAGCCGCTCATGGCGCCGACATCAAGGCCCACGGCGCGTGCTGCCAGCATCAGATAGGCGCCCTGCAAGGACCCGTTGCGAAACGCGGTCTTTTCCGCAAATTCCGGGCTGGAGGTGAACCATGGCTTGGCATCCGCATGCGGGAAAAGCTGGCCGAGCTTGTCGTAGAAGTAGCTATCATAGCAGACAATCACCGTGACCGGCGCCGCCATGGTCTTTTCCGTATTCCCCGCCGAAAGCGCTTCTTTGAGCTTCGCCTTGCCTTCCGGCGTGCGCACAAAAACAAAGCGCGCGGGTGAGGAATTGGCCGAAGTCGGGCCCCATTTCAGCAGATCATAGAGCTCATGCAGCTTGGCATCCGGCACGGGCCGGTCCTGCCACTTGTTCTGGGTGCGCGCGGCGCGAAAAAGCTGATCAAGCGCCCGATCATCAAGGGGCGCGGCAGTTTCGGACATGGTTTGGCTCCGTCAGGGCAGTGAAAACAGAGGGGGTTCTATAGCGTCAGGCTTCCACCTGCTCCACCGCCACCACTTCCGGCACGTAATGGCGCAGCATGTTTTCCACGCCATGCTTCAGTGTGGCGCGGGAAGATGGGCAGCCGGAACAGGCACCCTGCATGCGCAGCCGGACAATGCCATCGCGAAAGCCGCGGAACACGATATCGCCGCCATCGCTCGCCACCGCCGGGCGCACGCGCGTATCCAGCAATTCCTTGATTTGCGCGACGATTTCCTGATCGGCGGCCTCAAAATCCTCGGCATGTTCTTCGGCCGCGGCCCCTTCCAGGATCGGCATGCCCGCCAGGTAATGTTCCATGATGGCGCCCAGCACCTGCGGGCGGAGCATCTGCCAATCGGCATCCAGCGCCTTGGTGACGGTCACGAAATCCGCACCGAAAAACACGCGCGCGACATCGCCCAGGCCAAACAGCCGCTCAGCGAGGGGGGAGCGGCCCGCGGCTTCCTCGGTGCTCGTGAAATCCGCCGTGCCGCGCCCGCCCATCACATCCCGGCCTGGCAGGAATTTCAGCGTGGCGGGGTTGGGGGTGGCTTCGGTTTCGATGAACATGGCTTGGCCCTTTGAATGGGAGGGGGTTTCCGGACCTATCTGGTCCTTTTTCCCCTAAAAGGCAACAGGCTCATGTGCCGCAGAAGGTGGCCAACACGCGTTCTTCCGGCTTGGGCGGGGCGCCGTACTGCGCGTTTTCCGGCTGGTCTTCGAAGGGCCGCGCCAGGACTGCCATCAGCGCCTCAAAGGGGCGGAAATCATCGCGGTCTTCGGCGGCGCGGATTGCGGCCTCCACCAAATGATTGCGCGGGATGAAGGCGGGGTTGCTGGCGCGCATCAACTGTGCGGGCGCGGCTTCGCGCGCGAGCCGCGCGCGCCAGCCTTCAGCCCAGCTATCGAAAGCTGCCGGATCGGCGAATCGCGCCCGCGCGGCGTCTGAATCACCTTCCACAGTATCGGCCAAAGCGCGGAAGGTCAGGGTGAAATCAGCGCCTTGTTCCGCCATGTGGCGGAGCAAATCCTCGATCAGTGCCGCATCTTCTGACGTGCGGTCCGCAATGCCGATCTTGCGCGCAAAGCCATCATAATAGGCGGCCTCAAAAGCTGGCGCGAATTCACTGAGTGCTGCCTGCGCAATCTCGAGCGCCGCTTCTTCCTGTTCCGCCAAAAGCGGCAGCAATGTCTCCGCGAGCCGCGCCAGATTCCACTGCGCCATGCGCGGCTGATTGGCATAGGCATAGCGCCCGCCATGATCAATCGAACTCAACACCGTGCCGGGATCATAGGCATCCATGAAGGCGCAGGGGCCGTAATCAATCGTCTCACCGCTCATGGTCATATTGTCGGTATTCATCACGCCATGGATGAAGCCGATATGCAGCCATTGCGCGACCAGGCGCGCCTGCCGCGCAATCACGCCAGTGAGCAGCGCAGCATAGGGGTTTGCCGCCTCGGCTGCCGCGGGATCATGCCGCGCAATGGCAAAATCCGCG
>JBIKWX010000345.1:0-3209 GCA_044356095.1 Roseomonas sp.
CGGCAGGGTGCGGCGAAGCCAGCCATAATCCAGATCGCTGCCCATATGGGTTAAAACCGTCCGGCGCGGCTGCAAAATGCGCACCCATTCAAGCACCTGTTCCAGATTCGCATGCACCTTATGGGGCGCACGCTGGAAGCATCCCACAACCCAGGTATCCAGACCGTGAAGAAGGGCGAGACTTTCTGCCGGCAGGCGCACCAGATCGGTGGAATAGGCAAAGCCGCCGATTCGAAGCCCGAGCGTTTCCATCACCGCATGATCCTGGCTGAACAGCGTGATGGGCAGCCCGGCAATCTCCACCGTATCGCCGGGCGAGACCTCGGTCGCTTCCAGGGCCGGGCGGAAAAACCAAGGGCCGACCGCAGGCAGAAAGGCATAATCGAAGCGCTGCCGCAGGTTACCCAGCGTTCTTGCCATGCCATATATGGGCAAGGGCTTGCCCGTGATGCGGTTCAGCACACGGGTTTCATCGGTGCCCATGACGTGATCGGCATGGTGATGGGTGAATAGGATCGCCTCCACCGAGCCGATCCCGGCGGCGAGGAATTGGGCGCGCATATCTGGCCCGGCATCCACCAGCAGCCTTTGCCCCTGATCGCCCTCAATGAGAATCGAGGACCTGGTTCGCCGATTCCGAGGCTCGGTGGGGTCGCAGGCGCCCCAATCGCCCCGGCCATCTGCGCCGCCAATCAGCGGCACCCCCGCAGAGCCGCCACAGCCAAGGATCGTGACCGTGACCAAGCCTAGTGGTCCGGTCGCTGCTGTCGGTTCCCGATAGCAGCGTGAATCGGCCCACCCAAAACAGGGCTAGTGGTGCGCGGGGGCAGTCTTGGATCGGAAGAGGTTGGCATGAAACGCACCACTAGCGCGCCTTTTGGAAGAGTGTCTCGAAATTTTGCGTCGTTAGCGCTTCAAGCGCCGCGATTTCCATCCCCCGCACACTGGCCAGCACCTTGGCAGTATGGGCCACCATGGCGGGTTCGCAGCGCTTGCCCCGGAAGGGCACGGGCGCCAGGTAGGGCGCATCGGTTTCCACCAGCAGCCGATCCGCCGGGATGTCGCGCGCAATGTCGCGCAATTCCTCGCTTTTCGGGAAGGTCAGGATGCCGGAGAAGGAGACATAGCCCCCCATGGCCACGGCGCGTTCGGCCAAAGCCCGGCCGCTGCTGAAGCAATGGAGCAGGAAGGGGAAGGCCCCGCCCCTCTCGCGTTCCTCGGCCAGGATAGAGGCGATATCCTCATCCGCCTGGCGGGCATGGATCGCGAGCGGCAGGCCCGTAAGCTGCGCGGCGCGGATATGGTTGCGGAAATTCTCCACCTGGGAGTCGCGCGGCGCCTTGTCATAAAAGTAATCAAGCCCGCTTTCGCCAAGGCCGATGATGCGTGGATGGTCGGCCAGGGCAGCGAGTGCTTCCGCGCTTGGGAGCGGGCCTTCCCCGGCATTATGCGGGTGGATGCCGACCGTGCCCAAAACACAGTCAAAGCGTTCGGTCAGCGCCTTGACCTGTGCCGCCTGGGCAAAGCGCGTGCCGATGGTGACCATGCGGCCAATGCCGGCTTCCTTGGCGCGGGCGATGACATTGGCGATTTCCGCCTCGACATAATAGTCGAGGTGGCAATGGCTATCGACGAGCATCAGGCGGCCTCGATCTCGATCTTGCGAAAGAGCGGGCTTGGCGGCGGCAGCGCGGTGCCGCCGGGCAAGGGGGTCGCGAGCGCGGCCAAATCCCGCGCATCGGCTGGCACGCCGAGTTGATCGAGCAAGGCGGCCATGGTGCCGGGCATGAAGGGCTGCAACGCTGTGGCCGCGCCGCGCAGCACGGAATGGAGATGGCGCAGAACCGCTTCCATGCGGGCAACATCTGTCTTCTTCAAGGCCCAAGGCGCTTGCGCGGTGATATAGCCATTGGCAGCGCGCACCACGCGAAACACTTCTTCCAGCGCCAAGTGAAAGGCTTGGTCTTCCACATGCTTGCCCACCAGGCCGGGCATGGCGCCGAGCGCTTCCAGCAACGCCACATCATCGCCCACCGCTGATGCAGGTGCGGGCAGCTTGCCCTCACAATTGCGCTGAATGAGCGAAAGCGTCCGATTGGCAAGGTTGCCCAAAGCATCTGCCAATTCGCCATTCAGCCGATTGGCCAAAGCCTTGCGCGAAAAATCGCCATCGGACCCGAAAGGCACTTCACGCAGCAGGAAATAGCGCAGCGGGTCCAGGCCGTAATCGGCAACCAAGGCCACCGGATCAATGGCATTGCCGAGCGATTTGGACATTTTCTGCCCCTCGATCGTCCACCAGCCATGGGCAAAGACGCGCTTCGCAGGTTCGATCCCCGCCGCCATCAGAAAGGCCGGCCAATAGATCGTATGAAACCGCACAATATCCTTGCCGACGAAATGCGCGGTGGCGGGCCAGAATTTCCAGCGCTCGGCCTTCGGGTCGGGATAACCCGCCGCGGTGATGTAATTGGTCAGCGCATCCAGCCAGACATACATCACATGCGCGGGATCGCCCGGCACCTTCACGCCCCAGGTGAAGCTGGTGCGCGAGATGGAAAGATCGAGCTTTTCGGGCTTATCCGCGAAATCCTTGAGCCCCTGCTGCACAAAGGCGCGCACTTCATTGCGCCGCGCTTCGGGCTGCACATCAATCCGTTTCGGGTGCCCTTCGGGCAGATCATAACGGCGCAGCAGTTCGGGCAGCCATTTCGACAGACGGAAGAAATAGGAAGGCTCCCGCACCCATTCCACCGGCGCGCCTGAGGGCGCGTATCTCACGCCATCGCGTTCGGTGAGTTCATCCGGGCCGTAAAACGCCTCATCGCGCACGGCATACCAGCCCTCATAATGGCCAGGGTAGATTTCATCGCGCCGCGCCAATTCTTCCCATAGCGCGGAACAGGCGGCCTTGTGGCGCGCTTCCGTCGTGCGGATGAAATCATCATTGGAAAGGCCGAGCGTGCCGGTCAGGTCACGGAAATGCTGGCTGACCTGGTCCGTGAAGGCTTGCGGGTCCATCCCGGCATCGCGCGCGGCCTTTTCCACCTTTTGGCCATGCTCATCCGTACCGGTCAGAAAGAACACCTCATGGCCCTGAAGCCGCCACCAACGCGCCAGCACATCCGCCGCGACCGAGGTATAGGCATGCCCGACATGCGGCTTGTCATTGACGTAATAGATCGGCGTGGTGACGTAGCGCGTCTGTT
>JBIKWX010000346.1:0-3208 GCA_044356095.1 Roseomonas sp.
CAGATCCTGCAGTGCCGGTGCTATGCCCCGATAGGGCGCATTCAACATTTCAAGACCAGCGCGACGTGAAAGCATTACCGCAGCCAAATGGGCTGCCGTACCATTGCCGGAGGTGCCAAAGGCAACCTGACCAGGGCGCGCCTTCAAATAGGCGACGAGCGACGGAACATCCGTGGCGGGCGAGTCATTTGGGACCAGCAAAACATGCGGCAGGGCGATAATGAGGGATAAGGGTGTGAAGGATGTCGCGTAATCTATCGGCAGGCGCATCAGTACCGGGGTCACGAAATGCGCCATGGCATCCATCAGCAAGGTATGCCCGTCTGGCGCTGCGCGCGCGACTTCCTGCGCGCCGATGGAAGCGCCGGCGCCAGGCCGATTTTCCACCACAACCGGCTGCCCAAGCGCGGCACCCATGGGAACCGCAATAAGCCGCGCCGTCGTATCGGCGCCTCCTCCGGGGCCGTAGGGAACCACCAAGCGGATGGGCCGTGTTGGCATCCAAAAGGTTTGCGCGCGGGCAGCCGCAGGCGCCAAAAATGGCAGCGCCAAAAATGCGCGGCGCCCACTCATTCCGGGCGCATCCCAGCTTCGCGAACCACTTCCGCCCATTTAGCCACCTCGGCCCTGATGAAGGCGTTGGATTGTTGGGGATCAAGGTTCAGCACGCGCTGCCCCTGATCCACATAGCTGCGCAGCGTTTCAGCTTTTGTCAGCGCGGTCGAAATCGCTGCATGGATTCGCGCGATGCGATCAGCAGGTGTTCCCGCAGGTGCCAGCAGCGCATACCAGTTTTCCACCTCAACCCCGGCAAGACCGGCTTCGATCAAGGTCGGGTAGTCAGGAAGCGCTGCCAGCCGTTGCGGGCCGGTAACTGCAAGGGCCCTCATCCGCCCGTCACGCACATGCGGCATAAGGACGGCGGGATCCAGGAAGGTGAAATCCACTTCCTGCGCGATAATGGCAGTCATGGCCGGTGCGGCGCCACGATAGGCAATCGTGGTCATCTGTATATTGGCCCTTTGGCGCATCAGCTCTCCGGCAAGATGCGGTGCTCCGCCGGGACCGGATGTGGCATAGGTCAGGCGGTTTGGCTGTGCACGCGCCAGCGCCAAGGCTTCCTGGATGGTATTCACGCCAAGCCCCGTGCGCGCGACCATCAGCATCGGCACCGCGCTCACCACTGAAATGGCTGTAAGATCCCTTCGCGTATCATAGGAAAGATTGGGAATCAGGGTCTGATTGACCGCGAGCGATCCAGTCGAACCGAAATGCAGCGTATAACCATCGGGTGCCGCACGTGCCGCAGCCTCGGTCCCAATGGACCCACCGGCACCAGCGCGGTTTTCAATCACGACAGTTTGGCCCAGGCCTTCGGTCAGCGCAGGGGCCAACAATCTTGCGCCACCATCCACTGGCCCGCCAGGCGGGAAGGGGACAATGATGCGTATCGGGCGATCCGGCCATGCGGATTGCGCATTGGCTGCCTGACCAAAGGAGGCAATGGCGATTGCAGAAAGCAATGAGCGACGTTGCATAAGCATCCTCACCAATTTGGTTTGCGTTTTTCCAGGAAGGCACTGACACCTTCCCGCGCTTCGCCGGTTGCAACCGCGACTGAAATTACATCAGTGCCGACCGATAGCGCTGAACGGTAATCGGAATCCTCTGTCTTCCAGATCAATTCCTTGGTGCGCGCCATTGCTTCCGGTCCATTGGCAACAAGAAGCGCCAGGCTTGCCTCAATCTCCTGCCATAAGCTCTCAGGCGGGACTGAACGGGTGACAAGGCCCATACGCGCGGCCTCAACGCCGCGGATATTCCTTGCGGTCAAAACAAGGTCCATCACCGATTTCCGATGGACGCCGCGGATCAGGCCGATTGTGGTTTGCGTCGGCGGAATACCGAGCTTCACTTCGGGATAACCAATCAGGCAATCATCCGCCGCGATGGCGATATCCGCCAGCGTCGCCAACATGATACCAGCGCCGAGCGCATAGCGATCCAAAGCGGCAGTGACTGGCTTCGGGCAGTAATAGATCGCCTCATTCATCTCACCAAGGCGATGATAGGCAGCGTGGATGGTTTCCATACCGGCTTTTTGAAGGGCCAGCAGGTTATTGATCTCTCGCCCGGCGCAGAACATCCCGCCAGCGCCGCGAAGCAGGATGGCGCGGCAGGACTTGTCACGCGAAAGCTGGGTGAAGGCGCCAATGATAGCTTCGATCATGCCATCATTCAACGCATTGCGATGATCTGGATTGTCCAGGATCAACGCGACGACACCATCGGGGCGACGTTCAATATGAAGCTTGCCGTTGCTCATATCGCACCCTCCGCCCTGAGTGCCGCAATGGAGGCATCATCAAGGCCCAATTCCGTTCGCAAAATTTCGTCGGTATGTTCGCCAAGATCAGGCGGTCGACGGCCTGGCTTGGGCGGTGTCGCTGACATTTCAATCGGAGGGGCGCAAAGGCGCAGCCTGCCACCGCGATCATCATCCAATTCATGGATCATCCCCATGGCCTCCATCTGCGGATGACCAAGAAACTGCGCCACATCCTGCACCGGACTGCATGGGACCTTCGCAGCATCGAAAATCTCCGCCCATTCCATGGTGCTGCGCTGCAAGAAATAAGGCTCGAGCTTGGCAACAAGTTCCTCGCGCCGGGCACTGCGGTCGCGTGCGGTTGCGTAATTCTCATCAGCCGCGAGTTCATGCGCCCCCAGTGCCTCGGCCATGCGCTGCCAAGCGGCATCATTGGTGGCGCCGGCCAGGATCCAGCCATCAGCGGATTGGAAGCATTGATAGGGTACGATATGCCAAACAGCGGAACCGGTGCGCTGCGGCACAACGCCCGCCATGGTATAGGCAGTGTAATGATACCCAAGCTGTGAAGCCGCTGTCTGCATCAGCGATGCTTGCACATGCTGCCCGCGCGCCCTGCCTTGCGTTCGGGCCGTGAGGGCAGCGCAGGCGCCGGCAAAGGCCAAGGCACCGGTTCCGAGATCAATCACCGAAGGGCCAAGCCGTGCAGGGCCACGGTCATGCTCACCCGTCATGGCCATCATGCCGCTGAAGGCCTGAACCATATTGTCATAGCCTGGCCGATCCTTGAGCGGCCCCCGGGACCCATAGCCGGTGATGGAAACATGGATCAGATCAGGATTGATCGCGGATGTCCTCTCCCACGCCAAACCAAGCCGC
>JBIKWX010000101.1:0-11343 GCA_044356095.1 Roseomonas sp.
CCTCATAGAGACGGAAGATGTTATCGGCATCACTTCCCAAAAGCGTATCGGCAAGGTTTGAACCGCCAACATTGGTGACGCCAATGAGACTATCTGTGCCACCGTAACGATCAAGGCCAAAGCCCGCGGTCAAATCAACCGTAACACCGGATGCGGCGGTCCCGCTCCGGTAATCCACAAAGAAGAGTGGCAGGGCGGAGAAGGAAGAAACCTGAATAATGTCATCGCCGCCGGCGCCATCAAACAGTTGTGTGTTGCCGGTCCCCGTACTCCAGACCTGCGCAGTATCATTGCCCGCAGTGGCTTGGAGGATTTCCGCGTTGGTAACAAAGCCGATATCGGTGCCACCGCGCGTGACATCCGCGCGGGTTGTGGTGCCGTAGGAAATGAAAGTTACAGAAATCGCCGCGCCTTCAAAATACACCAGATCGCCGGTGCCATTGCCCGCATCAAACACGTCATAGCCGCCGGCGCCGCCGGTCAGCGTGTCATTGCCAGCACCGCCTGAGAGATTGTTGTTGTTTGCGTTACCAAGGATGCTGTCCCCAAAGTCGGAGCCGATGATACCGCCAATACCGACCAAGGTATCCACCGCGCCACCGGTTTCAAATGCGCGCCCGGTCTGCAGATTGACCGAGACGGCACCGGCAGCATCGGCGTAGGAGGCGTAGTCATAGTCAAAGCCGGTTATGCGCCCGACAATGGAATCACTGCCCGCGCCACCAGCCAGCGTGTCACTGCGATCATTCTGCAAAAGGGTGATCAAGGTGCCGTCGTAACTGCCGACAACCAGGTCATCCAGCCCATCGCCATTGACATCTGCCGCAGTTGGCCTGGCATCCAGGCCAACATCAATGTCGTTGAAGGGGTTGCTGATGCCGGTCAGTTCAACATGGGTTGTGCCGTCATTGCGCCAGACGCGTAACTTGCCTTCCGCTGTCCCGACGAGAAAATCAAGATCATTGTCGCCATCAATATCCAGATAGGCATTGCCCGTCGAGGAAATGGAACCGGTTCGGCCAGAATAAGGGCCAGGCACGAGCGCGTAGCCTGAAGAAGAGTTCTGATAGAGCCAGAGACTGCTTGGGGTGATGGTGAGATCATCATCCCCATCACCGTCAAAATCGACGAGCGTCAGATTCTGGAAGCTTGTGTAAATCGTCGGAGAAGAGGGGATACCAAAAAAAGGATTTTGTGCGTCCGACAGCAGCGTGAAACTCGTTCCGCCATCATTACGATAAACGCGAAGACCACCGCTATTGGCGCCAATCAGCAAATCCGCGTCGCCGTCGCGATCTATATCGCCGAGCGTAATGACTGCCGCTTCGGGGAAATTTCCGGCCAGAACAGGGAAGGGGCTACCGACCCAGGCACCATAGACACCATTGTCATTTCGATAAGCATAGAGCGCGCTGTAAGAATTGGTTACTACATTTCCCGCCATGACATAAGTTGTGCCCGCGACCAGCAGATCGAGGTCGCCATCACTATCAATATCGGCGAAGGCTGGGCTTGAACGATAAACGACATCTATGCCGGAAAGGAGGTTTGGGAATTCCTGCGAAAAGCCATCACTTCCGCCACCGCCACCAACCAGCGTATCCGCACCATCATTACCCAGCAGACAATCAAAGCCCGCGCCACCGAAGATGCAGTCATCCCCGCCACTACCCAGCACCGTATCAGCACCGGCAAGCCCATCATAGGTGTCATTGCCGTCAGCCAAATCCATAAAGTCATCGTTTACTGTACCGACCAGATTATCGGCAGCACTGATCACGATGGGCTCTTCCGCGCCCATCAACGCCATTGCAAGCGGCGCGGCTCCTTCACCACTTGGCGCGGCGCTGGGGGCGGCGCCGCCATAAAGCCGGTCGGAACCGCCACCGCCGGAAATGATGTCCGAACCATCTTCGCCCGCCAGCGTGTCATCACCCGCGCCGCCGCCAAGGAAATCATCCCCAGCCCCGCCCAGCAGGCAATCATTCCCCCCACCGGACAGGATGTAATCATTGTCATTGCCGCCCACGACCGTGAAGGCGCCGCCATCTTCCTGCAGGCTCAGGGTGCCGCCATCCGTTCTGATTCTCTCAATGCCCGCAAAGCGGGTAATGACGCCGCCCGCGGAAACCACATAGGTATCGGCAGCGTTTTCCAGATTGACCGTTACCGAACCAAGGCCGGAGAAATCAGCGACATCATTGCCGGCACCACCAAAGAGATAATCAAGGCCGATGCCCGCCTTCAGCGTATCATCGCCATCGCCGCCCATGAGCGTATCGGCATCAGCACCACCATCCAGCCAATCATCATCATTGCCGCCAAGGAGCGAATCTGTACCCTCATCGCCCTCGATGACATCATTACCGCCAAGTCCCTGATAGGTATCATTGCCCGCGAGCAGGGCGATGGTGTCATGCCCTTCGGTACCGGACAGATCGTCATTATCAGTGGTGCCAGACATCCAGACTCTCCCCGCAAGACTGAATTCCCTGGGGCGTGGCAGCTTTACGTCGAACCACCAGCCACGCCCTGAAGGTTTATTCGACTGCATGTTCCAGACAGCCCAGTGCTTCCACTTGGGGCGAACATGCTCCGCAGCGCATCAAATCACCAAGCGCCCGAAGCCCTTTATGGACGGAAGGTTACGTCCCCGAGACCCGGTTTGGCAATCAGCAAATCAATGGCAATCGGATGAAATGGCGATGTGGAAAGCGGCAGCAAAACTACAATCCTGGGTTGTATTTTCGAAATAAAACGGAAGATCTGAGCCCCGAACCTTACCCACCCCCAAGCCGCGCCATGCCGCCCATATAGGGCCGCAACACTTCTGGAATGGCGATGCTGCCATCCGCCTGCTGATGGGTTTCCAGCACCGCAATCAGCGCGCGCCCCACCGCCACGCCGGACCCGTTCAGCGTATGGAGGAAATTAGTGCCCTTGGCGTCCTTGGCGCGGTAGCGTGCGCCCATGCGCCGGGCCTGGAAGTCGCGGCAATTGGAGCAGGATGAAATCTCCCGCCACGCCTGCTGGCCGGGCAGCCAGACTTCCAGATCATAAGTGCGTGCGGCGCCAAAACCCGTATCGCCAGCGCAGAGAATAATCCGCCGCCAGACCAGGCCCAATTCGGTCAGCACGCGCTCAGCACAGCGCGTCATGCGTTCATGTTCGGCGTCGCTGTCTTCCGGCTTCACGATGGAAACGAGTTCCACCTTGGCGAATTGATGCTGGCGCAGCATGCCGCGCGTATCGCGCCCGGCGCTGCCGGCTTCAGACCGGAAGCAGGGCGAAAGCGCCGTCAGGCGTATGGGAAGATCGGCTTCCGCCATGATCTCCTGCGCGGCGAAATTGGTCAGCGGCACTTCGGCGGTCGGGATCAGCCAGCGGCCATCGGTGGTGCGGAACAAATCCTCGGCGAATTTCGGCAATTGGCCGGTGCCATACATGGTGGTGTCATTCACCAGAAGCGGCACGGCGCTTTCGGTATAGCCATGCGCTTCAGTGTGCAGATTGAGCATCCATTGCCCAAGGGCGCGCTCCAGCCGCGCAAGCGCACCTTTCAGCACCGTGAAGCGCGCGCCGGCAAGCTTGGCAGCCGTTGCGAAATCCATCAGCCCAAGCGCTTCGCCCAATTCGAAATGCTGCTTGGGCGTGAAGGGAAATTCCGGCGGCGTGCCATGCTGATGCTGCACCACATTGGCGCTTTCATCGCGCCCATCAGGCACTTCGGCGTCAAGGATATTGGGGAGCGTTTCCAGCACAGCCTGTTGCGCGGCTTCGGCCTTGGCGGCTTCGGCTTCCAAGGCGGCCATGTCATCGCGCAGCTGCACCGCTTCGGCTTCCAGCGCCGCCGTATCGGCGCCCTGGCGCTTGGCGATCCCAATATCCTTGGACAGCGCATTGCGCCGCGCCTGCTTTTCCTGCAACGCGGTTTGCGCCGCGCGGCGCGCTTCATCATGCGCCAAAATGCCAGCCGCCGCCGGGGCCATGCCGCGCCGCGCCAAAGCCGCATCGAAAGCCGCCGGGTCGGCGCGCAATTGCCTTATGTCATGCATGTTCCGGACCCTTCAGTCGGATCGTTACGTCTTGCTGCTCTCGTCTTCGGTCTTCGGTGTCATCCACCGCGCCGCCAGGATGGAGATTTCATAAAGCAGGATCAGCGGCACCGCCAAGCCGATCTGGCTGATCACATCGGGCGGCGTCAGGATGGCAGCCGCCACGAACATGCCGACAATGGCGTAGCGCCGGCCCTTGCGCAGGCTTTCCACATTCAAAATGCCAACACGACACAAAAGCGTGAGCAGCACCGGCAATTGAAACGCGATGCCAAAGGCCAGGATCATATGCATGACCAGCGACAAATATTCACCGACCTTCGCTTCCAACTGCACCGGAATGCCTTCTGATCCCGGCGGTGTTTCGAAGGAGATGAAGAATTGCCAGGCCAGCGGGAAGATAAAGTAATAGGCCAAAGCCGCACCCGCCAAAAACAGAAAGGGTGAGGCGATCAGAAAGGGCAAGATCGCGCGTTTTTCACTGCGATACAGGCCGGGTGCAACGAACAACCAAAGCTGCGTTGCCCACATCGGGAAGGAAAAGAACACGGCGCCGAAGAAGGCCACCTTCAAATAGGTGAAGAAGGCTTCATAGAGTGCGGTGAAGATCATGCGCCGATCGCCGCCACCCTGCTTCATCAGGATATCGGCCAAGGGCTGCGCGAGGAACGCGTAAATCTGCGGCGAGAAATAATAGCAGACCGCAAAAGCCGCAGCGAAGCCGCCAACGGACCAGAGAAGCCGCGTGCGCAGCTCCTTCAAATGGTCCATGAGCGGCATGGCCTTGTCGTTTATCTGATCGTCATCCCGGGTGGTGGACACGGAAATTCCTCAAGCGCTGGCGGCGGGTGGGGTGGATGACGCAGCAGGCGGCGCCGGCACGGGTTCAGGCGCGGGCGGCAAGGGGGCGGCGAAGCGCGCAACCGTTGGCGGCACGAAGGCCGGCGAATCAGGGACTGGCGGCAAGGGCGGGGGCACATAGGGTGCGGGCGGCGGCGGCATGAAAGTATCGCGCAGCGGGTCCTCGGCCATGGTTTTTTGCAGCGTGCCATCCGCATCCACGGCTTTTTGGATTTCGCCCTTGATGTCGAAGCTGCGGATATCGTTGATGGTGCTTTTCATTTCCTGGATGGAATTGCGCACATCATCAAGCTTGGCCTCGCGCACCAGCTCATCGGCCTGTTGCTGGAATTCCCCGGCCATGCGGCGCAGCTTCTGCACGCCCTTCGCGACACCGCGAATGGCCTCCGGCAAATCCTTCGGACCGATAATGACAATGGCCACCACCGCAATCACCGCGATTTCTGACCAGGCGAGGTCGAACATGTTCTCCTTTGTCCCCGCGCGTCACTTTGGCGGGGAAGTCCCGTTAGCAGGAAGCCGGATGCGCGCCAACCGCCCCGATATGGCGCGCCGCCTGCTTCAATGAAAGCCGTGTCATGTCTCGGCGCGCGGAAAGACAAAGGCGCGTTCTGGGTCGAGTGCGACGGCGATTCGCTCCCCTCGGCGGAGGCTCCGCCCCGGGGGCAGCCTGGCATGCAGGTGCAAAAGCCCGCCCGCGCCATCGGGCAGCGCCAGATGGGCGAGCGTGGTGGCGCCGAGCAGGCGGAAGGCTTCAACCTCCACCACCGGGCCTTCGATGCCAAGCTTCAGCCCCTCTGGCCGGACCAGCACCTCAACCTCGGCGCCTTCCGCAAAGCCGGGGGCGGCCAGGGCGCCGAGTGCGGTCTCAGCCAGGCCACCGGTGATGCGGGCGGGCAGGCTATTCACCTCACCCAAGAAGCTCGCGACATAGCGATCGGCAGGGGCCAAATAGAGCACTTCCGGCGCGCCCACCTGCAAAATGCGGCCCTGCCGCATCAGGGCGATGCGGTCGCCCATGAACATGGCTTCTTCGGCGTCATGCGTGACCAGCAGGGTCGCGATGCCGGCTTCCTGCAGCACATGCAGCGTGTCATCGCGCACTTTCTCCCGCAGCCGCGCATCCAGGCTGGCGAAAGCCTCATCCAGCAGCAGCACGGTGGGGCGCGGCGCCAGCGCGCGGGCGAGCGCCACGCGCTGCTGCTGCCCGCCTGAGAGCATATGCGGAAAGGCATTCTGGAAGGCTTCCAGCCCGACGCGCGCCAGTGCATCCATGACGCGCCAGACCCTTTCGCCGCGCGGGGCGAAGCGCAGCCCGAAGGCGACATTCTCGGCCACTGTCAGATGCGGGAACAGCGCGTAATCCTGAAAGACAAAACCGATATGCCGCGCTTCCGGCGGCACCTCCCGCCCCGCTTCCGCAATCAGCCGGCCACCGATTTCAATCCGCCCATGCTGGAGCGGTTCAAGCCCTGCCGCCAGCCGCAACAGCGTGGTCTTGCCGCAGCCAGAGGCACCGAGCAGGCAGACAATCTCCCCTGCCGCGACACTCAGCTCAATGCCGGCCAGAACCTCCCGCGCGCCATAGGCATGGCGGATATCGGCGAAGCTGAGGCTCACCTTTCGCTGGCTTCCTCGGCGGCTTCGGGGGTGGAGGTGGGCGTTTCTTCCTCGGCCTCATCTGTGATGACCGGGGCGTTGAGGCCGGGCAAGGGCGGCGCATCGCCGGTCACCAATTCTTCCTTGCGCGGCAGATCGGCCAGCGATTGCAGGGAGAATTGTTCCAAAAACTTCGGCGTGGTGCCCCAAAGCGTGGGCCGGCCCGGCACTTCCCGCCGCCCGCGCGGTGCCACCAGGCCAAGTTCCAGCAGCGATTCAAGCGTGGTTTGCGCGAGCGTTGCACCCCGGATTTCTTCCACATCGCCGCGCGTGCAGGGCTGGTGATAGGCGATGATGGCAAGCGCTTCCATCGCCGCGCGCGGCAGCCGGCGCGGGCTTTCAACCACCTTGGTGAGCCGAGGCGCGAGGTCTGCCGCCGTGCGGAAGGCATAGCCGCCGCCGATTTCAGCCAGCACCACGCCCCGCCCTTCATAAGCGGCGGCAAGCGCCGCGCAGGCAGAAGTGGCGGAAACGCCTTCCGGCAGCACAGCGGCCAGGGTTTGCGGCGATACCGGGCGGTCGGCGGCAAAGATCACTGCCTCCGCTATGCGGAGCGCCTCGGCCATGGTCGCAGCATCGGGTGCCGGGGGGGCTGCCTCGGGTACCGAGGTTTCAGTCTGTTCTTCCATCGCTGCCCCCTTCTTCTGTCCGGCGGCGGATCATGATCGGCGCGAAGGCCGCTTCCTGGTGCAATTCTATCCCGCCGCCGCGCGCCATTTCCAAGCCCGCAACCAAGGTGCTGGCAAGCGCCGCGCGCTGTTCCACCGGATCGTCAAAGCCTTCCGGCAGAAAGGCGCGCAATTCGGACCAGCTTGGCAGGGCGCCGACCAGCTTGGTGAGCCGATCCAAGGCTTCCTGCACGGTGAAAAGCTTGCGCGGCTTGGGCCGATAGGGGCGCGCGGCCAAGGCCCGGCGGCGCCCGGTGACATAGGCTTGCAGCAGCGCCGGCAGATCGGCGGAGATGCCGGAACGGTCTTCCACCTTCAGCCGTTCCGGGGCGCCACGGGCGAAGACATCATGGCCAAGCCAGGGGCGGCGATTGAGCCACAGTGCGGCAGCGCGCATGCGTTCCAGGGTCGCCAGCCGATCCGTCAGCGCCTCGGCCAAAGCTTCGGCATCTTCGCCTTCCACCTGTTCCGGCGGGATCAACAGGCGGGATTTGAGCCAGGCAAGCCAGGCGGCCATCACCAGCCAATCCGCCGCCAATTCCAGCCGAATGCGGCGCGCACCTTCGATCACCGCCAGATATTGCTCGACCAGGGCGACGATGGAAATCTTGGCCAGATCCACCTTCTGCGCCCGGGCGAGTTCCAGCAGCAGATCAAGCGGGCCTTCATAGCCATCAAGCTGCAATTGGAGGGAGGAGTCGCTCATCTGGTCCCGTTACCCGTGTCCGGTGAGCATGAGAACGAAATCGAAGGCGGGCGCAACCACCCCCCGAAAAAACCAGCCCATGGGGTCATAGCCGGGCAGCAGATGGGGCAGGATGAACAGGCCAAACATGACCAGCAGCAGGCCATAGGGCTCGATCCGCGCGAGTGCCAAAGCAGGCGTGCGCGGCAGCAGCCCAACCGCGATGCGCCCACCATCCAAGGGCGGCATGGGAAACAGGTTGAACAGGCCAAGCACCAGATTGGCAAGGATGAACAGGCCAAAGGCGCGATAGGCAAAGGCAGTGCCATCCGCCCCCAGGCTGGCCTGCCAGGGTTCCACCACATGCGCGGCCAGCCCCGCCGCCAGGGCAAGGGCGAAATTCGTGGCCGGCCCGGCCGCCGCCACCGCCACCATGCCATAGCGCGGGTTCCTGAGCTGCCAGATATTGACCGGCACGGGCTTGGCCCAGCCGAACATCGCCTCCACCCGGCCAATGGTAAGCAATTGGGAGATCAGCAAAAAACCCGGCAGCAGGATGGTGCCGACCATATCCACATGGCGGATCGGGTTCAGGCTGAGCCGCCCCATCCGCGCCGCCGTATCATCGCCAAGCGCACGCGCCGCATAGCCATGCGCCGCTTCATGGAGCGTGATGGCGATGATGGTCGCGAAGACCGAAGCCGCCAATTCGGGCAGCCAGGCGGGCATGGGGGTATCTCCCTCGGGGGTGGGCTGCCGGGATAGACGGGATGCCGGGCGAAGGGAAGGCGAAGCGGTTCAGGCCCGCTTGCGCTTCTTCACCGGCGCGGGTGCCACTTCCCGCAATAAGGGCGCGAGGAAGCGCCCGGTATGGCTTTCCGCCACGGTGGCGATGTCTTCCGGCGTGCCTTCCGCGACCAATTTGCCGCCGCCCTCACCGCCCTCGGGGCCGAGATCCAGCACCCAATCGGCGGTTTTGATCACTTCCAGATTATGTTCGATCACCACCACCGTATTGCCGGCATCCACCAGCGCATGCAGCACTTCAAGCAATTTGCGCACATCTTCGAAATGCAGCCCGGTGGTTGGTTCATCCAATATGTAGAGTGTGCGCCCGGTGGCGCGGCGCGACAGCTCCTTGGAAAGCTTGATGCGCTGCGCCTCCCCACCCGAAAGCGTGGTGGCTTGTTGGCCGAGATGGATATAGCCAAGCCCCACCTTGCGCAGCACCGACAGTTTTTCGCGAATGGCGGGGACGGCGGCGAAGAATTCCTCCCCTTCCTCCACCGTCATGTCGAGCACGTCGGAGATGGATTTGCCGCGGAACTTCACATCGAGCGTTTCGCGATTATAGCGTTTGCCCTTGCAGGTATCGCAGGTGACATAGACATCGGGCAGGAAGTGCATCTCAATCTTGATGACGCCATCGCCCTGGCAGGCCTCGCACCGCCCGCCCTTCACATTGAAGCTGAAGCGGCCTGGCTTGTAGCCTCGTGCCCGACTTTCCGGCAATTCGCTGAACCAATCGCGGATCGGCGCAAATAGCCCCGTATAAGTCGCAGGATTGGAACGCGGCGTGCGGCCAATCGGTGATTGGTCAATATCAATGATCTTGTCGAGGTGATCGAGCCCTTCGATGCGATCATGCGGCGCCGGCACCTCTGCCGCGCCCATCAGGCGCCGCGCTGCGGCCTTGTAGAGCGTTTCAATCACCAGCGTTGATTTGCCGCCGCCGGAAACGCCGGTGACGCAGGTAAAGGTGCCAAGCGGCAGCGCGGCATTCAGGCGCCTGAGGTTGTTGCCACTGGCGCCGACCACACGCAATTGCCGCTTGGGGTCAATCTTGCGGCGCTTTGCGGGGATTTCGATGCGCCTGGTGCCGGAGAGATATTGCCCCGTCAGGCTGGCGGGATTCGCGGCGACTTCCGCCGGCTTGCCCTGCGCCACCAGCCGCCCACCACCCTTGCCGGCGGCGGGGCCGATATCCACCAAATGATCGGCGCTGCGGATCGCATCCTCATCATGCTCGACGACCAGCACAGTATTGCCAAGGTCGCGGAGCCGCCGCAGCGTGACCAGCAGCCTTTCATTGTCGCGCTGATGCAGCCCGATGGAAGGTTCATCCAACACATACAGCACGCCGGTCAGGCCGGAACCGATCTGTGAGGCCAAGCGAATGCGCTGCGATTCGCCGCCCGATAGCGTGGTGGAAGACCGCGCGAGGGAGAGATAATCCAGCCCCACATCCACCAGAAATTGCAGGCGATCATTGATTTCTCGCAGGATTCGCCGCGCGATATCGCGCCGCTGTGGCGTGAGCGTTTCTTCCACCTGCGCGAACCAATCCCGCGCCCGGTGAATGGCCATGGCAGAGGCTTCACCGATATGCCGCCCCGCCACCTTCACCGCGAGCGATTGCGGTTTCAGCCGATGCCCCGCACACGCCGCGCAGGGCCGTTCCGCTTGATAGCGAGAGAGGTCTTCGCGCACCCAAGGATTATCGGTTTCGCGAAAGCGCCGTTCCAGATTGGCGATCACGCCCTCAAAAGGTTTTTTGACCTCATAGGCGCGTAGCCCATCCTTGTAGCGGAGTGTCACAACCTCATCGCCCGTGCCATGCAGAATGGCCTGCTGCACGCGGGCGGGAAGTTCCTGCCAGGCGGTGGTCATCTTCACCTTGAAATGCGCCGCCAGGCTTTGCAGGGTTTGGTCGTAATAGGGGGATGACGCGCCCGTCCAGGGCATGATGGCGCCATCCTTCAGCGCGACATCATCCTGCGGTACGACCAATTGCGGATCGAAAAAGCTTTCCGTGCCGAGCCCATCGCAAACCGGGCAGGCGCCATGCGGTGAATTGAAGGAAAACAGGCGCGGTTCAACTTCCTCGATGGTAAAGCCGGAAACCGGGCAGGCGAAGCGGCTGGAAAATACCGTGCGTTCCCCGCCATCAGCGTTTTCGGCATAGGCAATGCCATCGGCCAAACCCAGCGCGGTTTCGAAGGAATCCGCAAGGCGCTGCATGATGCCATCGCGCACGACAACGCGGTCCACCACCACTTCAATATCGTGCTTGAGCTTCTTGTCGAGCTTCGGAGCCTCACTGATTTGATAGAGCGTGCCGTTGATTTTGACGCGTTCAAAGCCTCGGCGTTGGAATTCGGCCAATTCCTTGCGGAATTCGCCCTTCTTGCCGCGCGCCACCGGGGCCAGCAGCAAAAGCCGCGTGCCTTCCGGCATGGCCATGACGCGGTCCACCATTTGGGACACGGTCTGCGCTTCAATCGGCAGACCAGTCGCCGGCGAATAGGGCACGCCAACCCGCGCCCAAAGCAGGCGCATATAGTCATGGATTTCCGTGACGGTGCCGACGGTGGAGCGTGGATTATGGCTGGTGGTTTTCTGTTCGATGGATATG